>REEJ01000104.1 GCA_007695125.1 Trueperaceae bacterium | reverse complement strand
GCGCTCAACGCGGACGCACGCGTCCGCAGCGAGACGCGCCAACGCGTCCTCGACGCCGCTGTCGCGCTCGACTACCATCCGATGCGCGCCGCCCGCAGCCTCTCCAGCGGCCGCACCTGGTCGCTCCACCTGCTCGATCCCGCCCTCGGCGCGACCCTGTCGAGCGGCTTCTTCACGCGCTTCCTGCGCGGGCTGCACGACGGCGCTCGCGACGGTGGCTTCACGCTCACCGTCACCGTTCCGCAAGACGAAGGCGAGGCGCGTACGATCCTGAAGCGGCTGATCGCCGAGCGCTGGTCCGACGGTGTGGTGCTCATGAACCCGAGCGACGACGACGCCCTCCTCACGGACGTCGTGGTGTCCGGGTTCCCGCACGTCCTGCTCGGGCGCAGCCCGGTCGCAGGCGTCAGCACCGTCGACAACGACAACGTCGCCGTCGCGCGCGACGCGACCGAGCACCTCCTCGCTGCGGGCCGCGTATCGCCGCTCCTGCTCAACGGTCCGGAGCACCGCACCTTCGCGCAAGACCGTGAGCGCGGCTTCCGAGCTGCGTGCACCGATGCCGGCGTCGAGGCGCGCGTGCTCCACGTCGATGGGCCGCCGGAGGCGGTGCGCCCGCTGCTCGAAGGGCACCTCGACGCGGGCCTCCCGCTCGACGCCGCCGTCGCCGTCGCCGATCCCCACGCCCTCGTCGCCATGCGAACGCTCAAGGAGCGCGGCCTGCACGTCCCGGCGGACGTCGCGATCGTCGGCATGAACAACGACGATCTGACGCGCTACACCGATCCCAGCCTCAGCAGCGTCGATCTCGACGCCCACGCGCTCGGCCGCAACGCCGTCGAGCTGCTGCTCGCCGCCATCGACGACCAGGGGGTCGGCGCCGGCCACCGCCTCGTCGGTCACACGCTCGTGATCAGGGAGTCGAGCCAATGACATCGCCCGAACGGACGGTCTACTTCGTCCCCCACACCCACTGGGACCGCGAATGGTACCTCCCCTTCCAGACCTTCCGGGCTCGGCTGGTCGACGTCATCGACCAGGTCCTCGAGCTGCTCGAGGGGGACGAACGCTACCGCCGCTTCACGCTCGACGGCCAGGCCGTGGTGCTCGACGACTACCTGGAGGTGAGGCCCGAGCGCTTCGCCGCGCTCGCGGCACAGGTTCGCGCCGGCCGCCTCCGGATCGGGCCCTGGTTCGTGCTCGCCGACGAGTTCCTCGTCAGCCCCGAGGCCCTGATCCGCAACCTCGCCCTGGGCCACGCCACGTGTCGCCGCTTCGGTCCGCCGATGCCGGTCGCGTACACACCGGACTCGTTCGGGCACGTGTCCCAGCTGCCGCTGATCGTGCGCGGCTTCGGCCTCGACGCGATCGTCTTCGAGCGCGGCGTCGGCGACGAGGGCGAACGGCTGCGCGGCGAGTTCACGTGGGAGTCCGCGGACGGCACCGCGCACGTGTTCGCCGTCCACCTGCTCGGCACCTACTCGCCGGCCGCCGGCATCGGCCATCACGACTGGGAACTGCGCGACACCTACGACGCGGAGCGTGCCCGGCGGCAGTTCGCAGCCGTGCTCTACGGCGGTAGCGACCTGGGCGAGGAGTTCCCTGTCTGGCTCCGCGAGTCGGTGGAGCGTCTCGAGGGCGGCATCGACGCCTACGCCACCGGGCCGGCGCTGCTGATGCTCAACGGCTCCGATCACCTGTTCCCGCAACCCAACGTCCCCACCATCGTGCGCGACCTCGCGGACACCTTCCCGAACGTCGACGTGGTCCACGCCGACGTCGAAGAGTTCGTGCGCTCCGCGCAGGCCCAGGGCGCCGACCTCGCCACGCACCGCGGGGAGTTCCGCGGCAGCCGCTACCAGCACGTCCTCGCCGGCGTCCTCTCGGCCCGCATGTACCTCAAGCAGGCGAACCACCACGCCGAAACGCTGCTCGAGCGCTACGCCGAGCCGCTCGCCGCGCTGGCGCTGCACGCCGGTGGCCCCGACCCGCGCCCGCTGCTCGGCGTCGCCTGGCGCACGCTCCTGCTGAACCACCCGCACGACTCGATCTGCGGCTGCTCGATCGACCCCGTCCACCGCGAGATGCTCACGCGCTTCGAGCAGGTCACGCACCTCGGCGACGACCTCTGTCGCCGAGCCGTGGAGCACCTCGCGCACGGCCGCGACGACCCGCGCGACGACCGCTCCAGCGCCACGCACCTGGCGGTGTTCAACCCGCTCCCGCTCGCGGAGCGCGCGGTCGTCCAGACCGAGCTGCTGCTGCCACCCGGCAGCGCCGCCACGCTGCGCGTGCTCGACGGCGAGGGGCGCGCTCTGCCGGTCCAGCTCGAGGCGCATCCGAGCACGGCCCCGGGTCGTGCCGACGAGGCGCGCGAACGGGTCCGGCTCACCTTCCAGAGCGACCTGCCGGCCCTCGGCGTCAGCGCCGTTCGGATCTCGACGGATGGCGCCGAGACGGCGCCGGCCACGGCGCCACACGGCGCCGTCGAGGCGCGCGAGCGCGGAGGCGCCGTGGTGCTCGAGCACGCCACGCTGCACGTCGAGATCGATGCCAACGGCGCGGTGACGCTCGTCGACCGGGCCAGCGGCGCCAGCTACCCACTGCACCTGCGATTCGAGGACGAGGGCGACGCCGGCGACGAGTACGACTTCTCGCCCGTCGCCGAGGACACCGTCACGACGGCGAGCACCAGCCTGGACGCCCCGCGGCTCCTGGAGCGCGGTCCCCTGCGCGCCAGCGCGAGCGCCACGTACCGGCTCCAGCTGCCGGAGCGGCTGGCCGACGATCGCGCACGGCGCCTCGGCGCGGCCACACTCGACCTCGATGTCACCTTCACCCTCGTCGCGGGCTCGCATCGCCTCGAGCTCGCGGTCGACGTCGACAACCGCGCCAGCGATCACCGCCTGCGCCTGCGCGTCGCCAGCGGTCGCCAGGCCGAGCGGGTGTGGGCCGACGGGCACTTCGACGTGCTCCAGCGGCCCGTGCGCCCGCCAGCGGGCGACGGTTGGTTCCAGCGCCCCGTGGCGACGAACCATCAACGCCGGTTCGTGGCGGTGGACGACGGCGACCACGGTCTTGCGGTCCTCAACCACGGCCTGAGCGAGTACGAGGCGATCCCGACCGACGGCGGCGTCGACCTCGCGGTGACGCTGCTGCGCTGCGTCGGCTGGCTCTCGCGCGACGACCTCACCTCGCGCCCACAGGGCGCCGGTCCCGCACTGGCGACCCCCGAGGCCCAGTGCCACGGCCGCCACCGCTTCCACCTGGCGCTCGTCCCGTACCAGGGTGCCTGGTGGGAGGGGCCGCTGGCGCTCGAGGCCGAGCGCTTCGTCGCGCCGGCCCGTGTGCTGACGACCGGCGGACCGACTGGCGCCGCCGGCCTGTCGCTCGAACCGCCCCTCACCCTCTCGGCCTTCAAGCCGAGCGCCGAGAGCGGCCGCGGCACCATCGTGCGCGTGTGGAACCCGGCTCCGGTCCGGGTGACCGGCCGCCTCCAAACCGAACATCCCCTGCACGAGGTCCACCTCGTGCGACTCGACGAGACCCGGGAGGCCCCGCTCCAAGCGATCGGCAGGGGCCTCGACCTGACGCTCGGGCCGTCCGGCGTGATCACGCTGGAGCTGGTGCCCGGCAGGGAGGAGGCGGACCGCTGACCGAGAATGGCCGCGTGGAACGCGCGAACCGACGCGCACGCACTCACGCACGACCCACGGAGGAACGATGATCAGCCAACGAATCCGCACCACCCTCCTCGCCGTGCTGGCCGCAGGCCTGCTGGCCATGACGAGCAGCGCCCTCGCCCAGACGATCTCCATCACCGCCCGTATGGTGGCTGGCGGCGTCAACGACCTGCAGGTCCAATGGCTGCAGGACTTCGTGATCCCAGAGTTCGAGGCCCGCAACCCCGGCGTCACCGTCAACCTGATCGAGTTCGGCGGCAGCGACGAGGGCCTCAAGGAGCAGTACGCGCTCGACCTCTCCGTCGGCGCCGGCGCCGACGTGCTGGGCTTCGACGGCTTCTGGATCCCCGAGTTCGTCGAGGGCGGCATGCTCATGCCCCTCGACCAGGTCGGTGGCGCCGTCGTCGACGAGTGGGAAGGCTGGGACGCCATCCCGATCGGGCTACAAGAGCTGACGATGTTCGAAGGCGAGCGCTACGGCATCGCTCTCGGCACCGACTACCGGATGATCCACGTCCGCAGCGACCTGCTCGAAGCGGCCGGGCTCGATGCCAGCGGCTGGCAGCCCAGCTCCTGGGATGAGCTCCTCGACGCCGCACGCGCGCTGAAGGAGGCCAACCCCAACAGCTACCCGCTGCAGATCAACGCCGGCACCGCGATGGGCGAGGCCACCACGATGCAGGGCTACTTCATGCTCCTGCTCGGCACCGG
>REEJ01000102.1 GCA_007695125.1 Trueperaceae bacterium | reverse complement strand
CGGGCCAGGCGTCGAAGTCGGCCGAGGCGTAGCCGGTGGTGGTGAGGATCGAGATGGTGTGGAAGAAGCCGTGGCGGAGGATCTCGGTCCCCTCGTACGTGCCGATCAGGTGGAACGACAGCAGCGAGCCGGCGATCAGGACGATGGCGACGTACGTGCGCAGCTCAGGATCGCGCGCCAGGTCGCGCGGCCGGCCCATGAACGCGCGGAACAGCAGCGCGAAGTTGACCGCCGCCAGCGTCATGAACGTGATCGCCACCCAGTCGACGGCCGGGCCGTAGGCCTCGAACGAGCGCGCCTCGGGCGAGAAGCCGGCCGCGGCCACGGTCGTGAACGCGTGCGCGACCGCCGTGTACGGGTCCATCCCGGCCAAGACGTAGGCGAACGCGCACGCCGCGGAGAGACCGACGTACAGCGTCAGCACGGCCAGCGCCGTGGTGCGCAAGCGCGGCGTGATGCGGTCCTCGGTGGGACCCGGCAGCTCGGCGTTGAAGATCTGGCGGCCGGCGATGGCGAGCTGCGGGAACACCGCGACGAACACGACCACGATGCCGATGCCGCCGATCCACTGGGTGAAGGCGCGCCACATGAAGAGCGCCGCCGGTACGGACTCGAAGTCGCTGATGGCCGTCGCCCCCGTGGCCGTGAAGCCGGACATCGACTCGAAGAAGGCGTTCAGCGGCGTCATGCCTGCGCCGAGCACGTACGGGACGATGCCGACGGCGGGGATGAGCGACCACAGCAGCAACACGCCGATGAGCGCCTCGCGTCGGCTCGGCTCCTGGCCCGAGCGGCCGTACAGGCGCGTCGGTAGGCCGAGCGCTCCGGCCAGCAGGGCGGTCACCAGGTAGGGGCCGGGCGGGTCGCCGATGATCGCGGCGTACAGCGCGAACGCCAGCAGCGCGGCCGTCAGGGCCAGCAGGCCGGTGCCGATGACGAACGGTGCGAAGCGACCGCGCTTGCCGCGTGGCATGTCAGAAGGTCGAGCCGCGCTCGTGCCGCTCCAACCAGGCCTCGACCGCGTCGACGTTGTCCGGGGTGGTGATCAGGAACAGGTGGTCGCCCGGCTGGATGGTGGTGTCGCCGCGCGGCACGATGGCGCGGTGCCCGCGCAGGATCGCGCCGATCAGCGAGCGCGGCGGCGAGCCGAGCTCGCTCACCTTGCCTGCCTTCGCCTTCCGGGGGTACGTGACCTCCATCACCTCGGCGCGGTCCTCGATCGTCGCCAGGTGGTCGACCTCGTCGAGCTTCAGCCAGTTCAGCACTTCCTGCACCGCCGCCGTGCGAGGTGTGAGCGGCGCGTCGATGCCGACGCGCTCGAACAGCCGCCGGTTGCGCGCGTAGCCGACGCGCGTGATCACCTTCGGTACCCCCAACTGCTTGCCGAGCAGCGAGATCAGCAGGTTGGCTGCGTCGTCGGAGGTGACCGCGACCACAACGTCGGAGTCCTCGATGCGCTCTTGCTCGAGCAGCTCGAGGTCGGTGCCGTCGCCCCGCAGCACGAGCGCCTTCGGGAGCAATGCCGCGAGCTTCTCGGAGCGGGCTTCGCCCTGCTCGATGATGGTGACGTCGGCGCCGTACTCGAGGAGCTCCTCGGCCACCATGAAGCCGACGTTGCCGCCGCCGATGACGCTCACGCGTTGGCGCTTACGGCTCGGCGCGAAGCGCCCCTCGACGCGCCGGATGCCGTCGGCGGTGCCCATGAACACGGCCTTGTCGCCGATGTGCAGGACGTTCTCGCCGGTGGGGATCACGAAGTCTTCTTCGCGCACGATGCCCACCACGAGCACGCCCTCAGGCAGTTTCAGGCGAGCCAGCGAGACCTCCAGGAAGGGGTCGCCCTCCTCCATGCGGTACTCGACCATCTTCACGCGGTCGCCGGCGAACGAGGCGGTATCGAGCGCGCGCGGCACCCGCACGATCTCGACGATCTGGCGAGCCAGCGTGCGCTGCGGCCACAGCACGCGGTCGATCGTCAGGCCGATCGACTCCATGGCACCACGCTGTCGGAAGGCGTCGACGTAGCGCTGGCGTGTCACGAACGCCATCGTCTCCTTCGCACCGATGCCCTTGCCTGCCAGGCACGCGAGCACGTTGATGTCGTCGTTCAGGGTGCAGGCGATGAAGGCGTCGGCCTTGTCGGCGCCGGCGCTTCGCAGGTCGTCGGGGTCGGCCCCGTTGCCGCGCATGAAGCGCACGTCGAGGTGTTCGAAGGCCTCGCCACGGCCCTCCTCCAAGTCGAGGATGGTCACGTTGTGCGATCGGTGCAGGGCGGCGGCGATCTGCGCACCGATCTCCCCGCCGCCCACGAGGACCAGGTTCATCGGCTGCGCATCGTACTGCCGCGTGGCGGTGCTGTCCAGGGCGAGCGCGCCGCTGGCGGCGACAGCCTCGCCAGCGCCGCCGGCGGCGACACCGAGGTCACCCGCCGCGTGCTCACAGCGCCCGTCGCACGAGGGCCACGCCGCCGACGAGGACGGTCGCGGCGAGCAGCAGCCAGGGCGTCAGGTGGCCGTGGCGCACGAAGGGCGTCAGCTCGTCGCGCAGGCCGAACCGGACCGCGAGGTGCCCGGCCGTGAAGCGCGGGTACTCCGCCGCCACGCGGCCGTAGGGATCGACCACGCCGGTGATCCCGTCGTTGGCGGCGCGCAGCACGAAGCGCCGTGTCTCGATCGCACGCAGCCGCCCCATGTCGAGATGCTGCCGGGCACCGTCGCCGCGGGCGAACCAGGCGTCGTTCGTGATGACGACGAGCACGCGCGCGCCGGCTGCGACCATCGAGGCGCTGATCGCCGGGAACACCGACTCGTAACAGATCCCCGTCGCGAGCGGCCCCAGCGCCGACGGCAGCGGCACAGGGCCGGGGCCCGGCGTGGTGCTCACCAGCATCGGTAGGTTCAGCGCCGCGAACACGCCCCGGTAGACGCCCGAGAACGTCTCGATCAAGGGCCAGCGCTCTCCGAACGGCACGAGGACGTGCTTGTCGTAACGCGCCAGCACCTCGCCGGCCTCGAGGACGAAGGCGCTGTTGAAGCTGCGCGCGCCCTCGCGGCCGCGGCCACCGACCACGAAGGTCGAGCCGGGCGCGGCCGCTTGGATGCGCGCTCGCAGCGCCTCCGAGCCGGCCGCCTCGAGGTCGAAGCCCGTCAGCGCCCCCTCCGGCCACAGCACCAGGTTCGGCGGTGCGGCCATCGCCGACACCCCGAGCTCGGTGATGGTGAGGTGCACGTCGAGCTCCTGTGACGCGCTCACGGCCCGGCCGAAGGGGTCGACGTTGCCCTGGACCAACAGCGCCGTCGCCTCGAGCGGCCCGAGGTTCGCCGGCACGGTGCGACCGCCCCACCACCAGCCGGCGGCGAGGACGCCGACGACCAGCACGAGCGGCACGAAGCGGCCGAGCGCCGGCCTGCCGCGCGAACGAGAAGTGACCTCGACGACGAACGGGGCCGCCACGGCCGCCGCCAAGGCCGCCGTCAGGATTGAGAGCCCCGTCACGCCGACGAGCGACGCGGCCTGCGCCACCGGCGTGTCGAGCCAGACGTAGCCGAGCGTGCCCCACGGGAAGGCGAAGTAGCCCTGGCTGCGGGCCCACTCGACCAGCACCCACAACGGAACGAGCAGCCACAGCGTGGCCGCGCCGCGGCCGGCGAGCAGGCGGGCGAACCACGCCGTCAGTCCCCACATGGTGGCCAGGACGATCAGCATGATGGGGTGCAGCAGCCAGTAGAACGGTCCCAGCAGGCCGGGCGACGAGAACGACAGCGGTAGCCACAGGACGTACAGACCGAAGTAGCCGAGGGCGAACGCGCCCGCAACCGTGAAGGCGTCGGCCGGCCGCTCGGCGCGGGCGACCAGGGCGAAGGGCACCGCCAGCATCAGCACGAGCGGCCACACCCCCGACGGCGGGAAGGCCGCCGCCAGCGCCACCCCGGCCGCGAGGGCGACCAGCGCTGCAATCATGCGCTCACGCTAGCATGCGCTCCGTCACGCCTCCATCAGCAGCGAGGCGAGCAGCCCCAGGCGGTCGAGGCTCTCGCCGATGCGGATGTGCTCGTCGCTCGTGTGCGCGCCGCCCCCGACCGAGCCGAGCCCGTCGAGGGTGGGCACGCCGAGGGCCGAGGTGAAGTTGCCATCCGAGCCGCCCCCGACCACGGAGCCCTCGACCGACCATCCGGCTGCGCTCGCGAGCGCCAGGGCGCGCTCCAGCAGTGGCGCGTTGACGGCGTTCGCCTCCATCGGCGGCCGGTTCAGGCCGCCGGCCACCTCGACGCGCACGCGCGGGTCGCGCACGGCGTAGCCCCGCACCGCGGCGTCGACGCGCTCCGCTTCGGGCAGGTCGGGCACGCGCACGTCGACCGCCAGCGTGGCGCGCTCGGCCACGACGTTGCTGGTGGTG
>REEJ01000222.1 GCA_007695125.1 Trueperaceae bacterium | reverse complement strand
GCCCCGGTCCGAAGACCGGGGCGCGCCGACGTTCAGGCTCTGATCAGGCGATCAGAAGTTGACGGTGTACGTGACGCGGAACTGCTGGGCAGACCGCGGGTCGACGCCGTCGGTGGTCTCGTAGTTCGCGTAGGCGAACACGAGGTCGCGGTAGTTCCACTCGACTTCGTAGCCCGTCGTCGAGGTCGACGCGCCGCCGAGGTTCTCATCGAAGTCGCGGCCGACGCCGGGGACGGCGTTGGCGGCCGGAGCCGAGGCGAAGGTGTCGACGTTGGTGCCGCTGTACTGGCCGTAGCGGGCCTTGAGCGTCGAGTACTCCCCGAAGAGGAACTCGTCGAGCACGACGCCGACGCTCCACTGGAGCTCGGTGGCGACGAAGGTGCCGTCGAAGTTGTCGGCGCCGTAGTCCGTGTTGCGGTAGTTGACCGCAGCCACGAGGCTGGGCTGCACGAGACCGAAGTCGAAGCTGGTCGTCTGCAGCGACGTGCCGGCGATGAGCTGCGCGTACTGCTCGCGCTCTGCACGGTTGTCGTCGTACATCCGGTAGCCGACGTACGGACGCAGCGCAACGAAGGCGATGTCGAGGTCGTACTCGGCGAGGACGTCGAGGTCGGAACCGCTGAAGTCGGCGTTGAAGCGGCGGTACTCGATGCTGAGATCGAGACCGGAGATCAGCGCGTTGGCAGCGCCGCCATCGTGAACGAGTCCGACACCGAACTGGGTCTCGTAGTCACCGTCCATGAAGGCGTAGCCCTGCGACTCGCGGTCGAGGTCGACGAGCTCGTTGGCGTCGATGGTGCCGTTGGCATCAGCGACGGACTCGAAGAAGGCTTCGAGCGAGAAGCCCGCGAACAGGTCCGCCGAGCCGTAGACGCCGAACGCCGTGATCGAGTCGCCCGCTTCGACGCTGTAGGTGTCGAAGAACGCGGTCAAGTCGAGGATGAACAACCCGAGGCTGCCCTCAACGCCGAAGCCGCTCTGATCGACTTCGAAGGGGAAGTCGTCATTGGCGTCGCCGAAGCTCGTGAAGATGCCGTCCCAACCATCGTCGATCGAGCGGAAGTTGCCCGCAAGCGAGTTCAGGATGGGGAGGCTGCCGCCGTCGATCTCGGCCTTGACGAACAGGACGCTCGTGGCGTCGTCGATGTTGCTGGCGTACTCGAACTCGAGGCCGACGATGCCGAGGAGCATCGCTTCGCCGTCGAGGCCCCAGACGGTCGTCTCGACGTTGTCGCCGAAGACGTCGTCCTTGTCCTCGGTGTTGACGGCACTGCGGGCGAACGTGAAGCCGCCCGAGAGTTGCACGGCGTCACCCAAGCTCGGTGCCATGGTGCCGCGGATGGCGGTGCGGTTGCTGTTGCCGTCTTCGGCCGGGTCGGTGTACGCGACCCACAGGGTCGGGGACAGGAAGGACAGGATGTCGGGCGAGCCGAGCTGGGCCAGGTAGCCGGGCTCCTCGTCGATATCGAAGACGTAGCTCGTCGCGCGGACGACGATCTCGTCGCCGAACGTGAAGGTCAACGGATCGGAACCGATCGGCTCGAACGTGGTGGTGAAGCTCTTGACCCGGAGGACGTACCCAGTGAAGGTGTCGTCACCCGGCGTCTCGTTCCCGTCGAGGTTGTACGCCCGGCGGAAGTCGAGGTCGGCGACGGCCGAGAAGGCGTCCAGGCCGCGGGGCTGGCTGGTACCGTCGAACGCCTGGTTACCGATCACGCTGATCGACAGGGTCGAGGAGAAGCCGTTGCCCTGGGTGAACTCCATGCGGCGCTGCGCGGGGCGCTGGGCCGACGGGAAGTCGTCCGTCGGGTTCCGGCCGGTGGAGACGAACGAGGCGCCCATGTCGCGGCGGAAGCCGAGGCCGTAGACGCGGTCGACGTCGAAGCCACAGCCGTCGACGCAACCGGCGAAGCGGTTGACGTTGTAGGTGAGGCTGATCGAGCCGCTGATCTGCAGCGCGGTGCGCTCGAGCGTGGTGACGCGGGCGTCGAGGTCGGAGATCGCCTCGGCGGTCGCGGCGTCGGCAGCCTCGAGGGCGGCCACGCGGTCGCGCAGGGCGACCTGGTCACGACGGAGGAGGATCACGAACTCGCGGATGTTGGCGATGTCGCCAGCGTTGCGGTCGATGCCGGCCTGGAGGCCGGAGGGGTCGAAGGTGTCGGGCATGGCCACGGGAGCGCCCATGGCGTCCACGCGGTCGCTGAGGATCTGCAGCGCGCGGTTCAGCGCGGCGATGTCGCTCGCGTTGGCGTCCGCCTCGGCCAGGCCCTGGAGGGCGAGGTCGTAGGCAGCGTCGGCGCGCGCAGCGGCCGCTTCGGCCTGGGCCTGGGCGGTGTCGATGGCGACGCGCTGCGAAGCGATCTGGTTCTGCAGGTCGCGCAGGACGGCCGAATCGGCCATCGCGGCCTCGAGGCCGGCGAGGGCGTCTTCGAGGGCGCCGATGCGGCCGCTGTTGGCGGCGACGTCATCGCTGATGCCAGCGATGGCGCTCTCGGCTGCGGAGAGACGCACGCCCTGGGCCGCCACGTCGGAGGCCAGGTCCTGCATCGCGGCGCGGAGGCCGGAGAGTTCGGCGTCCATGTTGGCGTCGACGACGGCGAGGAGCCGGCTGACGACGAGGGCGGCCTGATAGCGGGTGAAGGCTTCGTTGCCACGGAAGGTGCCATCGGGGAAGCCGATGACGATTCCGAGGTCAGCGATCTCTTCGACGGCGTCGCCGGCCCAGTGGTTCGCCGGGATGTCCGGGAACGTCTGAGCGAGGGCGAAGCCACCGACGAGCGCAGCCGTCAGGAGCGTGATGAGGAATCGATGCATGTGTGTACCCCTTGATTCTGTGTTCGATCGAGCGCGGCACGGGGGTCGGTCGTGCGGCTTCGTGGGAGTGTCCGTGTTTCCTCGCCACGAGCGCCGTTCACATTCGTCCGTCCGAGCCGAGACCTGGGAGTGCTGACGCCGGTTCAAGGGATGCACCTCCTTCCATGCGACGCCAGACCGTCCTGCGGTCCAGCCATGAGTATCTCACATGGCGCAGGTGGGTGTCAACTGGCATGAACACTCCATGAGAGCTTGAGATGCTCGTCCCAGACGGCAGATACGGGGTTCGTGAAGCATGTCACTCATCGTATTATCATGAGACGTGGCCAACCCCGTCCCTGACGTGCATGCGTCTCTCATGAAGGGTCCACGAAGCGTCAGGGACGGTGGTACGGATGTCCCGACGCGAGGCTCGCGACCCGGTACAGCTGCTCGAGCAGCACCACCAGCGCCAACTCGTGCGGCAGGGTCAGTGGCGACAACGACCAGATCGCGTCCACCTGGGCACGTGCGCCCTCGTCCACGCCGTCCGCGGCGCCGACCAACAGCGTCAAACGCGACTCGCCTCGCACCTCGAGCGCTGCCACGTGCGCCGCCAACGCCGCGGTCGTGAACGACGCGCCACGCTCGTCGAGCAACACCGTCCGCCCGCCCGCCGCACGGGCGGCCGTGAGCAGCGTCTCGGCGTCCGCTGCCCGCCGCTGCGCCGCGCTCGCGAGCCGCGACGCCTTGAGAGCCCGCACCTCGACGCCACCGCTCGCCGCGTCGAGGCGCGCCCGATACCGGTCGATCGCGGCGGCGAACGGCCCGCGGTCGCTCCGACCGAGCGTCAGCACCAGGTACCGCACGCGCTCAGGCGTTGCCGTCGCCGTCGCGTGCGCCGTCGGCCGCCGCCGCGACCGGCTCGGCGTCAGCCGGCTCCGACGTGCCGAGCGGCTCGGCGCTGCCGAGCGGCTCGGCGCTGCCGAGCGGCTCGGCGATGCCGAGCTTGCGCCACACCTCCTGGCGGCGTGTGCGTCGCAGGCCGGACGCGGCCAAAGCGTCGGCGAGGCGGGCTGGATCGAGCGCGGCGCGCAGCGCGTCGAGCTCCGAGCGCGACAGCGTCACCGCGTGGAGCACGTGCTCCTCGAACGCCTCGAACGCCAGGGGCGCGACCGCCTGGACGCAGCGCGCCATGGCGTCGCCGTACGCCCGGATCTCGTACTGCGCGTGCCAGTCCAAGCGCAGGCGCAAGAAGTGGAACAGGTTGTTGAGGTCGATCTGCCAGTACATCTCCGTGTAGAGCGCCAACGGCAGGTTGACCCTGGCGAGCTCTCGAGCGATCCCGTCGTCGAGCAGCGCCTCGTACTCTCCGAAGCTGCGCTGCTGGTCGGCGCGCAACGCCGCGATCACGCGCTCACGCAGCGCCTCGGGCACCTCGACGTCGGTCGAGCCCTGCTTGTTCGCCTCCGACTGGAACCGCACCGCAGCGGGGCTGGGTACGTAGAACTCGTCGCGCATGACGCTGTAGCGGCCGCTGATCTCGTTCACACGGGCCGTGCGATGCCGGATCCACTGACGCGCCACGAAGATCGGCATCTTGACGTGGAAGGTGATGATCACCTGCTCGAACGGGCTGG
>REEJ01000224.1 GCA_007695125.1 Trueperaceae bacterium | reverse complement strand
TGGAGGAGATCCGCTACCGCTACGGTGGGTCGTACGAGACGGCGTTCCGCTACGAACGTGCCATCAACGCCTACCGTTGGGTCAGGAACGGTGCACCGGCGAGCGACGCGTCGGGACAGGCCGTGTTGCTCGACGCGGTGCTCGTCGTGGCGATCGATGCCCGCGCCATACCAAACGATGCCGAGGGGCGCCTGTACATCCCATTGCGGGGCGGTCCGGCGACGCTGTTCGTACGCGGTGCCGCGGTGCATGGTACGTGGTCGCTCGACGCCGGGCAGGGCGTCCGGTTCGCCACCGAGGAAGGCGGGGTCGACCTCGCGCCGTTCAAACTCTGGGTGGTGTACGCCCCGAACTACGACGCTGCGCTCGCCTTCGAGTGAGGACTCGCGGGGCGCCGGGCGAGCGCAGCGCGCTCAGCGGGCGATGAGTTCGTCGAAGAACAGACCGCGCATGCGCAGGTGGTAGCCGTCTTCGTCGATCCTGACGTCGAGGTACGTGTACTCGTCGCCGTGTCCGTTGGTGTCGAGCAGGACAGCGCGACCCTGCGAGGCGATGTTGACGCCGCCTCGAACGGGTGTATGACCATAGACCCCTAGGCGGTGCGGCGTCTGCTCCATCACGTCTTCCTCTTCGTAGATCCAGCGCCTGCGGTTCTCGAGGTAGAACGCGTTGTCGTACGTGTTGTGCTCTGGCAGGGGTCCGACGTGGGCGAGATGGAGGCCGTCGATGATCACCTCGCTGGGCCACGTGCTGATCCACGCCTGCAGGTCGTCCGGCAGTGAGGTCCCGTAGTTCGGCTTCCACTCGAGGTGCGACACGTCGTCGGTGCGCAGCGGACCCTGTTCGTCGCTGACGGCGTTGAAGTCGTGATTGCCCATGATGATCGTCATGCGCCCCTCGGGGAGCGCCGCCTGGAAGCGCCGGACGTCGTACAAGAACGACTCCTGGGCCGCCTCGGCGATCTTCAGGTGTCGCGGGTTGTACTCGTCGTAGCGCCGCACGTTCACGAGGTCGGCGTAGCGTTGCCGGCTCTTGGCGTGCACGAGGTCGCCGAGGAGGACGAGGCGCGTGTCGTCGCGCTCCATCAGTCGCGCGGCCGGCTCGAGGGCGTCGTCCGAGCAGCCTGACTCCCGTAGGATGCGCCAGAACTTCTCCGCTTGGGTGTGGATGTCGCCGACGACGATGACGTGTTGCACGGGAATCGCTGCGATCGCCGACGGGCTCAGCGGGTGGCCCGAGACTCGAGGATCGGTAGCGGGTCGACCGCCGTACCGCTCACGCGAATCTCGAAGTGGAGATGCGGGCCGGTGACGTTCCCCGTCGCTCCGACTCGGGCGATCAGGTCGCCGGGCTGGACCTGCTGACCTTCGCTGACGAGGAGTGCCGAGGCGTGCGCGTAGAAGTACTCGGTGTCACCGTTGGTCACGATGACCAGGTACCCGAAGCCACCCCGCCAACCGGAGAAGGTGACCGTCCCCGCCGTGGCGGATCGGATCGGATCGCCGGTGTTGCCGTCGATGTCGAGGCCGTAGTGCATGTTGGTGCCGCCGATGCGGAGACGGCGATACCCGAAGCGCGAGGTGATGTTGCCGACGAGCGGCCACACCATGCCGCTGCTCGGGACCGACGCCTGCGGCGCCGCCGCGGCCGGGAGGGCCTGGGTCGGTGCGCCGCCCGGCAGCACGCGCAGTGCTTGACCGACCTGGAGGCGGTCGGATGCCAGGCCGTTCAGTTCCATCAACGCGCCGACGGTGGTGCCGTGCCTCCGTGCGATCGTCCAGAGCGACTCCCCGGGACCGACCTGGATCTCGCTGGCGGCGGGGCCCCCGACCGCCGGTGCGACGCCGTCGGCGCCGGCTACCGCCGCGTAGCGGCCTGGGATCGTGAGCGTCTGGCCGAGTCGGAGCGTGGTCTGGGGATCGATGCCGTTGGCACTCGCGATCGCCGCGACGGTGGTGTCGTGGGTACGCGCAAGCGTCCACAGGTTGTCGCCGCTGCGGACGGTGACCGCGAGCGGCTGTGGCGTCGGTCGGTCACCGCTGGGGTTCAGCGAGAGCACTTGGCCGACCCGAATCAGGGTCCCGTCGAGGGCGTTCCATGCGATCAGGTCGTCGACCGACACACCGTGAGCGCGAGCGATGTCGTAGAGCGTATCGGCAGGGCGAACGACGTAGTCCACCGTGGCTGCCGGGGTCTCCGCTGGGCTCTGCTGAGCGGCTTCGGGCGCCTCGGGCTCCGCTTCGGTGGCGGGCTCCGGAGCGGCGATCGCCGGCGCGGGCTCGGCAGGTTCCGCGGCACTCGCTGGCGCCGGCGGGGTGACGGGCTGTTCGACGGCAGGTTCTACCGCGGGAGACGGGGTCGCGACCGGCTCGTTCGCCCCCGGGATCGCGAGCGTCTGGCCGGGCCGGATCACGGTTCCAGCGAGTGCGTTCGCGGCCTGGATGACCTCGACCGAGACGCCGAAGCGCCGCGCGATGTCGTAGAGCGTGTCGCTGGGTTGCACGGTGTAGTCGATGCCGGGTTGCTCACCGGGGAGGCGCAGCACTTGACCGAGCGAGAGCCGTTCGCTGCTGAGGTCGTTGGCTGCCATCAACTCTGCCACGGTCGTGCCGTGGGCCCGTGCGAGCGTCCACAGGCTGTCGCCGCTTTGGACCACGATCTGGTTCGCGTGGGCGAAGGTCGCGCTCGCGACGATCACCAAACACACGAAAATAGCACGTCGCAGCGGCATCACCCGGTAACCTATCACGCGACGCCGCAGCGTGGCTAGCCTCTTTGTCCCCGCGTGAAACGTGGCCCGATGTTCCACGCCGTTGCTGAGGGGGTGTACCCGGACCTCCGAACCGTTCGCTGCCGACTCCCGAGGACCCGCGGCCGCGCTGGGTGCTCAGTCGCGCGGGTCGATGAACGCGTCTTGCCAGCCGAGCTCCCGTTCGGCGATCTCCCACTGCATGCGGATGTACGCCTCGATGTCGTCGGCCCGCGCGGTGCCCTGGATCAGCTTGGTCTGGAGGGCGTCCACGAGGCGGCACAGGCTGTCGGTGCTGATGTCGTTGATGAGATGGTTCATCCCGGCCTCCTCTCGGCGACGCTCGGTCGGTGTGACCACCCGCGTGGCGGGCTCCGTCGTCGGCGTGAGGAGAGGATAGGGGGACGTCACTTACGAAACGGTGACGCGGCCGATCAGGGCTCGATGCGCGTTCCCGCCGTGCCGTCCGCGACGCGCCGGAGCTCACCGGCGACGCGTCCGTCCGCGATCACCGCGGCGGGAGCCCCCCGGTCGAGCGCGGCCAGGGCACTCTCGACCTTCGGGACCATGCCGCCACCGATGCGCCCGTCGGCGATGCGCTCGGCGACCTGCGCCCGGGACAGCGTCGGCACCCGCGAGGCCGGGTCGCGGACGTCGTCGAGCACGCCGGGTACGTTGGTCAGGAACACGCACGGCAGCCGCAGCGTCGCGGCGACCGCAGCGGCGACGTCGTCGGCGTTGACGTTCAGGACCGCGCCATCGTGCGCGAGCGCGACGCAACCGACCACGGGCACGAGGCCGGCGCCGATCAGCGCGTCCAAGAGGCGGGCGCGGACGGTGTGGACACTGCCGACCTCGCCCAGCAGTGGGTCGACGCGGTCGGCCACCAGCAGGCCGGCGTCGCGGCCGGTCACCGCCACGCCGTCGCCGAGCTCGGACGCGAGCTGCTTGCCGAGCAGCGTGATGGCGCGCTCCACGATCGGCAGGCTCTCGGGCGTCGTGACGCGCAGTCCGCGTTCGAAGCGGCTTGCGATGCCGGCCGCCGCGAGCTCCGCGGCGATCATCGGTCCGCCGCCGTGGACGAGCACCGGCGGCGTCCCCGCCAGTGCGAGTGCACGAACGTCGGCGATGACGGCGCGACGGGCGGCGTCTTCGGTCATGGCGTTGCCGCCGTACTTGACGACGAGGGTCGCCGTCGCGCCAGCGTGGCGCGCGCTGTCATCGGCCGGATGCATCACGGCTCGAGGCTACCGCGTGCGTGTGCTACGTTCCAGCCATGCCCATCACGTTCGGGACCGACGGTTGGCGCGCCGTGATCGCCGACGGCTTCACGCTGGCGACGCTCCGGCGCGCCGCGAGGGCGTACGGGCAG
Source organism: Trueperaceae bacterium (assembly GCA_007695125.1). GTDB lineage: Bacteria > Deinococcota > Deinococci > Deinococcales > Trueperaceae > CSSed10-48. The sequence continues at coordinate 17,622 of REEJ01000224.1, read as the reverse complement.
CACCTGGTCGCCGCCGGTGGTGGCCTGGTGCTCGTCGCTCACGACACGCGCTTCGCTGGCCCGATGTTCCAGCAGGCGGTGGCCGAGGTCTTGCGGGACGAAGGGCTGGAGGTGCGCCTCGCGCCCGGGGCCCTACCGACGCCGGTGTTGAGCTTCGCCGTCAGGACGCTCGGCGCGGTCGGTGGCGTGATGCTGACGGCCTCGCACAACCCTGGCACGTACCACGGCTTCAAGGTCAAAGAGGCCTACGGCGGCACCGCCACGGACGCCACCTACGGCGACGTGTCGGCGCGCGCGGCTGAGCTCGGTGACGAGCCCGACCCGCCTGCCGATCGGAGCGGCTTCGAGGGGTTCGACGTGCGCGAGGCGTACTTCGACCACCTCACCACGATCCTCGATCTGGATGCGTTGCACGGCTGGCGTGGTCGTGTCGTCCACGACGCGATGCACGGTGCGGCCGCCGGCTGGATCGACGGTTTCGCGGTGTGGGCCGGCCTGCCGTGGCGCGTCGACGCGCTGCGGCCCGAGGCCGACCCGATGTTCGGCGGAGGCTCGCCCGAGCCGATGCCGTCGACGCTCGCTCGCTTGCGCGACGCGATGGCCGGTTCCGACCCCCGCACGTCGATCGGCGTCGCGACCGACGGGGACGGCGACCGATTGGCCGTGGTCCCCGCCGGCGCCGCGCCGTTCACGGCGCACGCCGTGTTCGCCCTCCTCCTCGACCACCTCGATCGGCGAGCGGCGCCCGGGCGCGTGGTGAAGACGGTGACGGTCTCCCGGCTCGTCGAGCGCCTGGCGCGAGCACGCGGTCGCAGCGTGAGCGAGACGCCGGTCGGTTTCAAGTACCTGGTCGAGGCGCTCCTCGAAGGCGACGTCGTGCTCGCCGGAGAGGAGTCCGGCGGCTTCGGTGTCCGCGGGCACGTCCCGGAGCGCGACGGCATCTTGAACGCGTTGCTCATGGTCGAGGCCTTGGCGCACGCGGGCAGCGGCCTTCCGGAACGCCTGGCCGCCCTCGAGGTGGAAGCGGGCTGGCGCCATGCGTACGACCGTGTCGACCTCGTGTTGGGCGACGCCGCGGCGATGGCGCGCGTGGTGACGGCGCTCGAGCACGACCCTGACGACTTCGCCGGCCTGCCGGTGACGTCGGTCGAGCGCCGTGACGGAGCGAAGCTCAACGTCGGCGACGACCGCTGGGTGATGTTCCGCGCTTCCGGCACGGAACCGGTCCTGCGCGTGTACGCCGAGGGGCCCGACGAGGTCGCCGTGCGCGGGCTGCTCGGCGCCGCGCGGGCCCTGGTCGAGCGGGCGCTTCAGCCGACCTCGCGGTAGTCCTTCGGTGTGTGCGACAGCACCTCGCCACCCGTGTCGGTGACCAGGACCAGGTCTTCGATCCGCAGTCCGCCGGTGCCGGCGACGTAGACGCCCGGCTCGACGGTCACGACCATGCCGGGCGCGAGCGTGTCCTTCGAGCGCGGACTGAGGCGGGGACCTTCGTGGATGTCGAGGCCCGTGCCGTGTCCGAGCGAGTGCCCGAAGGCGTCGCCCAACCCGACCGCTGTGAGCAGGTCGCGGGCGGCCGCGTCCACGACGGTCCCGTCGGCGCCCGGCGCGATCGCCGCGACCCCGGCGCGCTGCGCGGCCAAGACGGCGTCGAACCAAGAGCGCAGCGGTTCCTGGACCGCGCCGACGCCGATGGCGCGCGTCATGTCGGCGTGATACCCGCCGACGCGTGCGCCGCAGTCGATCGTGACCAGGTCGCCCGCCTCGATGGGGCGGTGGCTCGCGACGCCGTGGGGCATCGCGCTGCGCGGGCCCGACGCGACGATGATCTCGAACGAGACCCCATCGGCCCCTTCGGCGCGCATGGCCCGCTCGAGCTCGAGCGCGACGTCGAGCTCACGCACCCCTGGCCGCAGCGTCGCGTCGACCACCTGGCCGAAGGCCACATCGGTGATCCGAGCGGCCTCGCGCAACCACGCCACCTCGAACGGTCGCTTGACCATGCGGAGCGGGCGCAGCAGGTCTTGCGTCGTGACGACCGGGCGGTTCAGGTGCCGCTCGAGGTCGGCTCGCCAGGCGATGGTCATGTGGTCCGCCTCGACCGCGAGCGTCTGGCCTTCGAGCAGGCCTGCCGCGCGCTCGAAGATCTCGCGCGTGATCACTTGGTTCGACAACCACGACTCTTCGCCCGCTTGGACGGTGTAGCGATCGTCGGTGATGAGCCAGGCGTCGTCGAGCGTCACGAGGACCGCGCCGTCTTCGGGAGACGAGAAGCCGGAGAGGTAGCGGACGTTGGCGGGGGCCGTCACCAGCAGCGCCTCGGCGCCGCTGTCGGTGAGCCGGGCGCGCACGGCATCGAGCAGCGCCGGCGCCGCGGCGGCCGCCTCGCGCTGGAGCTCGGTGGCGTCGAACGGTCGCGTCTCGCTCACCGTGGTGCGGCGGTCGCGATCGCGAGGTACTGGTCGCGTTGCAGGCTGGCGCCGCCGATGAGGCCGCCGTCGACGTCGGCCTTTGCCAGGAGCTCGGCGGCGTTGGCTGGTTTCATGCTGCCGCCGTACAGGATGCGGATGCCGTCGGCCAGGGGGCCGTAGCGCCCCTTGAGGAAGCTCCGGATCACTGCGCCCATCGCCTGCGCGTCGTCGGCCGTCGCGGTCTTGCCCGTGCCGATCGCCCACACCGGCTCGTAGGCGATGACGAGGTCGTCGCTGCGCGAGAGGTCGATGCCGCTCAAGCCGCCGCTGAGCTGCCGCAACACGGTGGTCTCGTGAGCACCGGACTCACGCTCGGCCTCGACCTCCCCGACGCACAGGATGGGTGTGAGCCCGCCGGCATGGCAGGCGACGACCTTGTCGTGCAGCAAGGCATCGGACTCGTGGTGGTACTGCCGTCGTTCGGAGTGCCCGACGATCGCGTAGGTGGCACCCGCGTCGAGCAGCATGGCGGCCGAGCACTCGCCCGTGTAGGCGCCTTCGGCGTGGGCCGACACGTCCTGGGCGCCGATCGCGACGGGGGAGCCGGCGACGATGGGCGCCAGCACCGCGAGGTGCGTGGCCGGCACGTTCAGCAGGAGTTCGACGTTGGAGACGTCGATGCCGTCGAGGTCCTCGAGCAGCGACCGCATCCAAGCGGCCGCTGCCGAGGGCGTGGTGTGCATCTTCCAGTTACCGGCGATCAAGGGTGTGCGCATGGCACCAGCCTACCCCTCTCAGGCCTGGGCCGGCACCTCGCTGCGCTTGCTCCGGGGCTTGCGCTTGCTGCCACCGCGTTCGCCACCGTGCTCACCACCCGTGTCGGGATGGCCCTTCTGCTCCAATGCCGCGAGCCCACCGACGAGCGCGACGTCGAGCACCTGGTCGAGGTCGTCGACCTCGTGCATGTGGAGCGTCCGCTTGAGGTGTGCGGCGATGTCCTTCATGTCGGCGGCGTTCTTCCCGGGGTAGACGATGTGCGTGATGCCCGCGCGCTTGGCGCCGAGGATCTTCTCGCGCAAGCCGCCGATGGCCAGCACGCGTCCGCGCAGCGTCAACTCGCCCGTCATCGCCACGTCCTTGCGGACCGGCACGCCCGTGAGCGCGCTGATGAGCGCAGTCGCCAGGGCGACGCCAGCGGACGGACCCTCCTTGGGGGTCGCGCCGGCGGGGATGTGGACGTGGATCTCGGTCTCCTCGAGCTGCGCACGCGGGATGCCGAAGCGATCGGCGTTGGCCTTGGCGTACGTCAGCGCGGCGCGAGCCGACTCCTTCATGACGTCGCCGAGCTGGCCGGTGAGCACGAAGCCCGACTTGCCCGGTGTGACGCTCGTCTCGACGAACAGGATGTCGCCCCCGACGGGGGTGTAGTACATGCCGGTGGCCACGCCGACCAGGTTCTCCTCGCCCTCGGACTCGGGGACGAAGCGTTCGGCACCGAGGTAGCCCTCGAGCGAGCGCTCGGTCAGCCGGACGCGCTTGGCGTCGCCGTGCGCGATCCTGCGCGCCGCCTTGCGGGCCAGTGTGCCGATCGTGCGCTCGAGGTTGCGGACGCCCGCCTCGCGCGTGTAGGCGCTGACGACACGCGCCAGGGCCCCGTCGGTGATGGAGAACTGATGCGGCTTCAGGCCGTTCTCCTGCAGCTGGCGCGGCAGCAGGTAACGCTTGGCGATCTCGAGCTTCTCCTGCTCGATGTAGCTGGAGAACTCGATCAGCTCCATGCGGTCCATGAGCGCTTCGGGGATCTGCTGGGCGTAGTTCGCGGTGGCCACGAACAGCACCTCGGAGAGGTCGAAGGGCACGCCCAGGTAGTGGTCGACGAAGGTGTTGTTCTGCGCCGGGTCGAGCACCTCGAGCAGCGCCGAGCTGGGATCGCCCTGGTAGGAGACACCGAGCTTGTCGACCTCGTCGAGCAAGAAGACGGGGTTCTTCGTACCCGCCTGGCGGATGCCCTGGATGATGCGACCGGGCATGCTGCCGATGTACGTGCGTCGGTGACCGCGGATGTCGGATTCGTCGCGGGCGCCGCCGAGGCTGATGCGCACGTACTCGCGACCGAGGGCCTTGCCGATCGACTTGGCGATCGACGTCTTGCCGACCCCAGGAGGTCCGACGAAGAGCAGGATCGGGCCGCGGTTGACCTCGGCAGCGTCGAGTTCGCCCTTCTCGGCGCGGTCCTGCTTGAGCTTGCGCACGGCGAGGTACTCGAGCACGCGGTCCTTGACCTTCTCGAGGCCGTAGTGGTCCTCTTCGAGGACGCCTGCGGCGGCTTCCATGTCGAGCTTGTCGTCGGAGCGCACGTTCCACGGGAGCTCGGTGAGCGTGGTCAGGTAGGTCCGGATGACGGACGCCTCGGCCGAGTCGGGGTGCATGCGCGACAGCCGGTTGAGCTCACGCTGCGCCTCCTTCATGGCGGCCTCTGGCAGGTCGAGCGCCTCGAGCTTCTCGCGGAAGGCCTCGACCTCGTCCTCCTCGTCGTCCGAGCCGGAGAGCTCCTTCTGCAGCGCCTTGATCTGCTCGCGCAGGAAGTACTCGCGCTGGTTGCGGTCGATCTCGTCCTTGACCTCGCGCTGCAGGCGTCGCTGCGTCTCCTGCAACTCGATCTCGGTGTCGATCAGGATCAGGACCTTGCGGAGCCGTTCCGCGACGCTCGCGGCCTCGAGCACGGCCTGTTTGTCCTCGACCCGGAAGTCGAGGTGGTAGGCGACGTAGTCGCCGAACTGGCCTGGGTCTTCGAGGTTCATGACGAACTGGGCGACCTCGGCTTGGAGGCCGCGATGGCCCGACTCGACGAGCTCGCCGAACTTCTCCTTGAGCTCGCGGTAGGCGGCTTGGAGCATGACCTCGTCACCGGCGGGGACGTCGAGTGCGCGCACGTGCGCTTCGATCACGCCGGCATCGGTCGAATAGCGCTCGATCGCCACACGCGCGACGGCGCGCACCAGCATCTGGATGCTGCCGTCGGGGTTCTTCTTCATGCGCATGATGTGGCAGGCGGTGCCGGTCTCGAAGAGGTCACCGGCGCCGGGCTCCTCGATGTCGCGGTCGCGCTGCGACACGATGACGATGCTCCGGTCGCGGTCGAGCGCGGTGTTGATGGCGCGGATCGAGATCGGGCGGCCGGCGTCGATCGGCATGACCATGGTCGGGAAGAGCACGGATCCGCGGACCGGGCACACCGGGACGGGGCGATCGAAGGTCGGGACGGTGCTGTCTGGCATCAGCGGCTCCTCTGGTGGTGCGCGCGAGTGGTGGTATGAGTGGCTGCGGTTACGAGAACCTGAGTCCGCATTTGTCAAGTGTACGCGCCCTCGTGCGTCGGCGTGCGACCTAGCCGACACCTCGGCGTCGGACCCCTAGCATACCCCCGGCGTCCATGCCGACCGTGGGCTGGACCCCGGGTCTGCCCGTGGTAGCCTCCAGGGCGATGACCGATCTCGTTCCTGCCCTCCAGGACGCCATCCGTGGCGCCATCCGAACCGTGATCGCGGCCGATCCGGGCATGGCCGCGGCCACGGATCTCGATGTCGACGCGCTCGACGTCGGGGTCCAACGCGTGCCAGACGACAAGCCCGGCGACTACGGCAGCCCCGTGGCGTTCGTCCTGGCGAAGCGCCTCAGGCGCAACCCTGCCGCGCTCGCTGCGGCGATCGCGGAACACCTCGACCTGCCGACCGGTGTGGCGCGCGTCGAGGCCGTCGGCCCCTATCTCAACGTGTTCGTCGATCCCGGCGCGTTCGTCCGAGCGGTGCTGGCGCTCCCCGCCGAGGCCACTCCCAGCGGCCGCAAGATCGTCATCGAGCACACCAGCGTGAACCCGAACAAGGAGGCCCACGTCGGCCACCTGCGCAACATCGTGCTCGGCGACGCGCTCGCGCGCATCGAACGCGCGGCGGGCCATGAGGTCGAGGTGCAGAACTACATCGACGACACCGGTCGTCAGGCCGCCGAGTCGCTCTTCGCCGTCGACTACTTCGGCGCCGAGCACGACGGAACCAGCAAGTACGATCACTGGCTGGGCGCGCTCTACGTCCGCCTCGGCCAGGCGAAGGACGACGACGGCGATGCCATCGAGCGCGGCGTGACCGACGTGATGCATGCGCTCGAGCGGGGCGACTTGCGTGCCGAGGTCGAGCGCATCGTTCGCGCACAGCTCGAGACCTGCTTCGCGCTCGGCGTCGAGTACGACCTGCTCGTGTGGGAGTCCGACGTCGTCGCCGCGGGCTTCCTGCAGCGAGGGCTCGACGTGCTGCAGCAGCTCCCCACCGTCACGCGGCCGACGGAAGGCAAGTACGCCGGCGCCGTGGTGATGGACGTGTCGGCGTTCCTGCCCGGGCTCGAGGAGCCACAGGTCGTGCTGGTGCGCAGCGACGGCAACGCCATGTACGTCGCCAAGGACATCGGCTACCACCTCTGGAAGGTGGGCCGCCTCGACGGGCTGCGCTACGCGCGCTTCACCGACCAGCCGTCGGGCGCGGTGCTGTGGACCAGCGCGCCGACGGGCGAGGCCAGCGTGCCTGGGCGCACGTTCGCGCATGGCGACCAGGCCGTGAACGTGATCGACGCCCGCCAGGCGCATCCTCAGACGATCGTCCGCACCGCGCTCCAGATGACCGGTGGCGGCAAGGACGAGGACAGCCTGCACCACCTCGCCTACGAGGTCGTGACCCTCGAGGGCCAGCCGATGAGCGGGCGCAAGGGCGTCACGCTGGCGATCGACACCGTGATCGAGGAAGCCGTGCGCCGTGCGCGCGCCGTCGTGCTCGAGAAGCAACCGGAACTCGCGAGCGCCGACGAGGTCGCCCGCGCCGTCGGCATCGGCGCGCTGCGCTTCGCCATGCTCAAGAGCGAGGCGAGGCGTGTGATCGACTTCCGCTGGGAACACGCCCTGAGCCTGGCCGGGGACTCCGCGCCATACGTGCAGTACGCCCACGCCCGGGCCTGCAGCATCCTGCGGGCGGTATCGGCGGCCGGCGTCGAGGTGCGCGGCGCCGACACCGTGGCCGCCGACTGGTCGGCGCTCGGTCCCCTCGAGGTGCGGCTGGCAGGCGAGGTCGCGCGGTACCACGACGTGATCGCGCAGGCTGCCGCCGCGGACGCCCCGCACGTGGTGGCGCAGTACGCGCTCGACCTCGCCACGGCATGGAACGGCTACTACAACCACAAGGGCCCCGACGGGAGGCCCGACACGAGCGTGATGCGAGCCACGAGTGGCCAACGCGAAGCGCGAGCGGCGCTGGTGGCCGGGGTGCGCGACGCGCTCGCGCGGTCGCTGCAGGTCCTCGGCATCGAGGCACCGGAGCAGATGTAGGACATGGCGCGAGCGGGCGAGCCACGGTCGTTGCTCGATCGCGTGCTGGATCGTGTCGTCCTCATGGCGGTGATCTCTGCGGCGCTCTCGCTGGCGATCACCGTCGCGCTGTCGTGGCTGCTGAGCGGACGAGGGCCTGGGACCGTCGGCGTGTCGATCGCGATCGTCGCCGGTGCGCTGATCGCCATCGTCATGGGTTCGCAGCGCAACCGTTCGCTCGCCCGCCTCGCCGCTGCGCACGACGAGATCAGCGCGCAGATGGCCGTGCTCGAACGCTTGCGCGCGGAGCTCGAGGCCGCCGCTCAGCGCGATCCGTTGACCGGCCTGCTGAACCGCCGGGGACTCGACGATGCCTTCGAACGCGAGTCGACGCGTTGCGAGCGCGCTGGGGTGCCCCTGACCGTCATCGTGATCGACGTCGACGCGTTCAAGGACGTCAACGACGCGCACGGTCACCTGGTCGGGGACGCGGCCATCGCCGCCATCGCGGACGCGTTGCGCGACACCGTGCGGGGTACCGATCCCATCGCCCGTTTCGGAGGCGACGAGTTCGTCATCGTCCTGCCCGAGCACGACGTCCGGGCCGCCGCCGACGTCATGGAACGTGTGCGCGTCACCTTGGCGCGCGCGCCCGGCCTCCGAGCCCTCGGGATCACGGACCTGACCGCATCGGTTGGCGCGGCACAGGCGCCGAAGGACGGACGCGAACTCGATGCCCTGTTGCGTGTCGCAGACGACGCGATGTACGCGAAGAAGGGCACGGCCGCCCCCCGCCGCCGCGGCGTGGCCGCCGACGACTGAGCAGAGCACAGGCGACGAACGGCGGGTCAGTCCAGCGCGTCGCCGACAGGGCGCAACGCCCGCGCCAGCGCCTCGCTCACGTGTATGGCCTGTCGGCCCGTGCCGTCGGCGATCTGGTGCCGGCAGCTGAAGCCGGGCGCGACGGTCGTCCCGGCGTGCTCTCGCACGGCAGGGAAGAGGCGCTGCTCGCCGATCGTCAGCGACAGGTCGTGGTGCTCGTAGCCGAAACTGCCGGCCATCCCACAGCAGCCGGCATCGAGTTCGCGCACGTCGCTCGCGGTCCACCCCAACACGGCGCGCGTGCTGGCGGTGCCGAGGACGGCCTTCTGCTGACAGTGGCCATGCAACAGCACGGTCTGGTCGGACCGTTCGAAGTGCTCACTCGGGTCGAGCGCGCCGCTCGACCACGCCTTGGCCAAGAACTGGTCGAGCATCAGCGTCGCGGCCGCGACGGCGTCGCTGCGCTCGCCCGGCACCAGGTCGCGATGGTCGTCTCGCAGCGCCGTGACGCACGACGGTTCGAGCCCCACGATCGGCACGCCACGCTCGACGTAGGGGTGCAGTGCCGCCACGACGCGGTCGGCCTGCGCCTTGGCCTGACGCACCAACCCCTTCGACAGCAACGGTCGGCCACAGCAGACGTACGGCACGAGCTCCACGTCGAAGCCCAGGGCCTCGAGCACCTCGACGGCCGCCGTGCCGGGCCCCATCTCGTTGAACATCGTCCACGTGTCGGCGTAGAGCGCCACCGGACGCCGCTCGTCTGCGCGCCCCGCCGTCGTCGCCGCGCGCGCGGCGTGGCGCTCGAACCAGCGGTCGAAGCGCTGGTTCGAGAAGCGCGGCAGGGTGCGGCGGCGGTCCACGCCGAGCAGGCGTTCGTTGAGCCGCCGCACCGGCGCCGCGGCCAACACCGCGTTGGCGAGCGGCGCGAGCGCCTGCGCGAACGGTGCCAACCGCGGCATGCCGCCGATGACACGCGCGCCCAGTGGCGTGCCGTGGTCGTCGTAGTAGTGCTGCAGGAACTCGTACTTCACCTTGGCCATGTCGACCTGGCTGGGGCACTCGGCCTTGCAGGCCTTGCAGGCGAGGCAGAGGTCGAGCGCATCCTTCACCTCGCGGCTGGTGAGGCCGCCCGCCAGCTTGCCGGTGAGGGCGTCGCGCAGGACGTTCGCGCGCCCACGTGTGCTGTGTTCCTCGTCGCGCGTCGCCATGTACGACGGGCACATCGTCCCCACGCCCTCCTTGCGGCAGGCCCCGACGCCGGTGCACATCTCGACAGCGCCCAGGAACCCCTCCTGCGCGCTGAAGTCCATCACGGTCTCGACGTGGCGGCTGCGGTACGCCGGTCCGTAGCGCAAGTGCTCGGTCATCGCCGGGGCGTCCACGATCTTGCCCGGGTTCAGGATGCCCAGCGGGTCGAAGCTGCGCTTCACCTCGCGGAACGCCTCGTAGAGCACGTCGCCGAAGAGCTCGCGGTTCTTCTCGGAGCGGATCAGTCCGTCGCCGTGCTCACCCGACCAGGAGCCGCCGTAGCGCTTCACGAGCGCGAACACCTCGTCGGCGATCGCTCGGTACGTGGCCACGCCGGCGGCGGTCTTGAGGTCGAGGTGCGGGCGCATGTGGATCACGCCGACCGACGCGTGTGCGTACAGCACGACGTGCGCGCCGTGGCGTCGGCACACCTCGAGGACCGCCGGCACGTACTCGGCGAGGTGCTCGACCGGGATGGCGGCGTCCTCGATGAACGGTGTCGGCTTGGCCGGCCCCTTGACGGTCGCGTAGATCCCGAGGCCCTTGCGCCTGAAGTCGAGGATGTCGCGCTGCTCCGCGGCGCCGAGCGCCTCGTACACGGCGTAGGCGCGAGCGTTGACCGCCGGGTCGCGAGCGAGCCCAGAGAGTTGCGTGCGCAGCGCGTCGTCGTCCGGTCCGTCGAACTCGACCGCCAGGACCGCGGCCGGCTCGCCCTGGACCCACCCGAGCAGTGGGCGCAGCGCGGGGTTGCGGCGACCGAGCTCGAACAAGTCGCGATCCATGATCTCGACCGCGGAAGGGCCGTGGACGTTGATGATCGGGACGGCCTCCAGGGCGCCCTTCAGGGTGTCGAAGTGCACCATCGCCAAGCAGCGGCGCTCGGGAACGGGGTGGAGCTGGAGGGTCACGTCGAGGATCACTGCGAGCGTCCCCTCGCTGCCGCACACCAGCTTCGCCAGGTTGAACGGCTGCCCGAACGCGAGCTCGTCGAGGTTGTAGCCGCCGACGCGCCGCATCACCTTCGGGAAGCGTGCCGCGATCTCGTCCGCGTGGTCTCGGACCAGGCGTGCGATCGTCCGATGCACGTCGCCTTCGATCCCTGGCGCGGTGCGCCTGGCCGCCAGTGCGTCGGCGTCGAGTTCGTGCAGTTCGGTGACGCTGCCGTCGGCGAGCATCACCGTCATCGCGATCACCTGGTCGACGGTCTTGCCGTACTTGATCGAGCGCGTGCCGGCCGAGTTGTTCGCCACCATGCCGCCGATGGTGGCGCGGTCGGTGGTGGAGACGTCTGGCGTGAACTGCAACGCATGCGGCGCCAGCGCCGCGTTGAGGTGGTCGCGGATCACCCCCGGCTCGACGCGCGCCGTGCGCGCCTCGAGGTCGATCTCGAGCACGCTGCGCATCGAGCGGCTGACGTCGAGGACGATCGCCTCGGCAACCGTCTGACCCGCCAGGCTGGTGCCGCCGCCGCGCGGCAGCACCGCGACGCCCTCGGCTGCGGCGATCTCGAGCACGGCGCGGACGTCGTCGGCGTGGCGCGGGAACACCACACCATGGGGCTCGATCTGGTACGGACTGGCATCGGTCGCGTAGAGCGTCCGGGCGACCGCGTCGAAGCGCACGTCCCCCTCGACGCGCGCGCGCAGGGCGGTCTCGAGGCGCGCCCGCAGCGCGTCAGGACTCGGCATGGGGCAGTATCGCACGCGCCTGCGCGACGTCAGCGACGAGCGGGGGCATCGCTGCGACCACCGGCGAGGGCGGCGATCGCGGGCGGGGCATCGCTGGGCGACAGCGTCTCGAGCAGCGCTGCCAGCGTGTCGAGCGCGTGGCGCACGACGACGAAGCGGCGCAGGCTCGCTGCGTCGTACGGGTCGACCTGTCGCCCGGCCCGCGCCCGTCCGCGCTCGTCGAGCAGATCGAGGTCCACGAGCACGCGCTCCAGGCGTTGTGCGAGGGGCGCGTCCCACGGCCAGGGCCGACCGCGCTTGCGCAGGACGAACGCCCGGCGTGCATCACCGACGCTCGGATAGGTCGCCGCGAGTGCGCGCAGGCGGTTCGGTCCGTCCGGGCCCAGGTCGAGATCGAACGGCGTCCCGGCTCGCAGGAGCATGCCGAGCGGTGACAGCGGGTCGTCGTCGACCGGTTCGATCGATTGCACGATGACGCGCTCCGCAGCGCCGCGATCCGCTCCCACGAGCGAGCGTGCACTCGCGCTCGCGGGAGCCTGTCGCGGTTGGTCCGGGTCGCGGTCCAGGGCGAGCGCCCCGTTCGTCGCGATGCCCTCGAGCCGGAGTTCGATCGTCGTGCGCTCCTGCCAGCGGCTGCTCGTGACGGTCGCCACGGCGACGGCTCTTTCCGTGCGAGCGTAGCGCGGGACGGCGGCGCCCATGCCCCAGCCGACGGCCCGTACGCCGTCCACGTGCGTCTGCAGGTGCGCACCGCCGTTGCCCATCGCTCGTGTGGGTCCGATACGGCCCTGGATCGCGAACAGCGGTTCGGCGAGCCCCGCGCCGTAGGGCTCGAGCGCTCGAAGCGACGCGTGCAGATCGGCGTCGACCTGACCCGCATGGAGCACGGCGTCCGCCGTCACGCAGCGCGCGGGTACGTCGAGCGCCGCGACGTGTTCGCAGATCGATGCTCGAAAGGCGTCGAAACGCTCAGCGTCCAGCGAGAAGCCAGCGGCCGCCGCATGGCCCCCCCAACGCGTCAGGTGCTCGCTCGCGGCGTCCAAGGCGGCTACGGCAGAGCACCCCGGCGGCGTGCGGACGCTCCCCAACGTCCCCGCGACGATGAAGGCCGGCCGGTGAAAGCGGTCCACCAAGTGGCTCGCTACGATCCCCATCACCCCGGCGTGCCACGTCGCTCCGCGCAGCACCAGGGCAGGGGCGTCGTCCACCTCCGCGAGCGCCACGGCCTCGGCGCTCATCGCCTCTTGGACGCGCTTCCGTTCCACGTTGAGCCCCTCGAGCAGGGTGGCGAGCACGCGGCCGCGGCGCTCGTTGGCGGTGAGCAGGAGCTCGAGTGCGACGTCCGCCTGGCCGAGCCGCCCGGCGGCGTTCAGCCGCGGCCCCAGCACGAACGCGACGTTGCGGGCGCTCAGCGGAGGCCGCAGCTTCGCGAGCGCCACGAGCGCCCGCAGTCCGGGGCGCTCCGAGGCGCCCATTCGCTCCAGCCCAGCTGTGACCAGGGCGCGGTTCGGCCCCAGGAGCGGAGCCACGTCGGCGATGGTGCCGAGCGCCGCCACGTCGGCCAGATCGCTCGGTGGAGCCAGGCCGAGGTGCTCGTGCAGTGCCCACACGAGGTGATACGCGAGGCCAGCGCCGGTGAGATCGGCCGTTCCGACCCCGTCGAGCGGATGCACGACGAGCGCGTCCGGGCGCGTCGCGCCCGGCAGGTGGTGGTCGACCACGATCACGTCCACGCCGGCCGCACGCAGCGCCGCGACCTGCGCGACGTCGCCGATGCCGCAGTCGACCGCCACGAGCAGATCGGCGACCGTGGCGTGGTCGGCGACGCGCTCGGGATGCAGTCCGTAACCGTCCTGGAGCCTGTTGGGGAGGTACGGCGTGACGTGAGCTCCGAGGGCGCGCAGCGCGATGGTGAGGACCGCGGTGGCACTGACGCCGTCGGCGTCGTAGTCGCCGTGCACGAGGATCCGCTCGCCGCGCTCGAGTGCCCGCGCGAGCCGCACGGCCGCCTCTTCGAGCGCAGGAATCGGCGCGAGCTCGAGCGTGGGAGACAGCGAGCGGGCGACGTCGTCGCGCAGGCCACGCGCCCAGACGGTGGCGGCGAGCACGGGGTGGACCCGCAACTCGTCCACGAGCCGCTCGACTTCGTGCACCGGTGCCGGTGGACGCACGAGGTAGCGCGCGCCGTCTGCGTCGATTCGATCGGGCGTCATGTCCCGCCCGAGGCCAGTCGTCACAGGTAGTCGCTGGGGTCGTCACCGCGGCGGTCACCGCCGCCGACGGCTTGACGTGGGTCGGCGCGATCGGGGATGACGGCTGCGCTGCCCTCGGGGCGACGGCTCGGTTCGAGCTGTTCGAGGAGGCGGTCGCGCTCGCCGCGCACCGTGGAGAGCTTGCGCTCGAGTCGCCACACGCGTGCCTTCGCGGGGAGCCAACCGACGAGCCAGGCCAACACCATCGCCAGCGCCATCACGAACGCGATCGGCAGCGACAGGAGGCCGGGGAGCCGCACCGTCTCCGGGTTGGCGGCATGGAAGATGGCCACGTAGACCGCGAGGAGCACGAGGGCGACGACCTGAACGATGCGGATGGCTTTCACGGCGACCTCCCGGTTGCCATTCTACCGCGCTCCGTCGAGGCCATCGGCTAGACTGCAGGGTCATGTCGCACGCAGCCACCAGCCACGCCACCCCGCCCGTCACGCAGTCAGCGCCACGCGTGTTGGCCGCGATGTCGGGTGGCGTCGACTCATCGGTCGCCACGGCGCTGCTCGCGGAACAGGGCTTCGAGGTGATGGGCGCGATGCTGCGCTTCTGGCCCGACGACCGGCCCGCGGGCGCGTTCGACGTGTGCTGCAGCCCCGAGGCCGCCTACGACGCCAGGCGCATCGCCGACCGGCTCGACGTCCCGTTCTACCTGCTCGACGCTCGCGAAGCGTTCCAAGAGGTCGTCATCGATCCGTTCGTGGCGAGCTACGAGGCGGGTCGAACGCCCAACCCGTGCGTCTGGTGCAATCGCCACGTCAAGTTCGGCGACACCGTGGCGCGGGCGCAGCGGCTCGGCTGCAGCTTCGTCGCCACGGGTCATTACGTGCGTCGCGTGGAGGGTCCCGGTGGGGTGGAGTTGCACCGAGGCCGTGACGACGACAAGGACCAGACCTACTTCCTGTGGGCGCTGCCGCGCGCCATCTTGCCGTACCTGCTGTTCCCGCTCGGCGACATGACGAAGGCCGAGGTGCGTGCTCAGGCCGTCGACCGTGGACTCTCGGTCGCGTGGAAGCGCTCGTCGAGCGGCCTCTGCTTCGTCCCGGACACGGTGCGTGCGTACCTCGCAGAGCGGGTCGAGCCGCGGCCAGGCCCGGTCGTCGACGTCGCCCAAGCCGGCGCGGTGGTGGGCGAACACCAGGGTGTGGCGTTCTACACCATCGGTCAGAAGAAGGGCCTCGGCCTGTGGAAGTCGCACCTCGAGCGCTTCGTCATCGACCTCGATCCCGACACGAACACCGTCGTCGTCGGGCCGCGTGAGGCCTGCTCGTGGCAGACGCTGGAGGCCGACCGGCTGAACCTCTTGTGCGCGGACGACGAGCTGCCGGAGCGCGTGTCGGCCCAGGTCCGATACCGCCAGGCGCCGCAGCCCGCGACGCTCGAGCGCATCGCTCCGGACCGCGTCCGGCTGCGGTTCGACGAACCGCAGTTCGCCGTCACGCTGGGGCAGTCCACCGTCTTCTACGCCGGTGAGCGCCTGCTCGGCGGCGGCGTCATCGAACTGCGGGGAAACGCGGCCGCGTGACGGCCCGAGCGGCCTCAGGAGCGCTTTGCCACGTCACCCCCGGCGCTCCCGGCGATACACTGGCGCGAAGAAGAGGAGGCCACTCGTGACGACCATCATCGTGCTTGCGATCCTGGCTGCGTTGATCCTGTTCGCGATCAACGTCTACAACCGCATCATCACGCTCGAGAACCGCTACCAGAACGCGTGGAGCCAGATCGACGTCCAACTCAAGCGCCGTGCCGACCTGGTCCCGAACCTCGTCGAGACGGTCAAGGGCTACGCGGCACACGAGAAGGAGGTCTTCGACAACGTCGGCAAGGCGCGCGCCGCGATGGCGGGCGCGAAGAACGTCGACCAGTCGGCCGAGGCGGCCAACATGATGACCGCCGCGCTGGGGCGCCTGTTCGCGATCTCGGAGGCCTACCCCGAGCTGAAGGCGAACGAGAACTTCCGCGTGCTCCAGGAGGAGCTGTCGAGCATCGAGAACAAGATCGCGTACGCGCGGCAGTTCTACAACGACGCCGTGCTCCAGTTCAACACCGTGATCACGACGGTGCCGGGCGTCTTCTTCGCCGGTCCGATGGGCAAGACCAAGCACGTCTACCTCGAGGTCCCGGAGCCCGACAAGGAGCTTCCGACGGTCTCGTTCGGCGCGGCCACGGCCTGAACGCAGCGGGTCGACGAACACGATGACGACGGCGCCGAAGGGCGGCTCGCGTCTGCCCGACGCCATCACCGATCCGGTGACCGGCCGGCGGATCAGCCTCCTGGATTGGAAAGCGACGAACCTCCGCGCCTCGTGGCTGCTGGGCCTCGTGATGGTCGTGCTGCTCGGAGGGCTGGGCTGGTTGATCGGTTTCGCCATCGATCCCGGGCTGGCCGGCGTGGTGGTGGTGATCGCGGTCGTGTTCGCCCTCGGCCAGACCGCCGCCGCGTACTGGGCGTCGGACACCATGGTCCTCTCGGTGGCAGGCGCGCGCCCGGCCACGCAGGACGAGCATCGCTACCTCGTCAACGTCTCCGAGGCGGTCGCGATCGGTGCCGGGGTGCCGACACCGCGGGTGTACGTCATCGACAACCCGGCGCCGAACGCGTTCGCCACCGGGCGCGATCCCAAGCACGGCACGATCGCCGTGACCACGGGTCTGATGGAGATCCTCGACCGGCAGGAGCTCGAGGCGGTCGTCGCTCACGAGATCGCGCACATCCGCAACTACGACATCCGCTTCATGTCGATGCTCGCCGCGACGGTCGGCGCCATCGTGCTGCTGCGCGACGTGGCGCTGAGGTCGATGCGCTTCGGGGGCGTCGCTCGGCGGCGTGGTGGCGGTTCGTCCGGGGGCGGCCGTGGCCAGATCATCGCGATCGTCGCGCTCGTCGTGCTGCTCGTGCTCGCGCCGCTGCTCGCCATGGCGTTGCGGATGGCCGTCAGCCGGCGGCGCGAGTACCTGGCCGATGCGACAGGCGCCTACATCACACGCAATCCCGAGGGCTTGGCACGGGCGCTGGAGAAGCTTCGCGACTTCCGCGGTCCGCCGATGCAGGTGTCGGAGGGCGTGGCGCACATGTTCTTCACCAACCCGGCCCTGAAGCGCAACGCCAACGGCTGGTTCGCGACGCACCCACCCTTGCAAGATCGCATCAACCGGTTGCGTCGGATGTGACGCTTGGACGTCGACCCCGAGGCGATCGGCCTCGGACCGGCGGTCGACGCGCAGCGAAGCGAGGGCCGGTCCCAATGGGACCGGCCCTCGCTTCGTTCCGTTCAGCCGTGCATGTTCGGACCGAAGGTGCCCTTAGGCGTCCTTCTCGTCGTCGTCGTTCGAGTCATCGGCGCGCGTATCGTCGGCATGCGCCTCGGATTCGGGCTCGCTTGCCTCGTCGGCGGCAGCGTCGCTCGCGGCAACCTCTGCCACTGGCTCACTGGGCTTGACTGGGCGCTTGCCGTCACGGAACGCGGCCGTGAGCATCGCAGCCGCTTCAGCCGCATCGATGGCGTTCTCGGAATCGACCGGCTCTTCCGCCGTCTGGACGGCCGCAGGCTTGCTTGCGGGCACGCTGGCAGCGGGGCTCGGCGTCTCGGCCTCGGTCGTCGGTGCCACCGTCTCCGTCTCGGCCGCGACATCGGTCGCCACTGACGCGCTGACGGCTTCGGTCTGCACGCTCTCGGTGCCCTGCTCGTCACCACCGCTGGCTTCGGTGGCCGTGTCCTCTACAGTGTCGTCCTTGACGTCTGCGCTCAAACCGAACTGGGCGAAGAGGTCGGCGTACACGTCACCGAGCTTCGTGGTCGTCTTCTGACCCGCGCCCTCGGCTGCGTAGCTGTAGTCGT
>REEJ01000051.1 GCA_007695125.1 Trueperaceae bacterium | reverse complement strand
ACGGTGATCGCGTTCGACCTCGAGGGGCGACCGACGAGTTGGTTCACGGGCGGCGACACGTTCAAGCGCTCCTTGGCCTCCGACGTCTACGGCCGCCGCAGCGTCGAAGGCGATCGCCGTCGCTGGCGCGTCGACCAGGCCGCGGCGGACGCGCTCTTCGACGACGCCATCCGTGTCGCCGGCGCTGCGCGAGAGGCCTCGCGGCGCGGCGAGCCGCTGGTGGAGCGCGCGCAGGCCGAGACGCTCGCCGCGCGCCTCGAGACGATCCTCGCGTGGACGCCCGCGGCGCTCGCCGCGGAGCGCCAGCGCTTCCTCGGCGCGTACGCCCCGATCAGCATCCTCCCGCCCGACCAGTACGGCGCGGTGGTGCTGCAGGCCACCTTCGGCTGCAGCTGGAACCGCTGCACGTACTGCAGCTTCTACCAGGGGCGACCCTTCCAGGTGCGGCCCACCGAGGCGTTCGACGCGCACGTCGATGCGGTCAGCGCGCTGCTCGGTCGAGCCGCGGCGGGGCGCCGCTCGGTGTTCCTGGCGGACGGCAACGCGTTGGTGCTCTCCAACGAGCGGCTGCGGCCCATCGTCGAACGGGCCGGCGCGGTCTTCCCGGGCAGGCCGTTGGCTGGTTTCGTCGACGTCTTCAGCGGCGAGCGCAAGCCCGAGACGGCGTGGCGCGAGCTCCGGTCGTGGGGGCTCGAGCGCGTGGCGATCGGCGTCGAGACGGGCCACGATCCGCTGCTCGCGTACCTCGACAAGCCCGGCAGCGCCGACGAGGCGGCGAGCTTCGTGGCGCTGTTGAAGGGGGCGGGCCTGCGCGTGTCGGTGATCCTGATGGTCGGGGTGGGCGGTCAGCGCTACGCCGAGGGGCACGTCCGAGACACGAGTGCGCTCCTGAGCCGGCTGCCGCTCGGCGAGGGCGACGTGGTGTACCTGTCGCCGTTCGTGCGGCACGACGACTCGACCTACGCCGAGCGCGCCGCCGCCGATGGTCTGGTCGACCTGAGCGAGGCCGAGCGCGCCGAGCAAGACGCCGCGCTGCGCCGTGCCGCGCGCAGCGCCGTCCCGGGCGCACGCGTGGCGCGCTATCACATCGACGAGTTCGTGTACTGAAGCACCGGGCAGGGCCGTGCGCAGCGCCGCCTACGCGAAGACGAGCAGCGCCAAGAGGCCGCCGAGCAGGGCGTAGAGCAGCGCGACGCCGAGCGTGCGGCGCAGCACCTCGCCCTCCTTGCCGGTCAGGTTCACCGTCGCGCCCGCGGCGATGATGTTGTGCGGGCAGACGATGTTGCCGACCGCGGCGCCGAAGCCCTGGGCGCCGAGGAGGGCCAGCACCGAGAGTTCGAGGCGTTCGGCGGTGGCGACCTGGAAGTCGGTGAAGAGGATGTTCGACGCGGTCGCGGAGCCGGTGACGAAGGTGCCCAGCATCCCGACGAACGGCGCGAACAGCGGCCAGGCGGCGCCGGCGGCGAGCGCGGCGGCGCTGGCGAGCGCGTCGACCATGCCGGCGTAGACCATCAAGCGCGACAGGCCCAGCATGGCGACCAGAGCCACCGTCACAGGGGCCAGCTTCAGCGCCGCCAAGCGCATGGCGCGCACGACGTCGGCGTGTGCGGCGCGCTGCCAGGCGGCGCCGACGGCGAAGCCGAGCAGCAGCATCGTGCCCGGGTGGTACAGCGGGGCGAAGCTCGCGCTGAAGGCGTCGGCGCTCCAGGCGATCGTGACGTTCGAGAGCGCCTCCTGGACGCTGGGCACGAGTCGCGTCACGAGCACGGCCACGACGAGCACGAGGTACGGCGCCGCCGCGCGCAGCAGCGCGGACGGCCGCAACGCGCCGCTGACGCGCGGGCCGACGGTGGCCGCGTGGGTGGCTGGGGCGCTCGTCGCGAGCGCGTCGCCGCTCGCGCCGCTCGCGTCCGTCGCGGTCGGCACGGGTTCCGACCGCTCCGCGCCGCGCCGCTGCAGTCGCTGCGTGAGGAGCAGCGCCGCGACGAAGCCGACGGCGCCGATCAGCGCGCCGCCCAGGGTCGGCAGCTCGGGGCCGACGAAGGTCGCGATCAGCGTGTGCGGCACCAGGAACAGGGCAGCCGCCAGGAGCGTCCAACCCCACGCGCCGGCGCCGAGGCGCTGGTCGCGCGGCAGGCTGCGCGTCACCAGCAGCATCGCCACCAGCGGCATCAGCCAGCCGACGAGGCCGTGGTAGATCCCGGTCGCCGCCGCGATCTCGAGCCCCGTGAACGGCGTCACCGCCACCTGCGCCAGCACCGGCGTGCCGACGGCTCCGAACGAGACGCCCACCGCGTGCCCGACGAGTGCGATGGTGACGGCCTCCACCCGGCGGAAGCCGGCCGAGACGAGGAACGGTGCCGCCAGCGCGACCGAGGTGCCGAACCCCGCGGCGCCCTCGACGAACAGCACGAAGAACCACGCCACCAGCAGCGCCACGATGCGCGGGTCGTTCGAGAGCCGCCCCATCGCCAGCCGCAGCACGTCGATCGCGCCGGTGCGCAGCTGCAGCTCGTGGATGCACAGGGCGGGGAAGATGATCCACAGGATCGTGGCGGCGATGAAGAGCGCCTCGGCCAGCGCGCCGCCCGTCGCCAGGCCGACGCCGAGGTCGGGCAGGACGCGGGTGCCGTAGCCGAAGCCGAACCAGGCGATCAGCAGCGTCACCGCCAGGCCCGCCGCGCCGGCGCGCGCGGCCGACCAGCGCAGCGCGAGCATCGCGACCAAGATCACCAACAGGGGGAGCGCCGCGAGCAGCGCCTGCACCGACATGTCGTCGCCCGGCTCAGGCGAGCTTGTCGGAGGTGACGCGATGCACGGTGCCCTCGCCGGTGGCGTAGGCCGTCACGTTGGCGAGCGTCGTCTCGGCGATGTTGGTGATCGCCTCGCGCGTGAAGAAGGCCTGGTGACCGGTGATCAGCACGTTCGGGAAGGTCAGCAGGCGTGTGAACGCGTCGTCGGTGATCACCTGCTCCGAGAGGTCCTCGAAGAACAGGTTCTCCTCCTCCTCGTAGACGTCGAGGCCGAGGTAGCCGATGCGGCCGCTCTTGAGCCCTTCGATCACGGCGATCGTGTCGACCAGCGCGCCGCGGCTGGTGTTGATCACCATCACGCCGTCCTTCATCTGATCCACCGCCTCGGCGTCGATCAGGTGGTGCGTCTCGGGCGTGAGCGGGCAGTGCAGCGAGATCACGTCGGAGCGGGCGAACAGCTCGCGCAGGGGCACGTACTCGACGACGCGCTCGGCGTCGGCGTTCGGGTAGGGGTCGAACGCAAGGACGGTGCAGCCGAAGCCGCGCAGCTGCTCCGCGAACAGCACGCCGATGCGGCCGGTGCCCACGACGCCGACGGTCTTGCCGTGCAGGTCGAAGCCGAGCAGGCCCTCGATCGAGAAGTTGCCGTCGCGCACGCGGTTGTAGGCGCGGTGGATCTTGCGGTTCAGGCTGAGCACCAGCGCCAGCGCGTGCTCGGCGACCGCGTGCGGCGAGTACGCCGGCACGCGCGCGACCGTGAGGCCGAGTTCGTCGGCGACGCCCAGGTCGACGTGGTTGAAGCCGGCCGAACGCAGAGCGATCAGTTCGGTGCCGTGTTCACGCAGGGTGCGCAGCACGCTGGCGTTCAGGCGGTCGTTGACGAACGCGCAGACCGCCGGGTAGCCGGCGGCGAGCGAGGCTGTCTCTTCGACCAGGCGCGGCTCGAAGAAGGTGAGCTCGTGGCCGTGGCCGTGCTGGTCGTTCGCGCGCGAGAGGAAGTGCTGGTCGTACGTCTTGGTGCTGAACACGGCGATGCGCATCGCGGGGCCTCCTGACAGGGTCGGGTGGGCGCCGTCGCAGGCGCCGCAGCGTTCGGCGCTCGGGCGCCGACGGGCGCGCGTAGCACCGCGCGCCGACGTGAAGCATCATCGGCGCGCAAGCCCACGGGCGTCAAGGCGCTGGTGCGCGCCGCGGCGTCGGGACACCGCACCCGTGCGCGGCGCCCTCGCCGGCCCTATCCTCGGTGCTGAGCACCATGACCACACCCTCAGGGCTGCCCGCAACCGTCCTACCGGGCCGACGCGGTGCCGGGGACGCGCGCGCCCGGTACCTGCGGCACTGGCGCCAGGAGATGGAGGGCGCGGCGCTCTTCGGCGGCCTCGCCGCGATCGAGCGCAACGCCCGACGGCGGCGCGCCTACGTGCGCCTCGCCGAGGTCGAGGCGCGCCACGCCGAGCGTTACGCGCGCGAGCTCGAGCGCGCCGGCCTGGCGCTGCCGCCCTTCGAGCCTTCGATGCGCACGCGCACGTTGCTCACGCTGGCGCGGTGGTTCGGCACCGTCGCCGTGTTGCCGCGCATCGCGCTGCTCGAGCGAGCCGATGCGCGCGGCTACCGCCTCGACGACCCCGACCTGGCGCCGTACGACGAGGAGCACGCCAACGCGCAGTGGTTGGCCGAGTTCGCGAGCTTTGAAGCCGGCGAGGCCATGAAGCGGCTGGTCCTGCGCGGTCGCCGGTTCG
>REEJ01000054.1 GCA_007695125.1 Trueperaceae bacterium | reverse complement strand
CGCGACCTTGACAACTCGAAAACAAGCGGCGTACTGTTGGGCATACACAGTTGTACCGCAACAGACAACCGGTTGCGCAAGCGGTTTCCTGACGTGAAGGAGTCCTATGGCCTCGATGGGTGCCCCCAGAATGAAAGACGTCGCCGAGGCCGCGCGTGTGTCGACGTCGACCGTCTCGCACGTCATCAACGGGACACGCTTCGTCGATGACGAAACGAAGCGGCGCGTCCAGCGGGCCATCGACGAGCTTGGCTACCTGCCGAACGCGGCCGCACGAAGCCTGACCACGAAGCGCTCCCAAACCCTCGGCGTGATCGTGGGGGACGTCGCGAACTACTTCTTCAGCGAGTTGCTCCAAGGCGTCGAGGAGACGGTGCGGTCGCAGAACTACAGCCTCATCGTCTGCAACACCGGTGAGACGCTGGAGCTCGAGGATCACTACATCCAACTGCTGCTGAGCCACAAGGTCGACGGCATCATCGCCATGGCCACCAGCGAGCAATGGATGTCGGTTCGCGAGGCGCAGGTTCGGCACATACCGATCGTGTTCGTCGACCGCGCCTTCGCGGGTCTCGAAGGCGAGCGGTTCGTCGGCGTGGACAACGTTCGAGGCGCGTACCTCGCCGTGGAGCACCTCATCGAGCTCGGCCACCGACGCATCGGGACGCTGGCAGGCGCACAGGGCCTCTCGACGATGAGAGACCGCCTGCATGGCTTCACACAGGCCCTGCGTGATCACGGCCTCGAGGTTCCAGACGAGTGGATCGTCCCGTCGGCCCTGAGCGCTGAAGCCGGCCACGCTGCTGCGAACCAGATCGTGACGGGACCGGAACGGCCGACGGCGCTCTTCATCGCGAACAACTACCTGACGCTCGGTGCGCTGCTCGCCCTCCGCGACAACGACCTTCGCTGCCCGGAGGACATGTCCATCGTCGGCTTCGACGACCATCCCTGGGCAGCGGTGACCCATCCCCCGCTCACCGTGGTTCGGCAGCCCGCCATGCGTATCGGCGCCACGGCCGGACAGATGATCCTCGACAGCATCAACGGCACCGAGCCCGAGTACAGGCAGGTGGTGCTCGATTGCGAACTCGTGCTCCGCCACTCCTGTCGCGCGATCCAAGGCGGTATGCCCAGCGAGACGAAGGCGGTGCGGCCGATGAGCCCATAGGGAGGTGGAGCCACCACACAATGTCCGTCCGATCGACTCGTCTTTCACTTCATTCCGGAGGTATCGTGAACATCGCAAAGAGTATGACGAAGCTTTCCCTCATGGCGTTGGGGATGCTTCTCCTCGTCACCCCGTTCGTACAGACCGCCGTCGCTCAACAAGAGGAAGAGACCTACGGCATGGTCGTCTTCCTGCGCGGATCGGAGTTCTTCAACTGGGCGTACGCGGGCATGGTGGACGCCGCCGCCGCGATCGGACCCCACATCAAGACCGAGCTGCAAGGCCCGGCCGAGTGGGATGCTTCGCTGCAGGCCCGCGCCATCGACCAGCTCGTCGCTCGTGGCCTGGACGGCATCGTGGCCACTGCGGGTGACGCAGAGACCATGATCCCCTCGATCGACCGCGCCATCAGCCGTGGCATGCCCGTCATCACCTTCGACTCCGATGCCCCGGACAGCGACCGCCTCGCGTTCGTCGGCACCAACAACTACCAAGCCGGCTTCCAGGCAGGACTCACCGTAGCCGAGTGGCTGGGCGACGATGCGCGTGTCGGCGTGTCGCTGTTCCCGGGCCCGACGCACATCCGAGCTCGCGTCGACGGCTTCCGCGACGCCCTGCTGCAAGCCGCACCGGGTGCGCAGATCGTGGCCGAAGTGAACGACGAGGGCTCCGTGTCGCAGGCGGAAACCGCCATCACCGCGATGCTGCAAGCGAACCCGCAGATCAACGTCATCTTCGCCTCCCACGGCAACCCCGGACCAGGTGCTGCCGCCGCCGTTCGGAACCTCGGGCTCCAGGACAGCGTCGACATCATGGGCTTCGACTTCGGTGCGCCGGTCCTCGAGCTGATCCAGAACGGCGAGATCCGAGCGACCGTCGGCCAGAACCCGTACCTGATGGGCTACATGGGCCTGCTGCTCGCGCATAGCGCTCGTCATCAGACCGATGTCCCGCTCTTCGGCGAGTTCGGACCCCACCCCGGCCTCATCGATACCGGCGTACAGATCCTGTACGTGGACGACATCGAGCCGTTCCTGAACCCACCGAGCTTCTGAGCGATCGATGGGCCGCCGCCACCGCGGCGGCGGCCCATCACCGCCACATGACAGGCCCCAGGAGGCTTTGGATTCATGGTCGGGAACGCGAGCAAGCAAACCACCCTCGATAGAGTGGCGAGCACGGCCGCTGCGGTGATGCGCCTGTTCACGAGCCGTATCGGCACGCTCGTGCTGCTCAATCTCCTCGCCGGCGTCGTCCTATCCGTACTCTCGCCTCAGTTCCTCACGCAATCGAACCTCACGTCCATGATCGTGGGGATGACGTACACCCTCCTGCTCGCGAGCGGGATGACGCTCGTCCTCGTCCTGGCAGGTATCGATCTTTCGGTGGGCTCGGTCCTTGGTCTCACCGGTATCTTAACGACGCTGATGTTGTCATGGGGCGTGCCGGTACCGCTGGCCATCATCAGCGGACTGGCGCTCGCAGCGACAGCTGGCGCGATCAACGGCATGTTCATCGCTCGCTTCAAGATCGCACCGTTCATCGTCACGCTCGCGATGATGTCGATCGCGCGCGGACTCGCCACCGTGCTCACGAGCGGCTACTTCGTGTCCAACCTGCCACGGGAGTACATCGCGATCGGGCAGGGGGCCATCGTGGGCATTCCCGTACCCGTCCTCGTCACCATTCCCTTGCTCTTCGTGTTCGACTATCTGCTCCGCCGCTGGAGGCCGCTGAACCAAGCGTTCTTCATCGGAGCGAACCCGGCTGCGGCGGCGCTCTCAGGCATCCCCGTCGCCACGGTGACGTTCTACGGTTACGTCATCAGCGCGTTCTTGGCCGGAGTCGCCGGGATCTTCATGACGTCGCGACTCGGCATGGGGTTCTTCCAGTTCGGCCTCGGCGCCGAGCTCACTGCGATCGCGGCAGCCGTCATCGGCGGGGCGAGCCTTCGGGGTGGCGCAGGGAGCATCCTCGGCACCTCGCTCGGCGTGCTGTTGCTCGCCATCGTGAACAACGGGTTCGTGTTGCTCAGGGGCTCGCCGAACTGGCTGAACGTCATGAGCGGCTTGATCTTGGTGGTCGCCGTCGCCGCAGACGCCTATCGCCAGCGGAAGGGGCGGGCCGCATGACACCGCTCCTGCGCGTCGAAGGCATCAGCAAGTCGTTCGTCGGCAATCGCGTGCTCCAAGACGTCACGTTCGAGGTGGAACGAGGAGAGATCCACGCGGTCGTCGGGGAGAACGGCGCCGGCAAGTCGACGCTCATCAAGATCATCGGCTCCATCCATCAGGCCGACGCGGGGACGCTCACCCTCGACGGCAAGACCGCCTCGTTCGCCTCTCCCGCGCAAGCGATGCGCAACGGCATCAGCATCGTCCACCAAGAGTTGAGCTTGGTCCCGAACCTGACGGTTGCACAGAACATCTTCATCGGCAACGAGGGCAGTGGCCCGCTGGGCCTCATCAAGTGGCGCGACATCAACGAGCGCGCGGCGGAGCTCCTGAAGCGCGTCGGCGCACACGTCGATCCCACCGAACTCGTTGGCGAGTTCAGCGTCAGCACGCAACAGATCATCGAAATCGCCAAGGCACTCGCCCTCGAGGCGAAGGTGATCATCCTCGACGAGCCCACGTCATCGCTGTCCGAGACCGAAGTCGACCTGCTGTACGCGCTGCTCGACGACTTGCGCAGCAAAGGGTTGGGGATCGTCTTCATCTCGCACAAGCTGGGCGAGGTGTTCCGCCTTGCGGATCGGATCTCCGTCCTTCGTGACGGCAAGCTCGTGGGCACGAAACGCACGAGCGAGACGACGACGGCGGACGTCATCCACATGATGGTGGGACGACACATCGAGAACCTGTACCCCGGGAAGTCGAGCGAGACTGGCGAGGTGTTGCTCGACGTCAAGGACTTCTCGTGCCCGCCGTACCGCCGTCCCGTGAGTTTCGAGCTGCGCCGCGGCGAGATCCTCGGGTTCGCCGGGCTCGTGGGCGCCGGACGAACGGAACTCGCACGAGCCATCTTCGGTGCAGCGCCCCACGACGCCGGGACGGTGACGCTCGAGGGCAAGGAGCTCGACGTGCGTTCGCCGCGATCGGCGATCGAACAGGGCATCGCCTACCTCACCGAGGATCGCAAGACGTTGGGGCTCTTCCTCGACGAACCGATCCAGCGCAACGTCGTGTCGGCCTCCCTGAAGCGCTTCTCGAGCCGATCCCAGGTGCTCCGTCCAAGGGCCATCCGCGCTGCGGCGAAGGAGTGGGTCAGCAACCTCGACATCCGTCCCGCCAACGTCGACGCCGAGGTGATCAACCTGAGCGGCGGAAACCAGCAGAAGACACTGCT
>REEJ01000055.1 GCA_007695125.1 Trueperaceae bacterium | reverse complement strand
GTGGTGCCCTGATGATGATCGCCGGCCTAGCGGCGTTGCTGCTCGTGGCTGCGTGTACGCCTTCAGCGACCGTCGCGACCGAGGTCGTTCCGACGCTCATTTCCGTGCAGGCCCGCGACGCGTCCGCCGTCGTGCTGCAGGGTCGTTACTTCGGTGGCGGCGGTGGCGACAGTTACGTGCTCGTGAGCACCGATGTGTCCGGCGACGGTGGCGTCCGTGTCGAGGCCAGCGACTGGAGCCCGACGCGCATCACCTTCGCCTCGCCCGCAGGCAGCGGTGGTTCGTTCGTGATCGTGGTGGCGGACGGACGCCGCAGCAACCCACTACCGGCCAACCTGCCCTGACGCTGGGCGCGCTCGGCGCTGACGGGGGTCCTTCGTGGACCCCCGTCGTCGTGCCTCGTGCGGCGGCGAGCGCTGGTCGGCGTCGGCGGCACGGACCCATGTACCTCGGCCCCGGACGGGGCGAGCGTGTAGACTCGTGCCGATGCGACCGAGCGCCGTCAAAGGCACCTACGACGTTCTTCCCGACGACCAACCCCGCTGGCACGCCCTCCTCGCCACCACACGGCGCATCCTCGGACGCGCCGGGGTGGACGAGATCTCCACGCCGGTGTTCGAGCACAGCGAGGTGTTCGAGAAGTCGGTCGGCGAGTCCGCCGACCTGGTCGTGCAGAAGGAGATGTACCGCTTCGAGGACCGGGGCGGTCGCTCGCTCACCCTGCGCCCCGAGTTCACCGCCGGCGTGCTGCGCGCCTTCATCGAGCACGGCATGCACACCTGGCCCGCGCCGGTGAAGCTGTGGAGCGCCGGCCCGGCCTTCCGGGCGGAGAACGTCCAGCGCGGGCGCTTCAGGCAGTTCCATCAGGTCAACTGCGAGCTCGTCGGCGGCGCCAGCGCGCTCCTCGACGCCGAGGCGATCGCCCTGCTCGTCGACGTGCTGGCCGGTCTCGGGCTGCGAGGCGTGCACGTGAAGGTGGGTTCGGTTGGCGATCCAGAGGATCGGCAGCGCTACAACGCGTACCTGCGCGAGGCGCTCGAACCGCAGGCCGAGGCGCTGTCCGAGGTGAGCCGTGAGCGCCTGCGGCTGAACCCGTTGCGCGTGCTCGACAGCAAGGACGCCGGCGACCAGGCGTTGCTGGCGCCGCTGCAACGGCCGCTGGAGCGACTCGGTGGCGAGGCACGGGCGCACTTCGACGCGGTGACCGCGGTGCTCGAGGCGTGGGGCGTTCCGTTCGAGATCGACGCGAGCATCGTCCGCGGGCTCGACTACTACCGGCGAACGGCGTTCGAGGTGCATCACGCTGGTATCGGCGCGCAATCCGC
This sequence comes from Trueperaceae bacterium, assembly GCA_007695125.1. Taxonomy (GTDB): domain Bacteria; phylum Deinococcota; class Deinococci; order Deinococcales; family Trueperaceae; genus CSSed10-48. The sequence continues at coordinate 3,232 of REEJ01000055.1, read as the reverse complement.
GCTCGGCGGCGGTGGGCGCTACGACGGCCTGATCGCGCAGCTCGGCGGCCCCGACGTCCCCGGCATCGGCTGGGCCTTCGGGATCGAACGCGTCTTCGACGCCTTGAGCGGTGCCGGCGTCGCCGCCGCCGCACGCGAGCGACCGCTCGCGTACCTCGTCGCCCTCGACGAGACCGCCGTCGCCGAGCTGGCGCAACTGGCCCGCGCGCTGCGCTCCGAGCACCGGATCGAGCACGGCTACGTCGCCCGGAACCCCGGCAAGGGGCTGCGCGACGCGGACCGCAGCGGCGCTCGCCTCGCCGTGATGCGCGGCTCGCGCGAGCGCGCGGACGGCACGTTCCAAGTCAAGGACCTGCGCAGCGGCGAGCAGCACACCGTGCCCGAGGACGCCCTCGCCGAGCACCTCCGCCGCAGCGCGACTGGCACCACCACCGACACCGACGCCGCCCTCGCGGGTTGAGCGTCCCCGACAGGAGCCCTATGCGAAGGACCATGGATTGTGGCGCGCTGCGCGCCGAGCACGCAGGACAGAGCGTCACGCTGGCGGGCTGGGTCAACCGGCGCCGCGACCTGGGCGGCCTGGTCTTCCTCGACCTGCGCGACCACGGCGGCATGAGCCAGATCGTGGCGCTGCCGGAGCACGCAGACGTGTTCGCCGTCGCCGAGCACGTGCGCAGCGAGTACGTGCTCGAGGTGCGCGGACACGTGCGGCTCCGACCCGACGGCCAGCGCAGCGAGCGACTCGCCAGCGGCGAGGTCGAACTGGTGGCGGACACCATCACCGTGCTCTCGGAGGCCGACACGCCGCCTTTCCCGATCGACGGCAGCGTCGACGCTGGCGAGGTCAACGAAGACCTGCGCCTGCGCCACCGCTACCTCGACCTGCGGCGACCCGCGGCGCTGGCGCCGCTGCGCTTGCGGCACCGCGTCACCAAGGCCATCTGGGACTACCTCGACGAGGCGGGCTTCCTGCAGGTCGAGACCCCGCTGCTGACCCGCAGCACGCCCGAGGGTGCCCGCGACTACGTCGTGCCGGCGCGCGGCCGGCCCGGCCACGTCTACGCCCTGCCGCAGTCGCCCCAGCTCTTCAAGCAGATGCTGATGGTCGGCGGCGTCGACCGCTACTTCCAGATCGCTCGCTGTTTCCGCGACGAAGACCTGCGGGCCGACCGCCAGCCCGACTTCACGCAGCTCGACCTCGAGATGGCCTTCGTGGAGGTCGACGACGTGCTCACGCTGAACGAGTCGCTCATGGCGCACGTGGTGCGCGAGGCGACGGGCAGCGCGCCCGCCACGCCGTTCCCGCGGCTGTCGTACCGCGACGCGATGGAGCGCTACGGCTCGGACAAGCCCGACGTGCGCTTCGGCCTCGAGCTGACCGACCTGGACGCGACGTTCATGGCCACCGAGGTGCGGGCGTTGCGCGGCGCGCTCGACGCCGGCGGCGTCGTGCGGGCGCTGCGCGTCCCGGTCGAGCACGCCGGCTCGGTCTCCCGCAAGGACATCGAGTCGCTCGAGGCGCACGCCAAGCGCCACGGTGCCCACGGCCTCGCGTGGCTCCGGCGCGGCGTCGAGGGGTTCAGCGGCCCGCTGGCACGAGCGCTCTCGGAGGCCGAGCGCGCCGCGTTGACGGCGCAATCCGAGGGCGTGGGCGAGCTGTGGCTGCTGGTCGCCGGTCCGTGGGAGACCGCGTGCACGGCGCTCGGGGCGGTCCGGCTGCGGCTGCGCGAGCACCTCGACATGCCGCTCGCGGCCGGGCACGCCTTCGTGTGGGTGCTGGACTTCCCGCTGTTCGAACGCGACGACGAGGGCGGCTGGACGTCGATGCACCACCCCTTCACGCGCCCGCACGACGACGACCTGCCGCTCCTCGAGCGCGACCCGGGTGCCGTGCGCGCCCAGGCCTACGACCTCGTGATGAACGGCTTCGAGATCGCCGGCGGATCGATCCGTATCCACCGGAGCGACGTGCAAGAGCGGGTGTTCGGCGTGCTGGGCATGTCGAGCGAGGAAGCCCGCGCGCGCTTCGGCTTCTTCCTCGACGCGCTGCGCTACGGCACGCCACCCCATGGCGGCATCGCGTGGGGGCTCGACCGCCTCGTGATGCTGCTCGCAGGCGGGCGCAGCCTGCGCGAGGTGATCGCCTTCCCGAAGAACCAGCGCGGCGCCGACCCGCTGACCGACGCCCCTGCGCCTGCCGACGCGGCCCAGTGGGCCGAACTCGGTCTGGCGGTGGTGGGCGCGCGCGACACCGTCGACGGCGACTCCGTCGACGTGGAGGCCTCATGATTCCGCTGGTGATCCTCGACCTCGACGGCACGGTGATCGGCTCCTCCGGTCAGGTCGCGCCGAGCGTGTGGGAAGCGGCCGACCAGGCGCGCGAGGCAGGCGTCAAGATCGCCGTCTGCACCGGACGGCCCGGCCTCGGCGTGGCACTGCGCGTCGCGCGCCGCCTCGGTCCGAACGTGCCACACGTGTTCCAGTCCGGCGCGCACATGGCGTTCCCCGACGGCGAGACGTTGATGGCCTCGTCGCTGCGCGAGTCGGTCGCGCTCAAGCTCGTCCAACACGCGCGCTCGCTCGGCCTGGTGCTCGAGCTCTACACGCCCAACCACCTCTACGTCGAGCGTCGCACCACGCTGTCCGAGGCGCACGCGGCCATGATCGGGGTCAACGCCTTGGTGCGCGACCTCGCCGAGGTGGCGCAGAACGAACCCGTCGTGCGGGCCCAGTGGGTCCTCACCTCCGACCAGGAGTCGCACGCCATGGCCCTCGCCGTGAGCGACGTGCAGGTGAGCCGCGCGACGAGCCCGGCGCAACCCGACACGCTCTTCGTCAGCGTCACGCGCAAGGGGACGTCGAAAGGATCGGCCGTGACCGCGCTCTGCAAACACCTGCGCGTGCCACTCGAGAAGACGATGGCCGTCGGCGACAGCGCCGGCGACCTCCCGATGCTCGAGCTCGTCGGCTTCCCGATCGTCGTCGCGAACAGCGAGAGCGCCCTGCTCGCCCGCTTCCCCAGCGTCGGCAGCGTCGAGGACGGCGGGGTCGTCGAGGCGTTGGCCATGGCCGTCCAGGGCGCGCGCGCCGTGCCACGCGCGCCCGTCGGGTAGGCTCGCCGACATGACGACCGTTCGCATCGCCGACCTAGGCGCCGTCGTCGGCACGGCCGTCGAGCTCCGCGGCTGGCTCACGGCCTCTCGTTCCTCGGGCAAGATCGCGTTCCTGCAGC
>REEJ01000273.1 GCA_007695125.1 Trueperaceae bacterium | reverse complement strand
GGGGGGGGGGGGGGGGCGGTCTCCGTGGGGGGGGGGGGGGGGGGGGGGGGCGCGGGCGGCCGGGGCGCCCGCCCCCCCACCGCACGCTCAGAGGATCAGTTCCCGAGAAGGGCCTCGAGGTCGAGTTCGAGCAGGGTCAGGGCGGTCTCGGCGTCTTCGTCGCCGGTGAGGATGCTGTGCACGGCGGTCGAGTAGAGGGTCGAGACGCGGTTGTACAGCGCCCCGGTGACGGTCGAGGGGCGCGGGCTGGCGCCCATGAACACGTCGTCGAGACCGGCGAAGAACGGGACGGCCTCGATCACGTCGGGGTCTTGGTACAGGGCCGCGATGGTGGGGTTGATCGTGTTGCTGATGGCGCGGCGCTTCTGCTCCTCGTAGGACGCGAAGTGCTTGGCGAAGGCCACGGCGGCGTCGACGTTGGCGCTGAAGCGGTTCACGCCGATGCTCCAGCCGCCCATGGTCGCCACCGAGCGGCCCGAGGCGCCGGCGGGGAGGGGGGCCAGGTCGAAGGCGTCACCGATCGCTTCGCTCTCGAGGCTGACGCTGACAGCGTACGGCCAGTTGCGCATGAAGGCTGCGTTGCCGACGTGCCAGACGGCGCGGGCGTCCTCTTCGGCGTAGCCGACCACGCCAGGAGGGCTGATGGTGCCGACCCAGCCGGCGGCGCGCTCGAAGGCGCCGATGGCGGCCTCGTTGAGGACCTCGATCTCACCGTCGGGGTTGACGATCGTGCCGCCGCCCTCGGCGAGTTGCCACTCGAGCGCGTTGGTGGTCAGGCCTTCGTAGTTGTTGCCCTGCCACACGAAGCCCCAGAAGTCGGCGTTGCCCTCGGCGCGCTCGCCGTCCTGGATGGTGCGGGCCATGGACTCGAGCTCGTCCCAGGTGGCGGGCGGTCCGTCGAAGCCGTACTGCTCGAGCAGGTCGGTGCGGTAGTAGAGCATCCCGGCGCCGAGGCGGTGGGCGATGGCGACCATGGTGTCGCCGATCCGGTTGTTCTGGATGAAGCCCGGGAAGTGGGCGTCGAGCTCCTCTTGCGTGAAGTACGGAGCGAGGTCGACCAGGTTCTCGGCGAGGATGCCGGGCCAGATGACGTCGATGCGCATGACGTCGATGTCGCCGCTGCGGCCTTCGAGCATGGTCAGGTAGTTGGCGAGGAGGTCGGATGCGCTGGCGGGGCCGATGACGATCTCGACGGTGATGTGCGGGCAGGCGGCCATGAAGGCGTCGGCCGTCTGCTGTTCGATCTCGGGCAGGTTGCCGACGGGGTCACCCATGTAGGTGATCGTCGCACTCTGGTCGGTGATGCAGTCGATGGTGCCATCTTGCGCGAGCGCGCCGAGTGGCGCGGCGAGTGCGAGGGCGAGGAGCAGGGCGAGGCGTGTGAGCATGCTGGTGTACCTCCGTGGTGGCGCGAGTGGCGCCGTTGTCGGTGTCGAGGCGCGGTGTGGCGTGCGGTCGGGAGTCGGCCCTCACCTCCCGTCGGTGGCGTGGTCGTGCTCTACCCAGATGGGTGAGCTCCACGCCCACTGGTCGTTTCGTTGGCGGACTCGGATGCGGTACGCGTCGGTGTCGGCACCGACGCTGTGGTGGGCAAGGTCGAAGGCGCTGGCGAACTCGGTCTCGGGCACGGCGCGACCGAAGGCGATCGCCGGCGACACGAAGCCGCCGAGGTGATGGCTGCGGTCGCCTTCGCTCAGATCTCGCAGCGGGACGTCCACGCGCTGACCGTTGACGATGGCGTCGACGCGCGTCGCCGCGTCGCCGCGGATCTCGAGGCAGAGCCCCTCCATCGCTGGCAGGGCCGAGAGCGGGTTGGGGTGGGTGTGGGTGGTGAAGCGGACCGTGTCGACGCCCACGCGCTCGAGCGTGTGGGGCGCGTGGTCGCTGCCGTCACGTGGCGCGGCACTCGGGTAGATGCCCCTGAAGCGCGGCTCGACGTCGATGAGGTCGCCGTCGCGGACGCGCAACTCGACGTCCCACGGGACCGGCCGGTCGGCCTCGCCCCAGCCGACCTGCACGTGCACCTTGGCGAGGCCCGCACGGTAGGGCTGCGGCAGCACGCTCTCGCGGTGGATCACGCGCTCGTCGTGCAAGACCTCGACGTACTCGATGCCGCTCCCGCCGCGGACCGCGACCGCCAGGCGCCGCTCACGCCCGGCGCGGACGGTCTCGCCCATGACGGCGCCGTCGACGCTGAACGCCAACGCGATGCGGTCGCCGGTGAGCGCGTAGGTGCGGCGGGCGCGCAGGGCGTCCCACAGGCCGTCGCGGTCCAAGCGCGTCAGCCAGGCGCCGACGCGGCCGAACCCGTACGCACCGGGCGCGGCGTTGTGATGGTCGGTCGAGCCGAGCACGCCGAAGCGCAAGCCTCGGCGCCAGGCGTGTCGGGCCGTGCTGCGTTCGTCGCGCGGTCCCATGGCGTGCAGGTATGGGACCGGCCCGTCACAGCTCTCGGCGGACCCGTGGAAGGAGACGATCTCGACCACGGGGCTGAGTTCGGGGTCGAAGGCGTCCCATGCGATGCCGCGATACCCGCGCGCGTAGCCGACGTGGTGTGGGATCAGGAGGGCCCCGCCCGGGTGGTCGCGCAGGGCCGAGCGCAGCGCGTTCAGGTCGGGAGCGTCGACGATCTGGCTGCCGCTGCCGTCGCGAAAGTATGCGCAGTGGTCGCCGTAGGCGAGCGAGTGCCACTCGAACGACGGCAGCGTCACGAACGTGCCGGGCACGTCGGCTTCGTCCGTGCGTGCGAGGTACTCGGGCCAGGCGTCGCGGGCCCGCTCGAAGCCGCTGCGGTGGTAGTCCACCAGGTAACCCAGGCGGTCGTCGTCGGCCGGGATGTCGGGCCACGCGCCGTGGACGGTCACGCTGACGAAGTCGAGCTGAAGCCGGGCGTTCGTGAGCGCCTGCTCGAGGCTCCCGCGGCCATAGCTGAGGTCGCAGTGGTTGTGAAGGTCGCCGTATCGCGCCTGGAACCGTTCGTAGCCGGGGATCATCCGGTGGGGCCCTCCGTGGTGCGGTGCGCGTCGACGCGTCGCCCGAGTGTCGGGCTGCGTGTTGAGCGATGTATTCGTACGTCTTTTGTAATACACTTTCCATAAGCCTGTCAAGCGCCGCCGCGGGCACGGTCCGGTATCGTGACGCTGCGCGCACGGGCGCGCCCATGGCCATGGACACGCAGCGCACGATCGTCTCCCGCCTCCTGGACCAACCGATGTCGTTGGCCGACCTGCGCGACGTCACGGGAGCCAGCCTGCCGACCCTCCGGCGGGCCGTCCACGCCCTGCGCGATGCCGGCTGGCTGCACGTGGCGGGCCGTGAGGAGGCGACGGGTGGTCGCCCGGCCACGCTCTACGGCATCGATCCCGCCAACCACGTCCTGATCGGTGCGCACCTCGAGCATCCGGGCATGCGGCTGGTCGCCAGCGACCTCCCCGGCAACCAGCTCGACGAGCACGTACCGCCCGACCTCGACGACCTCGATCCCGACGCCGTCGTCGCACAGGTCGAGGCCTACGTCGCGCGCGTGGCGACGCGGTTCCCGACGCGCCGGGCTGTCGGTATCGGGGTGGCGAGCCCGGGGTACATCGATCCGGCGACGGGATCGGTGATCACGATCGGTCGCGTGCCGTCGTGGAGCAACCTCCCCATCCGTCAGCGACTGGCCGACGCGACCGGCGTGCCCGTGTCGATCGGCAACGACGTCGACGCCATGGCCGCGGCGGAGTTCGGCGACGCGTTCGACGACCGCACCTACGTCTACGTCGGCTTCACCGAGGGCATCAAGTACAGCCTGTTCCTGCACGGCCGTCTGTACGTGGGACCGTTCGGCAACGCCGGCCTGGTGCCGCGGCAACTGCTCGTCTCCAACGGTTCGCAGCCCGGATCCGGCGACCTGCTCACCGTGCACGGCCTGGTGGCCGCGTACCTGCGTTCGGTGCCGACCGATGCCGTGGGGGCCCAGCAGCTGGCGGCCGAGACCGACGCATGGTCGCGCTTCCGTGCACTGCTCGAGCTCGCCGATGGCGGGCGCGACGAGCGAGCGAGCGAGCTGGTCCACGACTTGACGCACACGGTGGCGGCGCAGTTGGCGTCGTTCGTGCACCTGGTCCAACCGGAGCTCCTGGTGTTCGGCGGGGCGATGGCGGGCGCCCCCGAGGGCGTCACCGGCGCGATCGAGAGCGCGTTGCGGCGGCGGTTGCCGACGCTCCTCGACAACAACCTGGTGGTGCGCCGCGCCCGCGCCACGTCGCCCAGCACCGCCGCCTACGGTGCGACCCGGGCGTTCCTCCAGCGCTTCTTGCGCGCCGCGGGACCACCGTTGGCGCGGGTCGTGGCGTGACCCGCCAGCGCGCCGTCGCCTCGGGCATTTCGTCCCTCGCCGCGGCCCATGGGGCTGCGTCATACTCGGGGCGTGAACACTTCAGCAATCGTTGAAATGAGGGCCATCGATGCGCTGGCCGGCCGCGACGGGGGTGGCTCGTGCACGTGTTGACCGTGCCGCGCCCGGTCGTCCGGGCGTGGGCGCCGGTGCTCGCCGCCGCCGCGATCTGGGTGGTCCTGTACCGCGGCATCCTGCCGTTCTGGG
>REEJ01000269.1 GCA_007695125.1 Trueperaceae bacterium | reverse complement strand
AGTATCGCCGCCATGAGCCCCTCACGGGCTTCGGGCGTGAGCGTCGGGTCGACGTGCGCCAGTCCCCGCGCCGCGCGCAGGGGGTCGCGAGACTCGGCTGCGAGCGCGGCTGCCGCCGCTCCTGGTTCCAGCGGGCGGCCTTGGATGGCCGACATCGCCTGCGCGGCGAGATCGACCTCACGCTCCGACGCGACCGGGCCCCGCAGCACCGCGGCCAAGGCCGCCACCGTCGCCGTCGCCACGGCGGCCCGAAGCTCGTCATGATCCTGGGTCGCGCCGTCCAGCACGCTCGGCGCGAACGCTCCGCGACAGCCCTGGCACTCCACGTACGACCGCGCAGGTCCCAGCTTGAGCAGCGGCACCCAGTACAGGTGTGCGTGGTGCTGCGCGCGCAGGAGCGCATAGGGCCGCCGTGTGCCACAGCGCGGGCAGTCGAACTCGCCCTCGCTCAGGCGCTTGCGCACCGTCCGCGAACCGAAGAAGAGGAACGGCATCGGTGCACCATGCTACCCGCGAACGACCTCTCAACCCAGCCAGAGCACGAACCAGAGGACGACGCCGACGAGGAGCATCGCCAGGCCCACCACCGGGAGCTCACGCATGCCGGACTCTGCAGCGCCGAGGAAGCGGCCGAGCCGGCTCCTGAAGCGTGCCGTGCGCGGCGCGCGCGCTGCGCTGGGTGCGGCGGGCGCGCGGGTGCGTGCGACCAACCGCTCGGCCCACACGACCACGTCGCCCTCCGGAAGGCGCAGTCCGGGTCGACCCGTAGCGCGCGCAGCGACGACCAGCGCAACGGCGAGCAGCAGCGGCCACGTCGCGGCCCACGAGCCGCTCAGCGACGGCGCCACGAGCAGTCCGGCCTGGGCCGCCCACGCCCAGGGAACGGTCAGGGCCGCCAGCGTGAGCAGCGCCCAGGCCGGATGCAGCGCGGTGGCCTCGTCGCGCTGGAGCATCGCCAGGCGCCATGCGCGCCACATGATCAGCGCCGTCGCCGTCGAACTGAGCGCGACGAGCGTGTAGGCGACGTCCGGCAGCGCGCCCAGCTCGATACCGGTGTCGACGGCGCGCTTGAGCCACGTCTTCGCCAGGTAGCCGGTGGTGAGCGGTGCGGCCGCCAGCGACAGCGCTGGCAGGGCCAGCAGCAGCGAGCGTGCTCGCGAGGCGCCGGGGGCGCAGCCGCAGGCCAGGAACAGCGCGGCCTTGGTCAGCCCGTGGTGCAGTGCCAACAGGCCGAGCGCCGCGAGCGCCACGCCACCGTCCGCAGCGAACGCCAGCGCTGCGTACGCGACCAAGACCAGGCCCATCTGGCTGATGGTCGAGTACGCCAACACGGTCTTGAGCTTCGCCTGGGTGAGGCCGAGCAGCGCCCCGGCGAAGGCCGTCATCAGGCCCAGCGCGAGCAGCCATGGCGCCGACGCTGCAGCGTCGATCCCCTGGATGGGAGCGAGTTTGAGCCAGCCCAACAGGCCGGCCTTGACGATCACGCCCGACAGGATGGCGCTGGCGGGAACGGGGGCGATGGGGTGGGCGAGTGGCAACCACACGTGCAGCGGCACGATGCCGAGTTTGACGGCGAAGCCGACCAGGAGCAGCGCACGCGACGCCTCGAGCCCTGCAGCGAACTCGGGTGTGGCGAGCAGCGCCAGCTCGACGTTGCCGTAGAAGCCCGCCAGGACGAGCACGCCGGACACGATCGCGGCCTCGCCCGCGAACGCCAGGACCAGGTAGATGCGACCGGCACGCCAAGCGGCGTCGCTGCTCGCGTGGACGATCATCAGGTACGCGGCCAACGACACGGCGACGTAGCCGAGGTAGAAGGCCGCGAGCGACTGGGCGAGCACCACGAGCACCATGCCCCACAGGCTGAACGACCAGCCGAGCCAGAACCGGCGCGTATCGCCGGTAACGGTGTCATGTGCGAACCACGCCGCCAACGACCAGGCGACGGCCGTGAGCACGGCGTACGGGGTGACCCACGGCTCGATCCCGAGCTGCAAGCCGAGGAGCGCCCACTGCCAGTCGACCTGCTCACCGCTGAGCAACGGCAACAGCAGCGCCGCCGAGGCGAACGGCGCCAGGCGCCGCCCGAGCGCAGCCGGTCGGCCGCTCCGTGTGGCGAGGAGCGCCGTGAAGAGCGGCAGGACCACGGCCACGGCGACCGTCATGGCACGTACCCCCGCACGATCTCCGTCGCCCAGTCCAGCGGGCTGTACGACGAACCGGCCAAGACACCGAAGGCGATGGTGAGAAACGCGGTGAAGAGCGCCGGGGCCACCAGGCCGAACACCACCAGACGGCTCGGCGTCGTACCACCCGGCCAGCGCTCGGGCGCCGGCCGCAGCCACATGCGAGCGATCAAGGGCAGGAAGTAGGCGGCGTTCAACAGCGTGCTCGCGACGAGCACGCCCACCACCCACAGCTGCCCCGTGGCGACCGCGCCGGCGCCGAGGTACCACTTGCTGACGAACCCCGCCAGCGGCGGCAGACCGATCATGCCGAGCGCTGCGATCGAGAACGCACCGGCGCTCCACGGCAGACGTCGCGCGAGCCCGTCGAGCTGGTCGATGCGCGTGACGCCCAGCAGGGTCGCGAAGGTGCCGGCACAGAAGAACATGGTGATCTTCATGACGCCCTGGTGCACCAGGTGGACCATGCCGCCGACGGTCGCGAGGGCGCCGCCCACGGCGATGCCGAGCGCGATGTACGACACCTGGCTCACCGTGGAGTACGCCAGGCGCTTCTTCAGGTCGTCCTGCAGCAGCGCGACGATCGACCCGTAGACGATCGTGATCGAGGCCGCGACGGCCAGCGCCTGCGCCAGCCCGAGATCGCTGGTGAGGCTCGCGCCGAACACGTCCTCGACCAGGCGCACGAGCCCGAACGCGCCGGCCTTGACGACCGCCACCGCGTGCAGCAGCGCGCTCACGGGTGCGGGGGCGACCATCGCCCGCGGCAACCAGGCGTGCAGCGGCACGATCGCCGCCTTGACGCCCATCCCGATCGCGACGAGCACGAAGATCGCCTGCAGCGCACGGGTCTCGTCGAGGTCGATCAGCGCCAGGCTGCCGCCTGCGATGAAGTCCTGCGGCCCCGCGAGCGCGTAGAGCCAGATCAGGCCGAGCAAGAAGAGCGCGCTGCCGCCCAGCGTGTAGACGAGGTACGTGCGGCCCGCCCGCACGGCGGCACGGCTGCCGGTGTGCACCACCAACGGCCACGTGGCCAGCGTCAACAGCTCGTAGAACACGAAGAAGGTCAGCAGGTTGCCCGCCATGGCGATGCCCATCGTCGCCGTGACGCAGATGCTGAAGAACCCGAAGAAGCGCGACCGGTTGCTCGCGCGGTGCAGGTACGCGATGGCGTACACCGTGGTCACCAGCCACAGCGCCGCAGACAGCGACGCGAACAGCACCGACACCGAGTCGGCCCGCAAGACCAGGTCGAAACCGGGAACCAAGGCGAAGCGGAACTCGGGCACGGTGCCGCCGACCACGAGGATGGCGATCCACAACACCAGCGCGAGCTTCACCACGGCGGCTGCCAGGTTGAGGACGGTGCGCAGGCGCTGTTGGTGCTCCCCCAACACCGCGATCGCCAGCCCGGCGAACAGCGACACGAGCACCACCACGAGCGGCAGCGGATGCAGCGTGGTCTCGATCGCCACTGGCGTCACGGCATCAACCCCGGCGGCAGTCCCAGGTCGATCAACGTGAGCACGGGGGCCGACGCGATGCCCAACACGATGGCGAGCACCGCGAGCCCCAGCGCCGCGACGGAGGTGGCGCCGAAGCGACCTCGCGGCGTCGTCCCAGGCCGGCGGACGCTTCTGGCGGGGCGCGGCTGCGCGTACGCCAGGGCGACCACGCGGAACACGTAGACGGCCGCGAGCAGGCTCCCGGCACTGATGACCGCAACCCACCCCCAGCCTTGCGACTGCCAGGCGGCCTCGAGCAGCATCCACTTGGCGACGAAGCCACCGCTCGGTGGCAGGCCCATGATGCTCACGCCGGCGAGGGCGAACGCCAGCACGTTGACCGGGTAGCGCTGGTCGGCGCCCACGAGGCGCTGCAACCGGTCGCTGCCCAACGCGGCCAGCAGGTTGGCCGCGGCCAGGAACATGGCGGCCTTCGCGACGCCGTGCGCCAGCACGTGGAAGGTGACGGCCCGGAACGCGGCGGTCGACGCGAGCGGGAAGAGCAGCATCACGTAGCCGAGCTGCGCGACGGTCGAGTAGGCCACGAGCATCTTCAGGCGCGTCTGCACGATCGCGGCGATCGACCCGTACACGATCGCGACGGCGCCGAGGAGCCCGAGCACGAGTGCCGCCAGACCCTCGTCGAGCGCGCCTCCCGCCCAGAACCACAGCCGGATCAGGATGTACAGCGTCACCTTGACGACCAGCGCCGACAGCACGGCGCTCACGGGACCGGGGGCCTTGCCGTGCGCCGCGGGCAACCACACGTGGAGCGGCACGATCGCGGACTTCACCAGCAGGCCCGTGATCATGAGCGCGAGCGCGGTGGTCGCCAGGGCCCCCTCGCCCAGACGCTCGCCCACCTGGTACAGGTCGAGCGTGCCGGTCTGGCCGTA
>REEJ01000159.1 GCA_007695125.1 Trueperaceae bacterium | reverse complement strand
TGGCGATGGCACGCGGGCGCGGTTGTGGCTGCCACCGAGCCGTGCGCGCGCCTGATCGAGCGGCATCGGTTCGGAACCGGACGCCGACAGGACGCTGCGCCTCGAGGCCACGATCCGCATCGACGAGGTGCACGAAGAGGCGTTCTGAGCGGACGCTCTGCACTGGTGCGGCCGCGCGGCGACGCGCGGGCGGTGACTCGCGCGGCGACGGCCCGCTACGATGCGTGCATGGACCTCGACGCTGCCGTCAAGCTGCTTCGGGCGTGCGTGCCTGGGCTGAGCCTGGTCTACCTCCACGGCTCGCATGCACGGGGCGACGCGCGGGCGGATAGCGACGTCGACGTCGCGGTGCTCGCCGACTCGTCGCTCGACCCGCTCACGCTCGTCGCTCTGCAGTCGGATCTCGAGCCGCTCGTCGGAGCCGACGTCGACCTGCTCGACCTAGGGCGCGCCGACGACGTCATACGCGTGCACGTCATCGCGCACGGACGCGTGCTGTTCGAGCGCTCCACGCTGGAGCGTGAGCGCTTCGAGATGCACGCGCTGTCGCGCTACGCCCACCTCAACGAGGAGCGCTCCGGCATCATCGAGGACGTCATCGAGCGTGGGAGCGTCCATGGATGACGTCGTCCTGAACAAGGCGGAGACCATCGAGCGCTGCGTGCAGCGCGTGCGTGATGTGTACGGAGAGGACACCGGTGCCTTCCGGCACGACCTGACGCGGCAGGAGTCGGTGCTGCTCAACCTGCAGCGCGCCTGCGAGGCCGCGATCGACCTCGCGATGCACCTGGTCCGCTTGGACCGGGCGGGCATCCCGAAGACGAGCCGGGAGGCGTTCGACCTGCTCGAGCGCTCGGGAACCGTCCCGGCCACGCTGGCTACCCCGATGCGTTCGATGGTCGGTTTCCGGAACGTGGCCGTCCATGACTACCGGCGCCTCGATCTCGACGTGGTCGAGTCGATCGTGGAGCGGCACCTGGACGACCTGCTGGCCTTCGCCAGGCTGGCGTTGCAGCGACGCAGCGAGGCCTGAGCGCACGGCGCGCCGCCGTTCAGCGCCGCCGCCGTGTCCACCCGAGCAGCGCCACGCCGATGCCGATCAGCGTCAGCGGCAGGATCCAGCGGGTGAAGGCGCCGGTCGGGTCGTTGGCGAGCACCGTGATGGCGGCCCAGACCAGCGCCGGCCACAGCGCCCAGCGCCCGCCGCCACGCTCGCGCGGGAGCAGGTAGATGGCCGTGAAGGTGGCGGTCATGCCGAGCAGGAAGACCGAGCCGCCGTCCCAACGCGGCCACAGCGTGTCGACGGCAGCCACGGCCGCGAGCGTCGACACGACGCCGGCCGGGATCAGCGCCCAGCCGATGCGAGCCCGACCCTTGGACGGCGTCAGGTAGACGAGCCAGAAGGCCCACGCCACGAAGCCCAGGAACGCGGGACCGGAGAGCTGCGTCGTGGTCGCGGCAGCGGTGATCGCGAAGCCGGCGTGGACGGCGAGGCGCAGCGGCAGCACCCGGGGCGCCGACAGCGCCCGCCACACGATGGCGGCGAGGGCGCCCAAGGCGGCCAGCCACACGAGCTCGCCGAAGAGGCCGAAGGCGCCGCGGCCGCCCAACAAGATCACGAGGCCGCCGAGGACCAGCAGGATGCCGAGCGCGCGCGGGTTCACGACGGGTCTCCGGCCCCATCACCGGCCGCGTCGCCGGCAGCGGCGGCGAGCGGTACCTCCGCCTCGATCACGGTGCCGGCGCCGGGTCGGCTCTGCAACCGCACCCGACCGCCCAGGGCGGCCAGGCGCTCGCGCATCGAGGTGTGGCCGAGGTGGCCGGGGAAGCTCGCGCCCGCATCGAAGCCCACGCCGTCGTCGGCGACGCGCACCTGCAGTCGGCCGTCGCCCACGCGCACGCGCACGTCCACGCGGCTGGCACGGGCGTGCTTCACCACGTTGTGCAGCGCCTCTTGGACGACGCGCAACAGCACCTGCTTGGCCGCGAACGGCAGGTCCGGCTCGGTTCCCAGGTCGCGCTGGGTCTCGAGGCCGTGGCGCAGCTCGAGGCCGTCGAGTTGCCGGTCGAGCGCACCGACCAAGCCGACGTCGGCGAGCGCCTCGGGGCGCAGCTCGAAGATCAGGGCGCGCATCTCGGCCAGGGCCGCCTCGGCCAGCTCGACGACGGTGTCGAGCGCCTCGTTCACCCTCTGTGGGTCGCGCTCGGCGCGCTGCTGGGCGGCGTGCGTGGTGAGCACGATGGCGTAGATCGCCTGGCTGACCGAGTCGTGCAGCTCGCGCGCGAGGTGGCGCCGCGCCTCGTCGGTGGCCTCGTCGCGGGCGCGCTCGTAGAGGCGCACGTTCTCGATCGCGACCGCGGCCTGCGCCGCGACGCCGCCCGCGAGGCGGCGACGCTCGTCGTCCCAGGCGGGGCCACCCGGCGACGCCCGCGTCGCGCGCACGCGCAACACGCCGACGACGCGATCCCGCACCCGCAGGACCAGGGTGAGGCGATCACCGTCCACGCCGTCCGTCGGGCCTTCGCCCCGCGGCGCTTCGGGGAGCCCCGTCCCGCGCGCGGCCAGACGCGTCCAGCCGCCATCGGCGGTCCGCTCCCACACATCCGCGGCGGCGACGCCACCGACGTCGTCGAGGCGATCGAGCACCGCCGCCAGGAGCGGCTGCAGCTCGGTCGTCATGGCGATGGTGTTGGAGAGCTCGAGCAGCGCGCGCAGCTCCGCGGTGCGGGCGGCCACGCGCGCCTCGAGCCGGTCCTGGGCCTCGGCGAGCGCCGCGGCCATGGTGTTGAACGAGTCGGCGAGCTCGCCGAGCTCGCTGCGGTCGCGCACCGGGAGGCGCACGTCGCGCTCGCCCGCCGCCAAGGCGCGCGTCGCGCCGGTGAGCTGGGCGATCGGCTCGGCCAACAGCGCGCGGGAGAACGCGGCCGCCGCCACGAGCGTGACCGCCACGACCACGGCGAGGTTGATGAGCGTGCTGCGCACCACCGCACCGACGGCCTCGGGATCCGCGCCCTCCAACACGGCCGCGCCGCCGTCCGGACCGAGCAGCAGCGCGTCGAGACCGCGCCACAACAGCACCGCGGTGGCGCCCGCGAGCACGGCGACCACGGCGAGCAGCAGCAGCGTCAGCCGGGTCGAGAGGCGCTGCAGCAGCGGCGTCGACACGGTGGCCGGTTCATGGTGCACGCGACACCCATCCCTCGCGCAGGGCGTGGAGCGCGGCTTGGGTGCGGCTCTTCAGGCCGAGCTTGGCGAGCACGCTGGAGACGTGCGTCTTCACGGTCGCCTCGCCCACCCCGAGCGCCTGGGCGATCGACTTGTTGGTGGCGCCGTGCGCGAGCTGCTGCAGCACCTCGAGCTCACGCTCGGTCAACGCGTCGCGGCCGTCGATCGGCGCGCTGGCCGGACGGCGCAACTCGCGCATCAGCCTGGCCTGGGCGCGCGGGTCGAGCCACACCTCGCCACGCGCCGCCGCGCGCACGGCCTCGAACAGTTCGACGGGCCGCGTCTCCTTGAGCAGGTACCCAGACGCGCCCGCCTCGACCACGTCGACGACCATGCGGTCCTCGAGCACCGACGTGAGCGCCACCACCTCGACGTCGGGGTACGCGCTGCGGATCGCGCGCGTCGCCTCGACGCCGTTCATCACCGGCATCAGCAGGTCCATCACCACGACGTCGGGGCGCAGCTCGGCCACGCGCTCGAGCGCCTCGCGACCGTTCTCCGCCTCCCCCACCACCTCGAGGTCGTCCTGCAGATCGAACACCAGCCGCAGGCCGTTGCGCACCACGGTGTGGTCGTCGACGAGCAGCACGCGCACGCGTTGGGGACGGTCGACGGACGTGGCCATGGCGCCTCCGCCGCCAGCCTACCGCCCGGCTGCACAGGGTCGCCTCCGCCGTTGGGGGGAGGCTGCCATCCCCCCGACGAACGACGTGCGCTCACGACCGACGGCCGATGTGCGCGTCACCCGCCGCGCCCTAGCCTGGTCGTGACCAAGGAGGTCCACCATGTCCTTCAAGCTCGATCTCGATCACATCGACCGCCGGCGCCTCGTCCCCGGCCTGATCCTCATCACCCTCGGCGTCCTCGGGCTGCTCGGCTCGCTCGGCTGGCTCGGCGGCCTCGGCGGCCTGGTCGGCACCGTGCTCTTCGGCGCGGCCGCGTACTTCGCCTACCAGCACGGCCAGCGCACCGGCGCCCTCGGCTGGCGCGTCGCGGTCTACCCGTTGGCCGGCCTGGCGATCGCCGGCATCACCCCCGACCCGATCAGCGGCGCGGCCTTCCTCACGGGCCTCGGCATCGCGTTCGTGCTCGTCTACCGCGAGGACCCGCGCCGTTGGTGGGCGATCATCCCCGCCGGCGCGCTGCTGGCGATGGCGCTCACGACCGTGGTCGAGGACGGCACGCGCGGCGGCGGCGGCGCCGCCTTCCTGCTCGGCCTGGCGGCCACCTTCTTCGTCCTCTCGCGGCTGCCGGGCAACGCGCAGCGCTGGGCCATCTACCCCGCCGCCGCGCTCGCGTTGCTCGCCGTGCTGGCGCTCACCACGGGCGGCAGCTGGGTGGTCCCGGTGGTGCTGATCGCGATCGGCGCCTGGATGCTGCTGAAGCCCGAGACGGCCAAGGAGGTGCGCGACACGGTGGTCCGCACGGTGCGCGAGGCGACGACGGCGCGACCGGCAGCGCAGCCGAGCGAGCCCGTGGCCGCGGACGTGGACACGGCGGTCGCGAACCCACCGAGCGACGCAGCCGCGACCGACGCAGCCGCGACCGAGACACCTGCGGCCGACGCACCTCCGGCCGACGCACCTCCGGCCGACGCTCCCGAGCCCGACGGCCAGGAGCCGACCACCCGAGACCCCGGTCACGAGCCGCGCTGACGGCACTCGAGCTCGGCCGCGCCCGCCATGTCCAGCACACGGCGGGCGCGGCCGCGTTCCTCGCACACCCGGCCCGCCGACGAGCGTCGGGCCGGGCAACGGCTGGGCAGCGCCCCCGGTATCCTGCACTCACGGGGCACGAGCGACGAGCGCGTGCCCGTGGCGGGCGACGCCCGCCACGCGGAACGAGGGGGCGCGACGCCGCGCCCCGTCGACCACCAGGACGCCGCACACCGTGAAGGGGATGGTCGCATGACGCTCTCACTCAAGTCCGACGCCGCATACGCGCTGCTGGTACCGACCAGCATGGGGGTGCGCCTGACCCCGGAGAACGCCCAGCCGTTCCACGCCGGCGAGCGCTTCCTCATGCAGGTGACCAGCGCCGAGACGAACGTGGCCAGCATCTCCTCGCTCCTGGGGCTGCCGGTCAAGGTGCTCACCGCCCTCGTGGAGGACAGCCCCGTCGCGCGCATGATCCGCGACGACTTGGCGGGACGGCGCATGGACGTCGAGGCCACCCTCGTCGCGCAGGGCGACCCGTGGGGGTACCGGCACCAGTTCAACCTCGCCGACAGCGGCCTGGGCATGCGCGGCCCGCGCGTCCACAACGATCGCGCCGGCGAGGTCGGCCGCACGCTCGACGTCGAGGACTTCGACCTGGAGCGGATCTTCGGGAGCGAGGGCGTGCAGATGATGCACCTGTCGGGCCTCATCGCCGCGCTGTCCCCGGAGACGAGTCGCTTCTGCGTCGAGTTGGCCCGCGCCGCGCAACGCCATGGCACCCGCATCTCGTTCGACCTCAACCATCGCGCCTCGTTCTGGGAGGGGCGCGAAGCGGAACTGCGCGAGCAGTTCGCCGAGATCAGCAGCCTCGCCGACGTGCTGATCGGGAACGAGGAGGACTTCCAGCTGTGCCTCGGCGTCGAGGGGCCCGAGGCCGGCGGGGCGAACCTGGCCAGCGAACTCGACGGCTTCAAGGGCATGATCGAGCGCACCAAGTCCGCGTACCCGAACGTGTCCGTGTTCGCCACCACCTTGCGCGAGGTGGTGCACGCCAATCTCCACCGCTGGGGCGCCATCGTGGCCGAGGGTGAGCGCTGGCACGTGGTCGAGCCGCGCGAGATCGCCGTGCTCGACCGCATCGGCGGCGGCGACGCCTTCGTGGGCGGCATGCTCTACGCCATCCTGCGCGGCTGGGAGAGCGAGACCTGGGTCCAGTTCGGCTGGGCCACAGGCGCGCTCGCCACGACCTTCCTGACGGACTACGTCAACGTCGCCGACGAGGACCAGGTCTGGAGCGCCTGGAAGGGGAACGCGCGGGTCAAGCGCTGAGGCCTCGCCAGGGGGAGCCGGCTCGCCGCGCGCCTCGATCCCCACGTCGGATCCGAGGCCTCGCTCCTCCGTTCAGAGACGACGGCAGGTCTTCTCGCCCGTCCACGGGTTCCGGAAGCATTGCTCGGTCGACAGCGTGCCAAACGATGTCTCCGCCTCGCCCGCCGCGGGATCGAGCGTCGGATGCTTGTGGATCTCGCCATCGAGCGTCAGCGCCCCGCGCCGCTCGAGCGTGTTGAGGATGATCCACCGCCAACGTAGTGCAGTCCCTCGACGGTCTCGCCCTCGGCTCTGTGTAGCCCCGCGTCACCCTCCGCCGCGACGGCACTGAACGGTTGGGCGTCCTGACCCGCGAACTCGACCTCTCCCGTGACGACGGTCGCGCCCAGCGTCAACGCGACGCTCACGCCATCGTTCTCCAAGACGACCGAGTCGCTGGTCGTCTGCCCGTAGAGCCAGGTCGACACGTCCGCTTCGTCGCACAGGTACACGACGACGTCCCTCGTCTGACCGTCGGGATGCTCGGCGACCATCACCCCGACGAAGACGTTGCCGTCGGACTCCCGGCGCCGTCGCGGGCACGCGTTCACACATGGGAGGCCATGTGATGAGAGGTGTCGCCGACACGCTTGCGCACCCTGCGAGGTGCACTCTCGCTCGCCGCCTCACCCCCTTTCGACGCCCGCGGCGCTCGATCGAAGGCGTTCGTCGAGCCAGCTTGCCAGCACACCATGTGCGACCTCCGTAGAGACAACGGGCCGGCCTCCATGCCGTCTGGCCTGCGAAGCCAGCGCCGGGCGGCCCAACCGGTGACCAGCGTCAGGCGCACCTTTCCTGCCGAGAGCAGCGCCGCGTCGACGGTGCAGTGGCGCAGCGCTGCGCGCTCGCGAACACGCGTACTCGCGACATACCTGCACGTAACCCACACGACGCCGTCGGCCCGTCGCCCCTCGCACCATGGCGGAACGTCCAGCATCGGGCCGGGTGACCGGTCGGCGGTCCGCCCGACCTCGGTGCCTCCGAAGGGGGCAACGATGATCGTCGTACGTGACATCTTCCAACTCGAGTTCGGCAAGGCGAAGGAGGCCACCGCCCTCCTGAAGCAAGGGCGTGATGCGCTGAAGCGCGACGGGTACCCGACCGAGCGGCTGCTCGTCGACGTCACCGGCGACTACTACACGCTGGTGATGGAGAGCACCTTCGATGACCTCGCCGCCTTCGAGACGAGCATGGGAGCGGTGGGCTCGAGCGAGGCGTGGCAGGACGTGTACAAGCGCTTCACACCGCTGGTGCGCTCGGGCCGCCGCGAGGTCTTCCGCATCGTCGAGTGACGCTGGGCTCGCAGCTGGGCGCTGGCGCGGTCGTGGATCGCGCCAGCGTCGTCCGTGATCGTGGGCGGCCGCCCCGGCGAACCGTGCTCAGCGGCACGCAGGCGGCGTGAACGCGTCGGCGTGGTCCGTGGCACCCAAGCCAGCCACCACACCACCGCCCGGCACCAGCACCCGCCCGTCGACGCTCACCGCGCCCATCCCGTGGCGCGGCGTCGGCATCGCGCCCAGGCGCTCCCACGCCCCACTCGAGGCCACGAACCGCTCCACCTCGTCGAACATGCCGTCGGACGCGGCGCGGTTCCCCTCGCCCCCGAACGCGTACAGGCAGCCGTCCAGCGCCGCGAGCGCGTGCCCACTGCGGCCGGTCGGCATGCCCTCGGCTTCGGCCCACGCGTCCGCCTCCGGGTCGTAGACCTCGTGGGTGGTCAACGTGAACGGGTCGCCCGCCCCGTGGTCGTGCCCGCCAGTGCGGCCGCCGAGCGCGTGGAGGCGGCCGTCGCGCGTGGCGACACCGAGATGATCGCGGGGCGTTGGCATGGGCGTCAGCGTGGTCCAGGCATCCGCCGCGGCGTCGTAGGCAGCGCTGTCGCTGACCGAGACGCCGTCGCGGGCACCCCCGATCGCGTAGAGGCGGCCGTCGAGGACGGTCGCCGCGAGTCCGCCGCGAGCCGTCGGCAGGGACGCAGCGAGCGTCCAGGCGTCCACGGCCGGATCGTAGACCTGCACGGCGTCGGTGGGGTTGGCCAGGAACGGGCCGCGGTACCCGCCCACCACCACGAGCCGCCCATCGACCACGCCGGCGGCCGGGTGGTTGACCGCCACCGGCAGCGGCGCAACGGACCGCCACGCGTCGTCACCCGGACGCCAGCGCTCCACGCTCGCGATCGTGGCGCCACGCGCGTCGAAACCGCCGACGGCGTAGAGCGCACCGTCGAGCCAGGCAGCGGCGATCTCCTGGCGCGGCACGCCGAGCGACGGTAGGTCGTCCCACGAACCCGCGCTCGCGAGCCCGGCGAGGCTCAGGAGCGCGCCGGCCGCGAGCCACCGGCTCCACGGCATGAGCGCCGTCCACGCGCGCGTCGATCGAGCCACACGTCGTCGTTGCATCCCACACCTCCAACACGGTCACCGTACTCGCTACGGCGCCAGGACGGCTGCGACCCGGGCACGTCGAACCACCGGGCGGGCTCGGCTGCGCGCGGCGTCAGAGCGCGTCGCCCGGCGCCGGCTCTTGCAGGTGGTGCACCGCGCGCGTGAGGTGGTGCGTGTACGCATCGACCCACGCGAGCGCCGCCATCGTGTCGTCGACTTCGTACGGGTCGCGCCGACCACGGACCACCGACCGCAGCACAGCGGCCTTCGTGCGACGGCGCTCCTCCTGGACAGCCGCGAACGCCTCGTGTACGTGCGTCGCCGGTGCCTCTGGCGCCAGCACGGGACACCATGCCATCGTCGCGTCGATGCCCGCCGCGAGCGCCGCACGGACCTCGGCCAAGGCGTCGTCACGCCCCAGGGCGGCCACGGGCGCGACGCGCCCGAGTTCCGCCACGGCGTCGCGCAGGTGTCCCAGCGCGTGCAGCACCGACACGTAACGACGCTCGACCACGCCGCCGGTGGCGGGCTCCGGCGGGAGCTTGGCCAGGAACGCCGCGGTCTCCTCCAACGCGTGCTGTACGTGCTGCAGGCGCAGTCGTGCGGCCTGCGCTGCGCGGCCACGAGCCGCCTTCGTCACGAGGCCATGGGTCACGTCGGCGAGCTCGGTCGCGGCCATCAACAGCGTCGTGCGAGCGGCCAACACCGCCGCCGTGGGCCCATCCGCCGCGGCCGTCTCGAGGTACTGCGTGAAGCGCGGGCTCCGCTCGGGTGCCAGGCGCGACACGAGCGCTGCGAAGCCACCGAGCCAGGGCGCCACGAGCGCCACGCCGAGCACGTTGAAGAGCGTGTGGAACAGCGCCACCATGATGGCCGGGTCGCCAGCCTCGACGCCGCCCGTGACGGCCGTCGCGATGGCGACCAAGAGCGGCAACGCCGCCAACGCCACGACGGCCGTCCCCAGGTTGAAGACGAGGTGCGCCACCGCCGCTCGCCGCGCCGCCGCCACGGCCCCGACCGATGCCAGCAGCGCCGTCGGCGTGGTCCCGACGTTCTGGCCGATCACCAGCGCCACGGCCTGGTCCGCGCCGATGACGCCGGCGCTCAGGGCCGTGAGCGTGGTCGCGACCGCGGCGCTCGACGACTGCATCACGACGGTCATGGCCGCCCCGACGAGCACGAGCAGCAGCAGGCCGCCGAGCCCACCAGCCGCGGCAGGAAGCGTGATGGCGCCCGCCACGTCGGCCATGGCGGCCTGCATCAGGCCGATCCCGACGAACAGCAGGCCGAAGCCGGCCAGCGGCAGGCCCGCCAGCGCCACGGGGCCACGCCCCACCAGCCGCAACACCGCGCCGACCGCCACCGCCACCATCGCGACGGCGCTGATGTCGAGCTTCAGCCCGAAGTACGCGACGATCCACGCCGTCGACGTGGTGCCCAGGTTCGCGCCCAGGATCACGCCGATCGCGTTCGCGAGCGGCAGGAGCCCGGCCGCGACGAGGCCGATGGTGGTCATCGTCGTCGCCGTCGACGACTGCACGAGCGTCGTCGCCAGCGTCCCCGTGAGGATCGCCGACGCCTTCCGGCCCGTGAAGCGCATCAGCAAACGCCGCAACGTGGCGCCCGCGACGGACTTCAGGCCCTCCGTCAGGAGGACCATCCCGACCATGAAGACACCGATGCCGCCGACGAGCTCGAATGTCATGACGGCGGCACCACGGCTGAGCGAACAGGCTGCGCGAACGTCATGGGTTCATCATGGCCCCGATCCGACGTGCGCATGTGGGCCGCGACCGGTCACCTGCGCCTGGCACCTCCCGGTACGAGTGCTACGGTCGAGTTCCTCCCTGGTTCGCAGGGGGGCGTGAAGATGCGCCTTCGGCGCGGTTGGATCCCGATGGAACAACGAACGGTCGTACCGTCCACGAGCACCCTCGTGGGCACCACCCCGTGCACGAGTTCGACCGATGGAGACACCACATGAACACCACCACCGACCGCAACCTGCTGCTCTCGAGCGGCAGCCTCAAGAACACCAAGATCGTCAACCTAGACGGCGAGGACCTCGGCAATCTCGACGAGATCATGCTCCACGCCGACAGCGGCGACGTCGCCTACGCGGTCGTGTCGTTCGGCGGCTTCCTCGGCATGGGCGACAAGCTCTTCGCGGTGCCCTGGAACGCGCTCACCGTCGACACCGACGAGCACCGCCTCGTGCTCGACGCCGACCGCAAGCGGCTCGAGAACGCGCCCGGCTTCGACAAGGACGCGTGGCCGACGACGGCCGACGAGAGCTGGATGACCGACCTCCACACGCACTACGGGTCGACGTACCAGCCGCGCAACGCACAACGGCGCGACGGCACCGACGCTCCTTTCGCGCCGCTTCGGAAGCGGTGACGTCATGCTCATGACCATCGCCATCATCCTGCTCGTCCTGTGGGTCCTCGGGCTCGTCACTGGCACCACGCTGGGCGGCTTCATCTACGTCCTGCTCGCGATCGCCGCGGTGTTGTTCGTGATGCGTCTCATGGGTGGGCGCACGTCTACGGTCCGCTACTAGCCAAGGGCGTAGCCACGCACCACGTCGAGCGCGCCGGGACCTTCGGGTCTCGGCGCGCTCGTTGCGATGGCGCGGAGGCGACCCGTCGCTACTCGTCGTCACGCGGTTGCAGGACTCCGCCTTCGCTGAACTGGATGTGGCGGACGATCGGCACCGACCGCACGACGACCTCGTCGGCGCCACCTGGCTCGACGGCGAGGCGTACCGCCGGCGGATCGAGCCGGTCGTCGGTCTCGGCCCGTGTCAGCAGCACCAGCAGGGTCCAGTCCCCAGCCGGCACGCGCTGGAACCGGAACGCGCCGCTCGAGTCGGTGAACGTATGGAGCGTGGTCACGCCGTTGCGCAACTCGATGCGGACGCCGCGCACCAGCCTGTCGGCAGATTCGTTGGGCGCGATGACGGTCCCACGGTTACGACGCGTTGCGCAGTGAGCGACCCTACGAGCCGGCCTGGTCGGAGGCGGGTGCTCTCGCCGAGATCGCCTCGCAGGCCGGTCGCCAGTTCGACCCCGACCTCGTCTCGCCGTTCCTGGTCCTGCTCGCCCACCGGCACGGCTGACGCCTCGCGTTCGGACCACATGGTGACCACCACGTGGTCACTTCACCGGAGATCGCCGTCGTGGGTTTGGTGCGCACGACGGGACCTCCCGCCCGCGCTCGCAGCGTGCGTCGGTTCCCACCGGAACTGCGTGGTGCACGCTCCGACTGGCGACGTCTCGTCACTCGCCCGCCGGCGCCCTCCACTCGAAGCGCAGACCGAGGGCCGTGCCCTTCTGGAAGCCGCGCCAGTACGTGTGGTCACTCGTGATCGCGCCCGCAGCGTCTTGTGACCACACGCCCGCGACCGCGTCCTCCACCAGGTCGAGGTACGGGGCCTTCGCCTCGTCCCCCTTGAGATGCACGTCGAAGAAGGCGGTCGCGAAGTGCTGCGCGACGTTGTTCATGCGGACCGTCTCGCGCAGCGCTGCGGCGTCGCGAGCGACGGCTCCGGCGCCGCGGGTGTCGCGCGGCTCCGGGATCGGTCCAGCGGCGTCGTGGCCGGCGTTCTCGAAGGTCAGCAGGTAGCGCTCGGCGTTGACGGCGCCCTCGAAGATGGCCCGTGTGCCGAGCTCGTACCCTGAAACCTCGTCGTCGCTGCCGGCCATGAACAGCACGGGCGCCTCGATGCCCGCCAGCCCGTCGGCGTCCCAGAAACCGAACGGCATGCCCCACGGAGCGATCGCGACGGCGGCCCGGATCCTCGGGTCGAGGCTGGCTTCGAACGCCTCGGTGCCCGCCTGCCGCTCGGCCAGGAGGCCGTTCGGCGGTGCGAAGAACAGCTGCGTGCTCGCCTCGGTGAAGCCGGCTCCGAGCACGTTGACCACCCCGTAGCCGCCCATCGAGTACCCGATCACCCCGGTGCGCGACGCGTCGATCAGGCCGCTCGCGAAGCCCTCGCTCGCCACCGAACGCCGGTCCATCTCGTCGACCACGAACAGCTGGTCGAGAGGCCGGTTGTACAGCGAGCTCGCGAACGCCGCTCGATCGGCGTACGTGCTGTCGGTGTGGTCGATCGAGACGACGACGTAGCCCTTGCTCGCCAGGTTCTCGCCGAAGTGTGCCAGCTGGAAGCGGTTGCCCGGGTAGCCATGGGACAGCACCACGAGCGGGTAGGGGCCGCGGTCGACGGCGGGCTCGGCGTCCCGGACGGCGCGCCCCTTCAGCCGCGCGAGGGAACCGTCACGCGTACCGACCTCGTAGATGCCGCCCACGCTCGTCCCCGCCGGCAACGCCGCCGGGTACCAGACCTCGAGCGTCAGCGGCCGGCCATAGCGAGGCGCCTCGGCGCCACGGATCGTGTTCACGATGTCGATGCGATCTCGATCGGCGACCTCGAGCGTGCGCACGCCCACGGCGTGGTCACCGAAGGCGGCGAGCTCTGGCGCCTCGGGCCACTGCAGGTCGATGCGGTTGTCGGGCTGGGCGAAAGCGCCGCTCAGCAAGGCGACGAGGACGATCGGGATCCAACCGACGAACGAACCGGTAGGCACGGTGGCTCGACGCTCCCTCAACGCTCTTCACTGGCGAGTTCGGCCGAGAGCTCTCGCAGGCCGATCGCCTCGAGCACCAGCGTCGACGTGCCGACGTGGCGCGCACCGATCAGGGCCACGGCGGCCTGACGGTCGAGCGCCTCCTCGATCTCCGGGGCCACATGGCGCGGGATCATCGTTGCAATATATCCACGTGTTGGACGATGTGCAGGGATGACGGGTGGCGTGAAGCGCCTTCAGGGAGCGCGTGTGCTCGACCGATTGCCCACGGCGTCGTCGCCGAAGGTGGCGACGCCGGGCGCACCCGCCACGGCGTCTCCGGCACTCCAGAAGCCGGAATGCGTCGCCATCGCCCGCACCGCGCGTCACCCGATCGGCACGTCGGCCGTGTCCGGCGCCACGACCGGCGGCACCGGCCGCCACGCCGCGAGCAGCACCGCCGCCAACGCCGTGAACGCGGCGGCGACGAGGAACGTGCCCGCACCGCCGAGCGCGTCGTAGGTCACGCCGCCGAGGAGGCTCCCCGCGAAGCCGCCGAGGCCGCCGGTCACGGCGAGGAAGAGCCCCTGCGCCACGGCTCGGCTCCCCTGCGGCGCGAGCTCACGCGCGTATGCCACGCCGGCGATCCACAGCACGCCGAACGACGGCCCGTGCAGGACCTGCACCAGCGCGAGCGGGACGGGTTCCGTGATCACCCCCGAGAGCAGCAGTCGAAGCGCCATCATGGCGACCGCGACGATGAGCATGCGTCGCGAGCCGACGCTCGCCAGGAGCAGGCCGCCCAACACCATGAACGGGATCTCGCTGATCGCCGGGATCGCCATGGCGACGCCGATGAGCGTGTACGAGGCGCCGAGGTCGCGGAGGTGGAGCGGGAGGAAGTAGGAGACGACCGCCAGCCCCAGGCCACCGGCGAAACCGGTGAGGAGGAAGGGGATCCAGCGGCTGTCGCGCAGGACCAGCGACAGCCCGCCCCCGATCCGGCGCCTGCCGACGCTCGCGGCGAACGGCACGCGCATGGCGACGACGGCGACCCACGGCATGATCGCGAGGAAGAGGTAGAAGGCCCAAGGGAGGCCGTACGTGCTCGTCACCCAGCCCGCCGCAGGCGCCGCGACCGCCCAACCGATGGCCCCCCAGACCCTCTGACGGCCGTAGGCGTGCGTACGATCGCCCAGCGCCTCGAGGACGGCGTGGTCGAGCAGCGGCATGGCGGGCGCCAGGTGGAACGCGAGGAGCGCGGTGAGGAGCGCGAGCGGGACGATGTGGGTGGCGAGGGAGAGGCCGAAGGCGGCGGCCAGCACGACGGCGATGACGGAGACGAGCACCGTCCGGTGGCGGCCGGTCGCATCGGCGATCTCCGTCCAGAACGGCGCACCGAGCATCGTCACGAGGGGGAGGATGCTCGTGAGCATGCCGATCTCGAGCCCGCTGAGGCCGCGGCTGGCGAAGTAGATCGCCAGGTACGGCATGAGGGCCGCGAGAGAAGCGTAGTAGAGGAAGTAGAAGGCGCGCGCGGGGCGCATGCGCCAGCGAGCATACGCCGCCGCGGGCTCGGCACCACGCGATCTCACCCAGCGAGCAGGCACCCAGGACTACGTGCCGATGGGTCATCGAAGGTCTCGGGGGGTCGATCGCGTCCCAACCCCGAGACGATGCGGACTACGGCCCGCTGACGGCCGTCATCGACCACCGCCAGCGGAGCACAATCGATGACTCTGCCCGTATGAGACGTGCCAAACAGTGATGTTCTGCCTGTGTGCCGCGTGCCATCTCGATCGACGTGCTCAGCCTGAAGCTCCCAGGAGTTCCAGGATTTCCGCTACAACCTCAACGACGAGGACGACAGCGGCGAACCCTCCAGTGCTCCGGCTGCCGGCAGCGATAAGGCCAGCACGACGCCTGAGGAGCGCCTCGAGGACCTGGTGCGGAGCATGAACCGCGAGCTCGCCCTCGAGCTCCTCGGCCAGCTGCGCGACCAGGAGGCGGCGTTCTTCGAGCACGTCGTCGTGCGGCTGCTCGTGAAGATGGGCTACGGCGGCTCGATCGAGGACGCCGGCAAGGCCGTGGGGCGCTCCGGCGACGGTGGCATCGACGGCATCATCAAGCAAGACCGCCTCGGCCTCGACAACGTCTACGTCCAAGCGCAGCGATACGCCGCCGACCGGACCGTCGGAGGGGGCGATGTCCGCAACCTCGGCGGCGCCCTGCAGATGCGCAAGGCCACCAAGGGCGTGCTCATCACCACCAGCAGCTTCACCAAGGACGCCATCGACACCGCCAGACAGATCGGCACCATCGTCCTCGTCGACGGTGAGCAACTCGCGCAGCTGATGATCAAGTACGACCTCGGCGTCGCCACCGAAGCCACGTACGACGTGAAGAATGTCGATCAGGACTTCTTCGACGACTGGACCTGAGCGTGCCCCTCACCGAGCAGCAGATCGACCGCGCCCTCGAGCGCATCGAACCCGGCTTGACGAAGTACCTGTGGATCATGGACCGCGTCCACCGCTGCGACGTCCGCACCGACGCGACCTTCCAGCGCAGGTACAACGGCTTCTACAAGGTGCGGAAGAAGCCCAGCTGGCAAGCGCCCTACTACGCCCTGATGGAGCGCGCCAAGACGCAACCGATGGACTTCGCGGAGGTGTTGCGCACCATGCACGCGGCGGTCGGCAGCTTCGAGGCGTCGTTCTCCAGCAAGCTCGTCGCCACGCTCGACCCCACTCGACCGGTGTGGGACCAGTTCGTCCTCGGAAACCTCGGCCTGCGAAGACCCTACACCTACCAGCGAGACCAGCTCGAGCGAACCATCGCCACCTATGTCGAGTTGCGGCGCCGCTACGTCGAGCTCGTCCGCAGCCCTCTGGGCCGGAACATCTGCACCCGCTTCGCGCGGCGGTATCCCTTCGCTGACGTCACGGACATCAAGCGCGTCGACCTCGTCCTGTGGCAACACCGAGATTGAGGTCCGCCACGTGTTCGCAATACGGCGCCTCTCCGCTGTCATCGGTGGTATGCTGTTTCCCGAACACTCATGAGCAGCTACCGAACCTTCCAGCGCTCCGATCGGCCCGACACGGTCGGTGAGGTCGTGAAACGCTGCGCGGACGAGATCATGCGCCGTCTTCCACCGAGTTGGAGCGCAGCGCTCACCGAATCGCCCGAACGATCCGTGAACCGCCAGGTGCACAGGACGCTGGTGATCAGCAGCCCGAACGACCAGCGCGCCACGCTCGCGCTGGCGCCGAAACTCAGTGTCCAGGGGCGCGACGTCAGCGAGCTGGAACGCGGCCTCCGACAGGACCTCGCACGACCTGCGGGCGAACTCCAAGGCGCGCGACCCGTCGTCGTGGCGCCGTATCTGTCCCCGCCCGTTCGCGCCCGCCTACAGGAAGCCGATCTGTCGTTCGCCGACGCCACCGGCAACGTGCGTATCGAGCTCAGCCATCCCGGCCTCTTCCTCGCGGATCGTGGCGCCGACGCCGATCCATGGCGCGGTCCCGGCCGGCCGAGAGGTTCGCTCAAGGGCGAGCCGGCGGCGCGGGTCGTCCGCGCGCTCCTCGACTTCGACAAGCACTGGCGCATGCGGGAACTCATCGACGCCGCGGGCACGTCCACGGGAGCCACCTACCGCGTCGTCGACTACCTCGAGCGCGAAGGGCTCGCCGAACGCGATCCGTCGAGGTCGGTTCGCGCCACCGATTGGCAACGCTTGCTACGAGCCTGGAGTACGGAGTACTCCCTTACTGGGAGCAGCCGCGTCACCCGGTGGATCGCCGTGCGGGGCATCCCGCACCTACTGGGTCAGATCGCCAGTGCATCGGACGAAGCCGCGAACACACCAGTGCGGTACGCACTCACCGGAACGCTGGCGGCAGCGCAGTGGGCGCCCGCCGCTCCAGCGACGCTTGCCATGGTCTACGCCTCAGACGCCACGGCGGCAGCGGCAGCGTGGGGCCTGGTTCCAGCCGAGGCAGGTGCGAACACCGTGTTGGCCGAACCGCCGTTCGACCTCATGCTGGAGCGCACCTCGACCACATCTGCCGGCCTCACGGTCGCTGCGCCGGCGCAGGTCGCCGTGGACCTGCTCTCGGGTCCAGGGCGCAGCCCGAGCGAGGCCGAAACGCTCCTTTCTTGGATGGAGCGAAACGAAAGCCTGTGGCGCATCCGTGGATGACCTCATGGTGCGCTCCAAGCGGCGATGCTCGATACCCTCGAGGCGCTTGGAGAGCATAGACGGTCGATCGTCGTCATCGGCGCCCACGCCATCTACATGCAGGTGGCGCCGACGAACGTCGCGCTCGCTCCGTTCACCAGCGACACCGACCTCGCCATCGACCCACGCGGGCTGGCAGACGAGCTGACACTCGACGACGTGATGCGCAGCGCCGGCTTCACACTGGACGACGACCTCGAACCCGGTATGTGGCACCGAACACTCGAAGGCGGGACGGACGAGATCGACCTCATGGTTCCAGCAACCATGTCCGGCCCGGGGAGGCGCGCCGCTCGCATACCACCGCACGGCGACCGTGTGGCTCGAAAGGCCAACGGCCTTGAAGGCGTTCTCGTCGACAACGATGTGCTGGATATCCCGTCACTCGCTCCATCACGCGACGCAAGGACCTTCCGCGTCCGCGTGGCGGGTCCCGCAGCCCTCCTCGTCGCGAAGCTCTTCAAGCTGCGCGAGCGTGTCTCGGCGGGTACGCCCGGACGACTCTTCGACAAGGACGCACACGACGTGTACCGGCTCCTCATCGGATGCGAGGCCGTAGACCTTCGGACGAGGTACCTGCGGCTTCTCACCCAGGACATCAGTCGCACCGTCGCCAACACGGCGATGAACGACCTCCAAGCGCTGTTCGCTGCTGGCCCGAGGGCTCCCGGCTCGGCCATGGCCGGCCGTGCGGAGGAAGGTGTCGGAGCGCCGGCGACGGTGTCACTCCAAGCTGCACTCCTCGCAGAGGAACTCCTGAAGAGCCTCTCGCCACGGCACACGCAGTGACGGCGACGCCCCCAACCAAGACGGCGAAGCAGAGCCGCTCGACGCACACGTGACAGCGGGACGGCCCCCCAACACCCGCGCGCTGGGGGGCCATCGCTCCTGACGTACTGGTCTCGTGGTGGGCGGTATAGGATTTGAACCTACGACCCCTCGCGTGTGAAGCGAGTGCTCTCCCGCTGAGCTAACCGCCCATGCCGTCAGCGTTCCAAAGTGTACTCGGGGTCGCTGGCGCGCGTCAATTCGCGCCGTGGGCAGGGCTCCCAGGCGGAGGCTCGACGGCCGGCGGCCGCTCGCTCCAGCACCCCGTCTATCATGCCCGTATGTTGAGCAACGTCCGCACTGCCTGGCGCACGCTGAACGCCAGCTACTGGTTCCTGCCGGCGGTGCTCGGGGTGACGGCCTTCGTGCTGTCGTTCATCACCGTGGGGATCGACCGAGCACTCGGCGACGACTGGCTGGTGCGTTGGGACGTCGCCGCCTTCGCGCCGATGCAGAGCGAGGGGGCGCGCGCCGTGCTCACGACGATCGCGGCGTCGATGATCACGGTGGCCGGCGTCGTGTTCTCGCTGACGCTGCTGGTGCTGACGCAGGCGTCGAGCCAGTTCGGGCCGCGGTTGCTGCTGAACTTCATGCACGACCGCACGAACCAGTTCATGCTGGGCGCCTTCGTGTCGACGTTCGTGTACTCGCTCCTCGTGCTGCGGGTGGTGACCGGGGGCGACGGCGCTGGCATCGAGGCGTTCGTGCCACAGGTGTCGGTGCTGGTGGCGCTGGCGTTGACGTTCTTCACGGTCGGCATGCTGGTGTACTTCTTCCATCACGTCGCCGAGAGCGTGCGCGCCACGCACGTGCTCGGCGACGTCGACGACGCCCTGCAGGCGATGCTCGACGACCTGCCGGAGCCCGCTGAAGGCGCGACCGTCGATGCCGACGACGTGCCCCCCGACTTCCGCGACGACCTGGGCGTCATCGAGGCGCGACGCGGCGGCTACCTCCAGGCCGTCGACGTCGCGACGCTCGTCGAGTCGGCGTCGACGCACGAGGCGGTGATCCGCATCTTGCCGACCGTCGGCTCGTTCGTGACGCGCGGCGCGCCGGTCGCCGAGGTCCACCCCGCCAGCGCCGTCGAGGCGCTGGCGGACACCGTCCATGAAGCGATCGCCACCGGCGACGACCGGAGCCTGACGCAGGACCTCGGCTTCGTGTTCGACGAGCTGCTGGAGATCGCCCTGCGGGCGCTGTCACCGAGCATGAACGACCCGTTCACGGCCCGCTCGTGCATCGACCGGATCGCGCAGGGGATCGTGCGACTCGACCGACGCGGGGTGCCGGCGCAGGTGCATGCCGACGACGACGGCGTCGTGCGCGCGTTCGTGCCGTTGCAGGCCGCCGGTCCGCTCACCCGGCACCTCTTCGCCGAACTGCGACGCGCCAGCTCGGGCAACCTCTTCGTCACGCAGCACCTGCTCGAGGCGCTCGTGATGCTGCATGGACTCGTCCGTACGGCGGCCATCGGCGCAGCCGTTCAGGACGAACTCGAGAGGATCGTGCGAGATGGCGCGTCGGCGCTGTCGTCCGACGACCATGCCCGGCTGCTGGCCGTGGTCAGCCGCTCCGACGCACAGGTCGCCACGGACGGGAGCGCCTAGCCGAGCGGGTTCACGCCATCGTCCACCCGCCATCGCCCGCCAGCGTCAGCCGCCGCGTCGCGACGCTCGCGACCAGGGTGGCGTCGTGGCTCACCAGCAGGACGGTCCCGGGGAACTCGCGCAGCAACCCCTGGAGCGCCTCGATGGCGCGCACGTCGAGGTGCAGGGTCGGCTCGTCGAGCACCAGGCAGTGCGCGCTGGTGAGCGCGACACGGGCGAGCTCGAGCCGTTGGCGCTCACCGCCGGAGAGCGTCGCGACCGCGCGTTCGGGGGCGCACGGTGCGCCGACCGACGCCATCACCTCCCACGCCTCGCTGTCGGTGAGCTGCTCGCGTTCCGCGCGGAGCGTGTCGCCCACCGTCTCCGCTCCTGTGGTGCCGCCGGGTCCGGGCGCGCGATCGGCTTGGGCCACGTACGTCAGGGTGAGCCCGACGCCGTGCCGGGCCGTCCCGGCGCTCGCGGGCCTGCGCCCCGTCAGCACCTCGAGCAGCGTGGTCTTGCCGGACCCGTTGGGCCCCTCGAGCACGAGCCGTTCGCCGCGCCGCAGCGCCAGATCGAGTTCGGCGACCAGGGTGCGCCCGCCGCGCTCGACGCCCAGGCCGCGAGCGACGAGCACCTCGTTCGGTCCCGGCGCGGCGTCGGCGGCTCGGAAGCGCAACGTCCGCCGATCATCGAAGGGCTTCGCCTCGGGCGTCTCGCGCTCGAGCCGGGCGCGCATGGCGGCCGAGGCGCGGGCGTGCGTGCGCGACGCGGCCGCCGCCCGGTTCTTGACGAGCATGGTGGCCTGGCCGTCGGCCCTGCGGTGGTCGAAGGCGCCGGCGCTGCGGCCCAGCGAGCGCTGCCGGTCAGCGGCCGAGCGCAGCTTCCGGTGCCGCGCGCTCTGGGCGTCGTGGCGGCGCCGTTGCGCCTCGTCGTCCGCCGCCAGCGCCGCCGCTGCCTCGTGGTAGCCACCGGCGTAGACCCGCAGGGCGCCGTGGGCGAGGAACGCGGTGCGCTCCGCGACCGCGTCGAGGAAGGCTCGATCGTGGTCGACGACCAGCAGCGCGGCGGGGCTCGCGTGCAGCCGGTCCAGGAGCCAGGCGATGCCCTCGGCGTCGAGATGGTTGGTCGGTTCGTCCAGGCACAGGATGGTCGCCGGCGCGGCGAGCAGCGCAGCGAGCCTGGCCCGCTGACGCTCACCGCCGGACAGCGCCCCGGCCGGGGCGCCAGGGTCGAGACCGGCTGCGCGGAGGGCCGCATCGAACGCGCCGGGCCGGGGCTCGGAGCGTTCGGCGGCGACCTGCTCGAGCACGCTCGCGCGAGACGTGACGCTGGCGAGGTCGACCTGTTCGAGCAGCTGGGCGCCGCCGTCGCGATGGACGCGGCCTCGAGACGGTGGCGACACGCCGGCCGCGACGCGCAGCAGCGTCGTCTTGCCGGCGCCGTTTTCGCCGACGATCGCCACGCGTTCACGCGCCGCGATCGTCAGGTGGACGTGGTCGAAGAGCCGTCGGTCGGTGACGTCGAAGCCGACGTCGATGAGTCGTAACGACATGCTGAACGCTCCCGGAGCACCGAGCGGGGCGCGCACGGCCGCGCCGTCGACGCAGGACGGCGGCGTGCACACCAGGACGCCGGCGACCTCGTTGGTCACCGGAAACCGTGTGTGGGTGCGTCAGGAAGCGTTGCGCATGGTGTCGACCGCCGTGAGCGAGGCGGGAGTGGCCCCCGGGATCCGGGTCAGGCCGATGCGAGCGTAGCCCAGCGCCGCGAAGGCGTCAACCACGCCGTGGTTCAGGTGGTGCGCACCGCCCGAAGCGCGCGCACCAACGCGGTGATGCAGGTGGCGGCGATGGCGGCGACCAAGCTCAGCGCGACGAACTCGTCGTCGATGGAGGCGCCGGCGAGCCAGGCGGCGAGGGCCGCGACGATCACGACCGCGCCGCCGATCAGCAGCGACCGCCCCGCCAAGCGGTTTGCGAGCAACCCGGAGCGACGCATTCGCTGCGAGCGTGCCGGTCGCCCGCCGAACCAGATGGTGGGCCCGACACGGCCCCGCTCGAACAGCAGGCCGGCGAGCACCAGAAGCGCGCCGATGGGCACGAACACGAGCACCAGCGTCATGCGATCCTCCCTGCGTGACGGCCATAGCGCGGCCGCCCGCCCCCGTCGTGTCGAACGGTACGGAGCAGCGCGTTCGGGCGCGCCCCGTCTGCCTCGATACAGCATCCTACGCGCTGGACGCGCGCGAGGCGAGCCGCCGCGCGCAGCGACACGACGTGGGGCGCGACCGACCGACCGCGCCCCACCCCGGAAGTGCGACCCCTCAGCGCTC
Organism: Trueperaceae bacterium; assembly: GCA_007695125.1. Lineage (GTDB taxonomy): Bacteria > Deinococcota > Deinococci > Deinococcales > Trueperaceae > CSSed10-48. The sequence continues at coordinate 67 of REEJ01000159.1, read as the reverse complement.
GATCGCAGGCAACTCGGACGACAGGCCCGTCAGCGCTCCTTGCGCGGCCTCTCCTTCGGCTCTGTCG
>REEJ01000191.1 GCA_007695125.1 Trueperaceae bacterium | reverse complement strand
TGCAGTCTGGCGCCCCCACACGAGCGTGACTTCCGGCTACCCTCCGGCATGGGCCATCTGCAGCTCCTACTCGCCGCGATCGCGTTGACCGCGGGTGTGGTGTGGAGCCCCGTGTCGGCGCAGGCCGCCCCGATCGACACGCCACTCCAGGCGCTCGGCACGGACGATGCCGGTGGACTGATCGCCTTCGTCACCCCGGCAGGTGCAGCCGCGCTCGTCGACCCCGTCGGCGGGGAACGAGCGCTCCTGGACGACGGCCCGGGCCGCTCGCAGTTCCCCGCCTGGGCACCGGGGGGTTCGCTCGTGTCGTTCATCGCGTTCGGCCCCGGCGGCGGTAGCGCCGGCCTCGACGTCCACGACCCTGCGACCGGGACCAGCCTGCGCGTGTTCGAGCGACCCCAGGAGTCGCCCATCTACCACGGTTGGTCGCCTGATGGGGAGCGGATCGCGCTGCTGACCAGCCGCAGCGGGGGCCTCGGATTGCACCTCGTCGACCCCACGGCCGAGGCGGACGACGCGCACGCCGGCGACGCAGGACCGTTCGCGATCGGCGCGCCCTTCTACTGGGACTGGGCACCGGACGGTGGTTCGCTCCTGGTGCATCGCAACGTGCTCGGCCCCGACGCCGAGGTGGGGCGCAGCGCGCTCGCCGCGTACGACCTCACGCCGACCCGCGCTCCGGCGGGCGCCTTCCAATCCCCCGCCGTGGCGCCGAGCGGCGCCTGGATCGCCTACGCCTCGCGCGATGGCGCCGACACGCGCCGCGTCGTGTTGGAGCGCCTCGCCGGTTCGAGCGATGGCGACATCGACCTGCGCGAACTGCCGCACGCCGGCCTCGCCGCCCTCGCCTGGCACCCGAACCGCGACGTCCTCGCGATCCAGCGGCCCCTGATCGATGCCCCGCACTCCTACGGCCCCATCGTCACCATCGACGCCCGCACGGGCGACCTCGAGACGCTCACCGACGACCTGTCGCTCGCCTTCTGGTGGTCGCCCGACGGCGGCACCGTGGCGTACCTCGCCCCGGTGCCGGGTGGCGGCGACGGTCCCGAGCGTCAGGTCGGCCTGCAGGTGCAGGCTGGCTCCGCGCGCGTGGCTCTGCGTGTCGTCGACGTCGCCACGGGGCTGCGCCGCGAGCTCGGGCGCTTCACGCCCTCGCCGCTCTTCTTGAACCAGTACCTGCCGTTCTTCGACCAGTACGCCCGCTCGCACAGTCTGTGGTCGCCCGCCAGCGACGCGCTGGTGCTGCCGGTGCAGGGGGGCGGCGTCAGCGTCCTCACGGTGTTCGGGCTCGACGGCGACGTGCGCACGCTCGGCTCCGGCGACATGCCCGCGTGGAACGTGCGCTAGCCTCAGGGCGTGGCGGCGACGAACGAGCGCTCGACCACCCCCGAGCGCCTCGGACCCTCGATGAGGATCGGGCGCCGTGAGGGTGCCACGCGCCTGCCGGTGGTCATCGGGCTGCCGCTCGGCGGCGCCGAACTCGTGTTGGCGACGCGTGCCACCTGGCCGGTCGACAAGGACCTCTTCTGCGTCGAGTTGGCTGCCTGGCCCGACGATGTCGAGCACGTCGAGCACGTGAGCGTCGCGAGTTGCCGCAGGGTCGGCGCGTCGGTGCAACTGGTGCTCGACCGTGGGCAGCGGCGCAGGTCGATGTTCGTGTGGACGAGCAAGGGGAGCCGGACGCTGATCTTCTGGCGCAGCGAGCGTTCCATGCGCTCCACGCGACCCGGGGTGCGCGCGCCGACGGCGCGCGGGCTCGAGGGGCCGCTCACGATCGTGGTCGACGAGCGCGAACGCTACGGCTGGCGTTTCGCGGGGCGCGACGTGACCATCGAGCGGCGTCGGCTCCCGGTCGGGGACTACGGCGTGTTCGCGCGCGACCAGCTCGTGGCGGTCGTGGAGCGCAAGAAGCTCGGCGAGTTCGCCGGCGCGGCCGTGCAGGGCACCCTGCAGCTCCTGATGGCAGAGCTCGCGACGATGCCGCGGGCGGCCGTGATCATCGAGGGGAGGCTCTCGCAGCTCGTCAAGGGCGACATGCGGACGCGGCCCGGCTGGATGCTCAACCTCGTGGCCGCCTTGCAGGCCGCGTACCCGAACGTCCCCCTGCTGTTCGGCGAGACGGGTCCGCTGGCCGCCGATCTCGCGTACCGCTGGCTCTCCGCGTCGCTGCGGCTGGCGCGCGTCCACGCGACCAACGCGACGATGGCCGAGGTCCTGGCGGACGCGCTCGGCCCCGCGCCGGCTGGCGACGCCGTCGATGGTGGTGCGCCGCGCGCCGGCCGCACCACCTCCCCGCCGGCGGAGCGTGCGGCGCGCGCTGGCGTCCCGCGCGACGCGCCGCTCTTCGCCGCCACCGTGCAGGTGGCGCTCGCCCGTGACGACGCGCCGCTCGACCGGACGGGTCGTCAGCGCTCGGCCTTGGCCCACGTCGAGGCCGACGGCGCGATCACGGTCAAGGCGTACGCGGAGCGGCACGGGGTGAGCCCGGCGACCGCCGCGGCGGACCTGCGCGACCTCGAGGGACGCGGTCTGCTCACAGCGCATGGGAACCGGCGCTCGCTGCGCTTCGTCGCAGTGCGACCCGACCACGACCACGACGGTTGAAGCGAGCGACCACACGGTCGAGTACCATCGCGCCGTGGACCCCAGCGAACTCGTCCTCCAGAGCGCGACGCGCCAGGTCGCCGCCCTGTCGCGCCGCGAGGTGAGCGCGCGCGACCTCCTCCAGGCGCAGATCGAGCGCCTCCGCGCCGTGGATGCGGTCGTCCGCGGGATCGTGCATCTCGACGAGGCGGGCGCGCGGCGCGCCGCCGCGGAGGCAGACGGGCGCAGCGCGCGCGGTGGACCGCTCGGACCCCTCCACGGCCTCGCCGTGACCGTCAAGGACTGGATCGACGTGGCGGGCATGCCCTGCTCCGGCGGTGCGTCGGCGCACGTGGCGCGCGTGCCAGTGCGCGACGCGACGGCGGTCGCACGGCTCCGCGCCGCGGGCGCGATCGTGCTGGGCAAGACCAACCCGGCGGAGCGCAGCGAGGCCTTCGGCCCGACCTTCAACCCGCACGACCTGACGCGGACCCCGACCGGCAGCAGCTCCGGCGAGGCGGCCCTGGTGGCCGCGGCGGGGTCGGCGCTCGGGCTCGGGTCGGACTCGGGCGGCAGCCTGCGCCAACCCGCCCACGCCTGCGGCGTGTGCACCATCCGGCCGAGCAGCGGGCGCGTGCCGCTCACCGGCCACTTCCCGTCCATCAGCCCGCTGCTCGACCCGCGCAGCGCCATCGGGCCGCTGGCGCGCGGCGTCGACGACCTGTTGCTCGCCCTGCGCGTGATCCAGGGGCCCGACGGCGACGACCCCAGCGCGTTGCCGATGCCGCTCGGCGACCCCGCTAGCGTCGACCTGGCCGGGCTCACGATCGCGTGGTGGACCCAACAGCCCGACTGCACGCCCACGCCCGACACCGAGCGCACCGTGCGACGCTCCGTCGGCTGGCTCGAGGCGGCAGGCGCCACGCTGGTCGAGGACCGCCCCGACGGTCTGGAGGCCGTGTACCCACTGACGCGCACGTACTGGTCGCTACCGGAGTCCGACGAGGCAGAGCGCTGGGCGCCGAGCGCGGTGAGTGCGCTGGACGCCGACGCCGTGCAGCGCTTCCGCTTCGAGTGGGACGCCTTCAGGCGGCGCCTGACGCGCTTCGTCGGCGCGTACGACGCCGTCCTGACGCCGGCGGCGGAGCGCCCTGCGGTCCGCCACGGTGACGACGCCGGCTCGATCGCCCCCACGCTCACGTTCAGCCTCGGCGGTCAGCCGGCGGTGGTGGTGCCGTGCGGACGCAGCGGCGACGGGCTCCCCATCGGCGTGCAGGTGGCCGCCCGGGTCGGCGACGACCACGTGGCGCTGGCCGTCGCACGTGCCCTCGAGCGCGTCGGTGGCGGGTGGTGGTTGCCGCAGGGCGTTCCGGGCGCTCAGCGCTCGCTGCCGTCGAGCCTGCCGTCGAGCGTCATGAGCGGCCGGTAGAGGTCGGGTCGCCGGTCGCGGAAGAAGCCGAAGCCGGCGCGGAAGCGCCGCGCGGCGGCCAGGTCGAGGTCGGCGTAGAGCACCGTCTCGGCGCTGCGGTCGGCCTCGGTGAGCTTCTCGCCCGACGGGTCGGCGACGAAGCTCGAGCCGTAGAACGTCGCGTCGCCCTCGCGGCCCACGCGGTTCACGGCGCCCAGGTAGCAGGCGTTCGCCACGGCGTGGCCGATCATGGCCCGCTGCCACATGTCGCGCGTGTCGAAGCCACCGGCCGCCGCCGGCTCGCTGCCGATCGCCGTCGGGTACAGCAACACCTCGGCGCCCTGCAGCGCCATCGCGCGCGCGCACTCCGGGAACCACTGGTCCCAGCAGATGCCGACGCCGACCAAGCCGACCTGGGTGCGCCAGGCCTTGAAGCCGGTGTCGCCCGGGTTGAAGTAGTACTTCTCCTCGTAGCCTGGGCCGTCGGGGATGTGGCTCTTGCGGTAGAGCCCCAGCGCGCGGCCGTCGGCGTCGATCATCATCAGGCTGTTGAAGTGCGCTTGGCCGGCGCGTTCGAAGAACGACACCGGCAGCACCACGCCCAGCTCCGCTGCGAGCGCCTGGAAGCGCGCGAGGAAGGGGTGGCCCTCGACGGGGTGGGCCAGCTCGAAGTACTCCTCGCGCTCCGCCTGCGGCCAGTACAGGTACTCGAACAGCTCCGGCAGCAGGATCAGGCGTGCACCACCCGCGGCGGCCTCGCGCACGCGTGCCTCTGCGGCCGCCACGTTCGCATCGCGATCGTCCGTCATCGCCATCTGCACGAGCCCCAGGCGCAGCGGTCCGGCGCTCGCGTCAGCCATGGTCGATCTCCCCGGTGGGCTGCTGCTGCGTGACGCAGTGCCAGGCGCCGCCACCGGTGATCAAGCGCGACGCCGGTACACCCAGCACCTGGCGGTCCGGAAAGAGCGGGCGCAGCAGCTCCAGCGCGAGCTCGTCCAGGGGATCCTCGAACGTCGGCACCAGCACCACGCCGTTGGCGATGTAGAAGTTGGCGTAGCTCGCGGCCAGGATCCGGCCGTCCGGCAACCGGTGCTGCTGCGGCAGCGGCAGCGGCACCACCGTGAACGCTGCCTCGTCCGGCGTTCGCAGGGCGAGGAGCGTCTCGAGGTTCGCCTGCAACGGCGCGAAGTTCTCGTCCGAGGGGTCCTCGCTGACGGCGCACACCAACGTCGCGTCGTCGCAGAAGCGGACGATCGTGTCGACGTGACCGTCGGTGTGATCGCCTTCGAGCCCGCGCTCGAGCCACACCACCTGACGCACGCCCAGCCCGGCGCGCAGCAGCGCCTCGGTGTCGGCCTCGTCCAGCTGCGCATTGCGCGTCGGCGCGAGGAGGCACGAGCGCGTGGTGATCAGCACACCCTCGTCGTTGACCTCGACGGCGCCGCCCTCCATCACGAAGGGGAAGGCGAAGCGCCGCATGCCGAGCTCACGCGCGACCGCTGCGGGCACCAGCGTGTCGCGCCCGGCCTCGTACTTCCCGCCCCAGGCGTTGAACACCCAGTCGGTGAGCGCCACCTGGCCGGCACCGTTCACGAGGAAGATCGGACCGTTGTCGCGGAACCAGGCGTCGTCGAGCGGCACGCGGTGGTAGCGGACGTTGGCCGGGTCGGCGGCGGCGCTCTGCAGGCGCGCCTTGGCGTCCGCCTCGGCCTCCGCGTCGGCGACGTTCACGACGACGCTCTCGAAGCGCGACAGGAGCGCGACCATGGTCGCGAACTCTGAACGCACCCCGTCCAACTCGCCCTCCCACAGCGCGTCGTCGCTGGGCCAGCTGGTCCAGGTGGCGGCGTGCGGCGTCCACTCGGCCGGCATGCGGTAGCCGAGATCGACGGGGGTGGGGTGGTCCAAGTCGAGCATCGCGTCTCCTGACGGCGCCCCATGGCGCGGGCGCGGCGCGGCTCGATGGTAGCACCCGCACCCGTGAGCGGCCGACGCGTGCCCAGGTGCGTACCTGCTACCGTAGCTGACGGTGCCGTCGGCATGCAGCGGCGGACACGATCACGCGCGCGCTCGGAGGACACGCCTTGGCCCACGCCACGCTCGACACGCCCTTCACCATCGCCGACGCCGAGGAGCTCTACAGCATCCCGGCCTGGGGCAGCGGCTACTTCCGAGCGGGCAAGGGCGGCGACATGGAGGTCATGCTCCGCAGCGACCCGAGCCAGGCCGCGTCGATCCACGGCATCGTCGAGTCGCTGCGCGTTCGCGGCCACCAAGTCCCGATGATCGTGCGTTTCCCGCAGCTCATCGAGGATCGGCTCGACCGCATCAACCAATCCTTCGCGGCGGCGGTCAGCGAGGCCGGGTACGAGGCGCACTACCAGGGCGTCTACCCCGTCAAGGTCAACCAGCGCCGCATGGTGATCGAGACCATCGCCGAGTACGGCGCGCGCTACATGACCGGCCTCGAGGCCGGCAGCAAGGCCGAGCTTGCGCTGATCCTCGTGCAGGACACGCACCCCGAGGCGCTCATCTGCTGCAACGGCTTCAAGGACGACGACTTCGTGCGCCTGGCGCTGTGGGGACGGAAGCTCGGCAAGCCCGTCGTGATCACGCTCGAGAAGTACGCCGAACTCGAGCGCGTGCTGCGCGTCGCGCGCGAGATGGGCGTGCCCCCCGTGATCGGCATCCGCTACCGGCTGCACGCCAAGGGTGCGGGCCAATGGGAGGCGTCGGGCGGCGACGGCGCCAAGTTCGGACTCACCAGCACCGAGCTCATCGACGCCGTGCGCGTCCTGCGCGAGCAGGACATGCTCGGCGCGCTGCAGATGATCCACTGCCACGTCGGCAGCCAGCTCACCGACGTGCGCAAGATCAAGGTCGCGGTGCGCGAGGCGGCCCAGGTCTACGTCGACGTTCGGGCCATGGGCGCCGACGTCCGTTACCTCAACGTCGGCGGTGGCCTCGCCGTCGACTACGACGGCTCCAAGACCACCTTCGAGGCCTCCGCCAACTACGGCATCCAGGAGTACGCCGACACCGTCGTCTACACCATCAAGGAGGTGTGCGACGACGGCGGCGCGCAGCACCCCGTGATCGTGACGGAGTCGGGGCGTGCGCTCACGGCGCACCACGCGGTGCTGGTGATGCCGGTGATCGACGCGATGGGTCCCACGCGCACGCCGCACGATCTGCCGCCACTCGACGGCGAGGTGCATCAGCTGGTGCGCGACATGCGCGAGTTGGCGCGCAGCGTGTCGATCAAGACCTACCGCGAGGTCTACAACGAGGCGGTCTCGAACAAGGAGACGATGCATGCGCTCTTCGACCTGGGGTACCTGACGCTGCTGGAGCGCGCGTACGTCGAGCAGCTCTTCCAACAGGTGCTCACCAAGGTCGCCAAGGTGGTCGAGCAGCTCGAGTACGTGCCCGAGGAGCTCGAGGCCCTGCCCAAGCGGTTGGCCGACACCTACGTGTGCAACTTCAGCCTGTTCCAGGGCATGCCCGACCACTGGGCGATCGGGCAGCTCTTCCCGATCGTGCCGCTCTCACGCCTGCACGAGCGGCCGGGGCGCGAGGCCACGTTGGTCGACATCAGCTGCGACAGCGACGGCAAGATCGACAAGTTCATCGACCTGCGTGACGTGCGCTCCACGCTGCCGGTGCACGAGTTGCGCAAGGGCGAGCCGTACTACCTCGGCGCCTTCCTCACCGGCGCCTACCAGGACGTGCTCGCCAACACGCACAACCTGTTCGGCCGCGTGAACGAGGCGCACGTGCGCCTCGAGCCGGGGGGCTGGCGCGTCGAGTTGCTGGTGAACGGGCAGAAGGCGCGGCGCGTGATCCAGAACATGGGTTACGAGGTCGACACGCTGCACGGCTGGCTGCAAGAGGAGATCCGCGAGAGCGAACAGGCCGGCATCGCGCTCTCCGACGAGGAGAAGCGCGCGCTGGTCGAGCTCTACGACGCGGAGCTGGTGGGCTACACGTACCTCGAGCAGGTGTGAGTACCACATGAGGCCGTTCGGCAGGCGAGGTCGCCCGCGGCGCGGTACCTTGCAGTGATGGCAGCGCCTGCAGACGGCACGAGGCCAGCGGCGACCGCAGAACGACCGGAGCAGGGCGTGGCCCACGTCCTCGTCGTCGAGGATTACGAGCCCCTGCGATGGTTGGCCCGTGAGTACCTCGAGAGCATCGGCTACCGTGTCGCCGTCGCGGTGGACGCGAGCAGCGCGTTGGCGTACCTCGAAGGCGGTGCGGCGTGCGACGTCGTCTTCAGCGACCTTGCGCTGCCGGGCGGGATCGATGGCTGCGAGCTGACCGATCGGGTGCGGCGTATGCGGAACGACTTGCCGGTGGTGCTGACGAGCGGTCACGACGCGGCGACGCTTCGTGGGCGTGTGCCAGCCGACGTGCCGCTCTTGACGAAGCCGTATCGCCTCGACGCGCTGGCCGCCGCCATCAGCGGCGCGCTGGGGCGCTGACCGACGGCGTGGGCACGGCACGTTCCGCGCCCACGGAGCGACGGCGCGGAGCCCTGCCGTGCCTCTTCGCGCGGTCGACCGCGCTGCGCGCTGTTGCGTTGACCGTCGCCCTTGGCGTCGTTGCGCTCGCAGGTACCGCGCGTGCGCTCGACGGCGGGGTCCTGAGCGACGAAATGGGCCACTTGGAGATCGCGGACGTGGTGGGTCGGGCGTTCGAGCCGTTCGGCTCGACCTTGGCGCGTGGGTACAGCGACTCGGCGTACTGGCTGCGCCTCACCGTGCCGGCAGGCGCTGGCGACGTGGTGCGGATCCGACCGGCGTACCTCGACGACATCCGCGTGTACCTGCCCGCCCCGGCCACCGACACCGGTTGGCACGAGGTGCTGCTCGGTGACCGGGCTCCGCGAGCCGCGTCGTCCGTGCGCTCGATGGCGCACAACGCGCTGCTCCCCGAGCGCGACGCTCCCGTCGACGTGTACCTGCGTATCGCGTCGACCAGCGCGGTCATCGCCGCGGTCGATGTCGTCGCCGTCGAGACGCTGCGACGATCTGACGTCGACGTCGTCACCCTGCTCCTCGTGGTGGTGGCCGTCACGTTCGCTGCGATCGGGCGTGTGAGCGCGGTCTCGCGGTCCGGCGTGGCTGCGGGTAGCGGCGCCCTGGCGCTGTTCGCGCTCTCTGGCGTCGCGTTCGGAGCGTCGGTCGTCGGCACATGGCGTTGGTTGCTCCCGGACCATGCCGTCACGCTCGCCGATCCGATCACGTCTGTGAGCATCATGCTCCTCGTGTTCGCCGGCTACGCGTTCCACTATCGCACCCTGCCGTACTTCGCGGCGCCGCGGTGGTTGGTGAAGACCGCGCTCGCCATGGCTGCGCTTCCGGTGGTGGCTGCGCTCGTGTGGGTGGGCGTCGATCAGCGCGCAGGTCTCATGACGAACGCGGCTGCGGGCCTCGCATTGCCGCCGCTCGCAACCGCGGCGGCGGTGTTCGTTCGCTCGAGCATCGGACCGCCACTGGCGCTGGTTCGAGCAGCCTTCGCGCTCCTGGCCGTCCTCATCACTGGGCACGGCGTAGCGCTCCTCACAGACGTCCTCGACCCGTTGGTGATGATGACCGCCCCGCTCCTCGCGCCGATGGTGGGCGGCGGCTTGATGGTGTGGCTCGTCGCCCGGCGTGTCGAGGCCGAGCGCGCCGCCGCGGTCGAGAACGAGGGCGGCAGGGCGCTCGCCGAGCAGTCCTTGCGTTTCGAGCGCGATCAGCGGGCGTCGACGGAGCGCTTCGTCGGCATGCTGGCGCACGAGTTGCGGAGCCCACTGTCGGTGGTGACCATGACGCTCGGTGCCGTCGCGAGGGGTCAGGTGCCCTCGGAACCTGCGCTGCGGCGCGCCGACGCCGCCCTGCGCGATGCCGATGCGGTGCTGGAGCGCTGCCTGGTGGCGGCTCGGATGGATCGTGGCGCGGTCACGCTCGAGCTCGAGCGGATCGAGCTGCGACCCTGCCTCGAGGAGGTCGTGGCAATGCATCCGGCGGGTGAGCGCATCGATCTGTCGGTCGATGACGTCCGAGTCGTGATCGACCAGCGTGCACTGTGCCACATCGTCTCGAACCTGATCGACAACGCGCTGGCCTACGGCGCTCCGGATGAGCGTGTCGCGCTGACCTGCCGGCGCGAGCATACGGCGGGCGGTCCGTTGTTGACCCTCAGGGTCCGCAACGCGATCGGGCCCATGGGCACGCCCGATCCGAAGCGCGCATTCGACCGTTACCATCGCGGTGCGCGAGCCGGTGCCGTCACCGGCGCGGGCCTGGGGCTGCACCTGGTGCGCTCGTTCGCCGAGGCCTTGGGCGGCACCGCGTCGCTCGGCGTCGTGGACGACGCCGTGGAGGCGGGGGTGATCGTGCCGTGCTGAGCATCGTGGTGGTCGAGGACCACGACATGCTCCGCGAGACGCTCGTGGGGCACCTCAGAGCAGCCGGCTACCGCACGTTCGGTGCCGCGGACGCCGAGGCCTTGGCTCGCGAGCTCGTGGACGTGCGAGCCGACGTGTACCTGCTCGACCTCAACCTCCCTGGTGAGGACGGCCTTTCGCTCGCGCGGCGCCTCAGGGCGTCCGAGCCAGGTGTCGGCATCGTGATGCTGACGGCGCGCAGTTCGGTGGGCGACCGCGTGAGCGGGTACGAGTCCGGGGCGGACGCGTACCTACCGAAGCCCGTCGCGCTCGACGAGCTCGACGCCGTCATCGCGGCGATCGCTCGCCGTGTGCGGCCGACGGTGCCGGCGGTCTTCGTGCTCGACACCGTCCACTCGCGGTTGATCGGTCCGCGCGGCGACGTCCGGCTGTCCGCTTCACAGGTCGCGCTGCTCGACGCGCTCGCGCGTGCGCCCGAGCAGGGGCTCACGACCGAGCAGCTCGTTCGAGCGCTCGGGCACCCACCAGAGACCTACCGAAAGGCGACGCTGGAGGTCCACGTCGCGCGCGTTCGGGAGCGCCTCGAGCAGGTGGGTGCCGGGCGCGACGGGCTCGCGGTCGTGCGAGGTACGGGCTACCGCTTGATGATCGACGTGAAGGTGCGCCGAACCGATGGACGCCGAACCGATGGACGCCGAACCGACGGGCGCTGACGCGGCGAGCGCCGAGGAACCAAACCTTACACAACCCTACAATTCGCGTATCTGACGGGACGGATACTTCATGCTCCCGTAAGTCGCGGCGGGCAAAGCTACCAGACATGTATGTCGTCATCCCTCCCGGGGCTGGACCTCCGGGCGGGATGACCACCCTCGCGTGGTTGGCTCACCGACCGCCACGCCCGGCCACGGGCCGGTAGGAGCACACCATGGCACCACGGACCTGCACCACGTTCGACGACGACCGCAACGACCGTACGCGACGCACCAAGCGCGCGGTATGGACGGTGCTGGTGGCGGTGTGGTTGGCGGGGCTGTGGAGCACTGCCGTGGCGCAAGGCGCCCCAGTGGTCACCGATCCTGGGACGCAGAGTGCGCTCGAGGACGTGCCGTTCGCGTTCTCGGCCATCACGCCTATGCTGCAGGTGACGGAGCCCGATTCCGACCTCTACCGCGCCATCGTCACGGTCCAGAGTGGCGACGGCGTGCTCGACAACGGCGTCCTGCAATTGACGCAACTCGCGGCCGAGGGGGACCGGCCCGGGATCAACGCGTTCTTGCAGAGCCTGCTGTTCGTCGGTGCGCAGGACTGGTTCGGGACCGCGACCATCGAGGTCGCGGTGACTTCGAACCGCACCGCACAATCCGGCGCGAACACGACTACGATCGCCTTCGGCATCGCGGTCGCGCCCGTGCCCGACGCGCCCGTCACCGGCGCAGTCACACCGTTGGCGGCGATCACCGAGGACGCGGCCGACCCTCCCGGGGCGTCGGTCGGCGCGCTGCTGCCGGCGTTCAGCGACGTCGACGGCGACGCCCTCGCGGGCGTCGCGATCAGCCAGAACGCGGCCACCAGCGGACAAGGCGCCTGGCAGTACAGCACCGACGCCGGCGCGAGCTGGTACGCGGTCGGCTCCGTGAGCCGATCGAGCGCGCTGCTCGTCCCGGCCGACGCCCGGCTCCGCTTCCTCCCCGCTCAGGACTGGTGGGGCACGCCCGGCACGTTGCGGCTGCACGCCGTCGACGACAACGACGACGTGGCCGCGAACCGCACCTTCAGCAGCGGCGCCACGCGCCAGAGCACCAACGTCGACGCCGGCCACCTCAACCTCGACGCCGGCGGCGGGGCGCTGCAGACGGAGGTCACGCCCGTCAACGACGCGCCCACCACCGTCGACGCCGCGCTCAGCACCACCAAGAACGTCGCGCTCACCTTCGGACTCACCTCGAGCGACGTCGACAGCTGCACCAGCGCGACGCTCGATGCCTGCGTCGTCAGCTACCGCATCGTCACGCTGCCCGATCCGGCCACCGGCACGCTCGCCGTGCGCGTCGGCGGCAGCTACCAGGCCGCCAGCGTCGGCCAGATCGTCGCCCGCGCCGATGCCGAAGCGGCGGCCGGCCTGCGCTTCACCCCCGTCACGAACTATGACGGCAGCGCCGCCTTCAGCTTCCAGGCGATCGACGCGGCCGGCGCCGAGTCGAACGTCAGCATGGTCACGATCACCGTCACCGAGTTCAACGAACCGCCCAGCCTCACCGTCCCCGGCGCCCAGTCGATGGACGAGGACACCAGCCTGGCGCTGAACGGCGTCGCCGTCGCGGATCTCGACGCCGGCGACGAGCCGCTCGAACTGCGCCTCAGCGTCGCCATCGTCAGCCAGGGGTCGCCCGTGGTGGTCGGACCGGGCGCGCTCGAGCTCGGCGACGTCACCGGGCTCACGCTCGTCGACGGGTACGACAACCCGGGCAGCGACGTGCGCGTGCGCGGCACGCTCGCGGCGCTGAACGCGGCGCTCGCCGACGGCAACCTCACCTACGCGCCAGGCGCCGACTTCTTCGGCCTGGTGCGGTTGAGCGTGTTCGTCGACGATCGCGGCAGCGGTCTCGGCGAGATCGAGTCCAAGATTGCGAGCGCCACCATCGACGTCACGGTGGTCAACGTCCCGGACCGGCCCGTCACCGGCGTCGCGGAACTCCCCGGCATTCCCGTCAACACCCTCGACCCGAGCGGCAGCAGCGTGTCGGACCTGTGGCTCGGCGAGTACTCCGACGCCGACGGCGACGCGCTCGTCGGCATCCTCGTCGCCGCCGACGCCAGCCTCCCGGCGGAAGGCCGCTGGGAGTACAGCGCCAACAACGGCATCAGCTGGAGCCTCCTCGGAGCCGTCGCGCCTGATCAGGCGCTGGCGCTCTCCGCCGCCACGCTGCTGCGCTTCGTGCCGGCGAGCGGCTACTTCGGCGAGGTGGGTTCGCTCACCGTGCACGCCGTCGATGCGAGCGTCGACGACGCCATCACGTTCAGCACCGCGACGCTGCGCAGCAGCGTCGACCTCGCCACGTTGAGCGACGCCACCTCCGTCGATCTCGACGGCGGCGCCCTCGAGGCCAACGTCGCCGCGGAGGACACGCCGTTCCGCATCGTCAACGACCAGCCGTTGCGCGTAAAGGAGGGCGGCGTCGCCGTCCTCACGAAGCAGGAGCTCCTCGTCGAGGACGACGAGGCGAGCGCCGCCCAGATCGTCTACACGGTACTCGAGGACGGCACCTCGCTCAGCGAGGGCGCCTTCTGGTTCGACAGCGCTGGTGACGGCACGTTCGCCACGGAGATCACCGCCGGGTTCCAGTTCACCCAGGCGCAGCTCAACGCGGGCCTGGTGCGCTACGAGCACTCGGGCGTCGAGCCGGAGGACGCGCAGGTCCTCGCCTACAGCGTGAGCGACGAGATCGACGTCATCGGCGGCAGCAGCGCCGAGCGGACGCTGCAGGTCCTCGTCACGCCCGTCAACGACCCGCCCGAGCTGTTCGTGCCGGGCGACACCCCGCCGGGCGGCGAGGAGCTCGTCTTCGTCGTGCCGCAAGGCGGCAGCCGCGCGTTCAGCGACGCCGCCATCGTCGCGATCGACCCCGACAACACCGACGAGCAGCTCATCTTCCGCATCGAGAGCGCCCCCGCGCACGGCGAGCTCACGTTGCGGGGCTCGCTCGCGCTGCAGGGCCGCACCTTCTCGTACGCCGACCTGCTGGCCGGCGAGCTCGTCTACAGCCACGGCGGCTCCACGGCGCTCGCGGACGGCTTCGACGTCACGCTGCGCGACGGTGCCGGCGGCGTCGTCGAGCGCACGACCGTGCCCATCACCGTCACCGAGGTCAACACGCCGCCGAGCATCCGCATCGCGCGCGCGACCGTCTTCGAGCGCCGCACCGCGCCGCTGGAGCTCGTCGCCATCGACGCCGAGACCGCGTCCGGTGACCTCACCGTCTCCATCACCAGCCTGCCGCCGGTGCTCGCCGGCGAGGGACCCGACCCGGTCGCGGTCCTCGAGCTCGACACCACGGGGAGCGGCGACTGGGTCGCGTACACCGCCGACCGCCTCGCGGACGGCGCGGACCCGCTGACCTTCGTGCTCTCCGACCTCGAGCGCTTCCGCATCCGCCACACCTCCGAGAACCGCATCGACCCCGCCAACTTCAGCTTCGGGATCCGCGTCACCGACACGGGCACCGTCGGCGGCGGCGAGCAGGTGCTCTCCAGTGACGCCACCGTCCAGGTGCGGGTGCGGCCCGTCAACGACGACCCGGAGCTGTGCTACGAGCCGAACACGCTCGCGCTCGATCTCGCCGTGAGCAACACCGGCACCGTGACCAGCGATCAACTGTGCGCGACCGACGCCGAGGGCGACACGATCACCTACCGCCTCGACGTGCGACCGCAGCACGGTGCGCTGTTCGTGTCCGGGGCCCCGATGGGCGTCGGTGCGACCTTCACGCAGGCCGACGTCGACGCCGGCCTCATCAGCTACCGCCACAACCAGACCGCCAATGCCAGCGACAGCTTCACCGTCACCGTCCGTGACGGCAACGTCAACGTGGTGCTGAACCGCCCCGGTGGCGTGTACGTCGACGACGACGCCACCACGCTGCGGCCGGTCGTTGTGCCGATCACGATCGACTTCGAGGTCGACCTGGACACCGGGGCCCCCATCGGCTCCGGCGGCACACCGCTCGACCCGATCGACCCCGTCACCGGCGGCGCGCCGTGGACAGGAGGCGAGCAAGCCGGTTCGGGTGGGACCGCCATCGCTCGCGACGTCTTCCTCACCAGCGAGGCCACCCGCGGGCAGGTGTTCGAGGTCCCCACTTCGGCCGTCCTGTTCAACGACTCCGGCACGGCGCCGCTCTCCGTCACGAGCGTCGACGACGTCGCTGGCGGCAAGGGGAGCGTCACCCTCGACGGCGCCACCATCGTCTTCACGCCCGACGCTGGCGCCTTCGGCGTCGGCAGCTTCAGCTACACCATGCAGGACGACGCAGGCGACAGCGCCAGTGCCTCGGTCAGCTTCTACATCCTGTACGTCAACCTCCCGCCCGAGCTGAGCGTCAACGAGCCGCTCGTGCTCGACGAGGGCGCGAGCGCCGCACTCACGCCGTCCGTGCTGCAGGTCGCCGACCTCGACCAGGGTCCGGGCGAGCTCGTGATCACGCTCACGAGCGACCCGCGCTTCGGGGAGCTCGTGCGCTGCTTCGACCTCCCGACCTGCAGCGACGTCGACGTGCTGCTCGCCGGCGACAACATCACGCAGGCCGACGTGAACGCCGGCCGCATCCGCTACCGCCACGACGGCGGTGAACGCTTCCTGGCCGGCTTCGACTTCACCTACACCGACGGCTCGGAGTTCGTCCTCGCAGCCTCGTTCGTGATCGACGTCACGCCGGTCAACGACCGACCCGTGATCTCCCGGCGCCAACCCGACCCGGTCGCGCTGCAAGGCGAGTCGGTCCTCATCGACACCAGCGTCGTGACCGTCTCGGACAGCGACGGTATCGGCACCGACAAGCCCGAGCACCCCCTCGCACAGGTGAACGTCCTGACGCTCCAGGTCACGAGCCAGCCCGTGCGCGGCGAGCTGCGTCTCGTGCCGCCTGACGGCACGTACGGCCAGGCCGATCCGAGCAGCTACGACGTCGTCACGAGCGACACGGAGATCCCGAGGGCGGCGCTCGACGAGGGCCGCCTCTGGTACTGGCACGACAACAGCGTCTTCGACGAGGACGTCTACGGCCCCGACTACCAGGTCACCTTCACCCTCGAGGTCGACGACAACGTCGGCGCCTCGAACAGCACCGCCTCGACCACGCTCACGGTGCGCATCGCGCCGCAGAACGTCGACCCCATCGTCGACCCCGCGCTCGAGCCGGGAGACGACGGCGGCATCGTCATCGTGAACGAGACCCTCGTCGTGTACGAGGGCGCCACCCGCACCGTGACGCCCACGAGCCTCGCGGCCGTCGACCCCGACAACACGCCGAACCAGGTCCAGTTCCGCCTCGTCACCGCGCCGACGCGCGGTCAAGTGCTGCGCGACGGCGCACCGCTCGGCGTCAACAGCGCCTTCTCGCAGGCCGAGATCGACGACGGACGCATCGCCTACCGCCACGACGGCAGCGAGACCACCAGCGACACCGTGCGGCTGCGCCTCTCCGACGGCGGCGGCGGCGACGAGCCGATCATCGACTTCCAGATCCTGGTCCTCCCCGTCAACGACCCGCCCAGCATCGCCACGCCGGGCAACCGCGTCGGCGCCGAGGACACACCGCTCGCGCTGGTCGGCATCTCCATCGCCGACCCCGACAGCGTCGACGCCGACAGCGGCGACATCGACACCGCCGCAGGGCCCTTCACGGTCACCGTGACGAGCGATGCCGGCATCGGCACCTTCGGCGTCACCGCGGCTGGCGACGCCACCGTCTCCGGCGGTGGGGCCGACGACCCGCTCGAGATCACCGGCACGCTGGGCGACGTCAACGCCACCCTCGCCACCCTCGTCTACCTCGGCCGACCGAACGCGAACGGCATCGACACGGTACGCGTGCACGTCAGCGACGGCGGCTACTCCGGCGCCGACCCGGACGACCCGCTCGTGCAAGCCGCCATCCCGGGTATCGTCGGCGACGGCGACCTCGACGCCGAGAGCGCCGAGACGACCTTCCTCGTCAACGTGCGACCCGTCAACGACGCGCCCGAGGCGATCGTGCCCGGAGCGCAGGAGACCCCGGAGGACACCGCGCTGGTGTTCTCGGCCGCCAACGAGAACGCGCTGCAGGTCGACGACCTCGACATCGTCGGCGACGACGCCAGCGATCCCGCCATCGCGCTGCGCACCACGATCAGCGTCTCGTTCGGGACGCTGACGCTCGCCGACGGCACCGGCCTCACGGTCAGCGGCGACGGCACCGCCACCCTCACCATCACCGGCCCGCTCGACGCGACCAACGCCGCGCTCGCCGCTGGCGTCACCTATCTTCCCGACCAGGACTTCAACGACTTCCAGGGCGACGAGGAACTCACCCTCACGGTCGACGACCAGGGCAACATCGGCGCCTTCGGCGGCACCCTGGACGACGGCGCCACCGTCGCCATCAGCGTCACGCCCGTCAACGACGCCCCGGTCACGAACGACCTCGCCTGGGTGCTCGACGAGGACACCTTCATCACGTTCTCGCTCGAGTCGAGCGACGTCGACGGCGGCAACGACCCCGTGACCGACGCGATCGTCACGCACTACCTCGTGATGGTCTCGGCCTCCGACGCCGAGACCGCCGGGCTCGTGGGCGCGCTGCGCACCAGCGACGCGCTCGTGCTCGACGCGACGACCTCCGTCGTGCCCGCGGGCGTCACCGGCACGCTCCCGGCCGGTACGCACGTCATCACGGTCGCGCAAGCGACCACCATGACGTACGAGCCGCCCGCGAACTACCACTCCGGCCTGTCGTTCAGCGGCGCCGACCGCCGCTCGTCGTTCACCTTCCGCGCGATCGACATCCTCGATACGGACGATGTCGGCGCATCGAGCCGCAGCGAACCGTCGACGGCCGCGATCAGCGTCAACGCCGTCAACGACGCCCCCGTCCTCACGGGCGGCGGTGACGAGGTGACCTACACCGAGGGCCCCGGCGATGGTGTCGCCGGCACCCCCGTGCGGCTCAACGCCGCCGCCGACCTCGTCGTCACCGACGTCGAGCTGACCGAACTGAACGACGGCGGCCAGAACGAAGCCGACTTCGCCGGCAGCAGCGTGCGCGTGCAGCGCGCCGGCGGCGTGGTCACCACCGACCGCTACGGGCTCGACCTCGGCAGCATCGCGGGGCTCGACGACCTCACGCTCGACGGCGCCTCGCTGCAGCGCGGTGCGACCACCATCGCGACGCGCACGCAGGACGGCAGTGCCGGCGTGCTGCTGATCACCTTCAGCGCCGACGCGACCCGCGACGACGTTCACAACGTCATGCGCCGCGTCACCTTCGCCAGCGTCGAGGACAACCTCGCGAGCGCCACCGTCGAGCTCGTGTTCAACGACGGCGACACCGACGGTTCGCAAGGCAGCGGCGGCGCGCTCGACAGCAACGCCATCACCTTCAGCGTCACGGTCGTGAACGTCAACAACCCGCCGCGCTTCACGGACGACGTGAGCATCACGCTCGCCGAGGACGTGCCGAGCGAGGCCAACGCCGGCAGCCTCCTGTCGGCCCTGATGAGCCCCGTCTTCACTGACCCCGACGCCCCGCTCGCGGGCGCGAACCTCGCCGGCGTCGCCGTCTTCGCGGACGCCGCCGACCCCGCGACCGAGGGCCGCTGGCAGTACAGCAGCGACGACGGCGCGAGCTGGTTCGACGTCAGCGCCGGGAGCGACCTGAGCCTCGAGAACGCCCTCGTCCTCCCCGCCAGCGCGCGCGTCCGCTTCGCGCCGGTGGCTGACTTCAACAGCGCGCCGCGCAGCATCGGCGGCCCCGGTGGCGGCCCAGGCGCGCTCGGCGTCATGCCGATCGACGACAGCGACGCCACCCGCGAGTACACCGTGGGCGGGACGCGCGTCACGATCGACACCACGGACGTCGATGCGCTGACGAGCGACGTCGGCACCGCCGAGGCGGCCCGGGCCGAGATCCGTGCCGTCGTGACGCAGGTCAACGACGCGCCGCAGGTCATCGAGCTCGGCAACGAGTTCTACTCGCTCACGTACACGGAAGCCGTCGGCGTGAACGTCGCTGGCACGCCCATCCTGCTCGACACCGTCGGGGCGGTCGGGAACCCCAACCCAGCCCAGATCGTCGACGTCGAGCTCACCGTCCGCGGCGAGGCGACCTTCGACGGCGCCCGCCTCGAGGTGCAGCAGATCGACCCAGGCAGCGGCAGCGCCGACCCGGACGTGCTCGACCTGTTCGTGCTGCAGACCGGTAACGGCCTGAGCGTCAGCGGCGGGTTCACGTCGCCGGGCGCCGGCATCGTGCTCTTCAACAGCGGCTCCATCGTCACCTTCGACGGCGTGCTCGTCGCGACGATCACCGACAACAGCCTCACGAGCGGGCGGCTGCTGATCACCTTCAACGCCGCCGCGACGCCCGCGGCCGTCAACCAGGTGCTCGGCAACCTCGTCTACTCCAACACCGACCCCACGCTCGAGGCAGGCGAGAAGGACATCGCCGTCGACTTCTACGACGGCAACGGCATCGGCGCCGGCACGCAGGGGACCGGCGGCGAGCTCAGCGGCCGCGCCGTGGTTCGGATCGGCCTGGTCCCCACCAACGACTCGCCCTCGCTCACCAGTGGCGCGCAGATCGCCACCGTCGAGGATGAGGGTCCTGCGGGTGGTGTCGGCACGACGTTCTTCGGGCTCCTCAACGATGTCCTGGTCGATCCCGACGAGATCGACGACAACGAGCTCGCGGCGGTCGCGATCGCCCGCGTGCACGACGAGGGCCTCGGCGACTGGCAGGTCGACCTCGGCTCCGGCTGGGTGTCGCTCGCAGGCTTCGCCGTCACCGGCGGCATCGCGCCCGAGCGCTCGCTGGTGCTCGCTGCCAGCACGCTGCTCCGGTTCGTTCCGGACGAGCACGCCAACACCGACGGCCGCACGCTGACCCAGCGGCCGCGGCTCGAGGTGCACGCGATCGAGGCGGAGGTGCCCCCCGGCGCGGCGAACACGGGCGACGGTGGTGACGCCGCATCGATCCCCGTCACGTCCGACCCGGCAGCGCCGGCGACGTACGACGTCACCCTCCCGAACAACACCCCCGAGACACGCGTCTCGGCAGACGCCGTCGACATCGACGTCACCATCGCCGCGCGCAACGACGCGCCGGCGCTCGCGGGCGACGGCCTGACGATCGCGTTGACCGAGTCGCCCGTCGCCGGTGTCGGCACGCCCACAGCGGTGCTGCTCGACCCGGACGACCCACCGACCGTCACCGACCTCGACCTCGCGACCACCGCCACGCTCGACGAGTCGACCTTCGGCGGCGGAAGCGTGCGTGTCACGCTCGACGGCCGCGTCGCAGGCGACCGCTTCACGCTCGCCGGCGCACCGCTCGCGGGCGTGCAGTCGACCAGCGGCGACGACGCCGACAGCGGCGACTTCGTCGTGCAGTTCACCCAGAGCGCCACGCTCGCCCAGGTGAACGCGGTCCTCGCCGCGCTCACGTACGAGCACACCAGCGACAACCCGCCGACGGGCGTTCGCAGCTACAGCGTCGTCGTGAACGACGGCGACAACCTGCAGGCGGGCGAGAACGCCGGCGGCCCGAGCGCGCTCGACAGCAACGCGCTCACCGGGACGATCGAGATCACCGGCCAGAACGACCCGCCGGAGCTCGTCGCGACCGCCCTGAACCCGACCTTCACCGAGACGCTCACGGCCACGGACGCGCTCCCCGTGGCGCTCTACGGCGGCGCCTCGATCGACACCATCCAGCCCGACGAGAGCATCCTCCGCATCGACCTCACCGTCAGCGGCCTACCGAGCGACGGCGTCAAGAGCCGCCTCGCCAGCGACGAGCGCCTCACGCTCAACGGCGTCGAGTTCCCGCTCGTGGCGGGCACCATCGGGATGGTGGCCGGCGAGGCCGGCGCGGTCCTCTCCGGCACCGTGACCGTCACCCGCACGGACGATGTCGCCACCGTCAGCGTCGTGCCGCTCCCTGGCCAGTTCTTCACCACGGCGCAGACCGAGGCGCTCGTGAACACGCTCGGCTACCGCACCGTCAGCGAGTGGCCGCAGGACGGCCCGCGTGTCGTGACCATCACGCTGCTGCAGGACGACGGCGGCACGGCCGGCGCCGGCGTCGACACGCAGCTCGATGCCGCGAAGCTCCCGGCCCCGTCCACGGTCACGGTCGTCTCCGTCAACGACGCACCCACCATGGCGCTCAGCATCGGCGGCACCTTCACCGAGGGTGGCGCCGCGCTCGTCTTCGGTAGCGCCGCCAGCGTCGCCGACGTCGACGCCGTCCACTTCCAGAGCGGCTCGCTCACCGTCACGCTCGACGCGGGCGTGCCCGACTACCCGGCGTTCCTCAGCGGCGACGAGCTGCTGATCGAACCCGGTGGCGGCATCACGCTCGAGGGCACGTCCGTCCTGTTCGGCGCTGCCGTCATCGGCACGGTCGCCGGCGGGAACCAAGCGCCGCTGGTGGTGAGCTTCACCACCACCGACGCCACGCTCGCCGCGGTCGCGGCGCTCCTCGAGCGCGTCGCCTACCGCAGCACGAACGAGCACCCGACCTGGGCCGGCGCCGCGCCCACCCGCGCGCTCACGCTCACCCTGAACGACGGCGGCAACACCGGCACGCCCGGCTCGAACCCGCCGCTGACCGCGACCGTCACCGGCAGCATCGACGTGGTCGGCGTCAACGACGCCCCCACGCTGGACGGCTGGGCCGGCCGCGCGGTGAACACGCACGTGCAAGGCGGCGCTGCGGTCGTCATCGACGCCGGCGCCACCCTCGCCGACCTCGACCTCGAGGCGCTCGCCGAGGCCACACCCGGGAACGCCGCGACGGCGCTGGGCGACTGGTCTGGAAGCACGCTGGCCGTGCAGCGCGA
This sequence comes from Trueperaceae bacterium, assembly GCA_007695125.1. Taxonomy (GTDB): domain Bacteria; phylum Deinococcota; class Deinococci; order Deinococcales; family Trueperaceae; genus CSSed10-48. The sequence goes on along the minus strand of REEJ01000191.1, from coordinate 411 downwards.
CGGCACGCCGAGCGCCGACGACCTCTTCGGTGCGAGCGGCAGCGTCGCGTTCGACGGCACCACGCTGCGCGTCGACGGCGTCGCCGTCGGCACCCTCACGAACGCGGGCGGCGTCCTGAGCGTCACCTTCGGCGCGAACGCCACCACGGCGCGCGTGCAGCAGGTGCTGCGCTCCATCACCTACGCCAACGCCGTCACCACGCCAGGCGCCCTGGCGTACGACCGCGTCGACCTGCGCCTCACGTTCGACGATCAGAACAGCAACGATGGCGGTGGCGGCACCGCCGGCAGCGGCCAGGACCAAGGCAGCGGCGGCCAGCTGAGCGTCAGCGGCGTCATCGAGCTGATCATCAACCGGCTCCCCGTCGTGCGAAGCGACACCGCGAACGTCGCCGAACCGATCGGCGCCAC
>REEJ01000056.1 GCA_007695125.1 Trueperaceae bacterium | reverse complement strand
GGCGCTCGAGCGAGTCGGCGTACCCCTGCCACAGCTCACCCCATGCGGCGCCGTCTGCAGCGGCGGCCGCGTACCCACCGGTGCCGACGAGCTGGTTGCTGTACTGGAACACCTCACCGAAGTCCGTGAAGAACTCGAACGTGGCGAGCGACTCGACGATGTCCTCGGCCGACATCTCGTCGGCGTTGAACATCAGCTCCAAATCGCGGCGCGGCACACCCGAGCAGGCGCACACCAGGTTCCACATCACCATCGACTCGGACAACTCGGGATCGGCCACCGCGAACTCCGGCAACACCTCGACCACCGGCGTGTCCCAATCGAACAGCCCCTCGTCGACCATCGCCGCCATCAGCATCGTGGTGATGGTCTTGCCCGTCGAGCCGATCATCATGTGCGTGTCGGCCGTCATCGCCTCGCCACCGTCGCCGCGCACGCCGAACCCGGAGGCGTATACGACTTCGTGGTCCTGCACGATGGCGATCGCCGCGCCGGGGATGCCGAACGCCTCCAGGGTCTGGGTGACGAACGCCTCGAACTCGTCCAACACATCGCCGACGGGAAGTGGGTCGACGCCCACCAGGTCGGGCTCCTCCAGCGCCAGGATGCGGTAGCCGCTGAAGATGATGTTGATCTGGGTGCCACGGCGCTGCACGGCCTCGAGCTCGGCGTCCACCAACAGCACGTGCACCACGCCCTCGTGCAGCTGCGCGAGCGCCTGGTACACCTCGCCGGTCGGGCCGTCGTAGTTCACGATCACGGTCCGCTCGATGCCTGGATCCGACGGCGGCTCGAGCGCAGTGTCGACCGGCACGTCGAACTCGGGGTCGACGGTGGCCCACGCCTGCTCGATCACGGCTTCGAGGTCGTCCTCGCCGAAGGTGAGCAGGAAGAGCCGAATGCCGCCGTCGGGCGAGACCAGCGCGAGGTGCTCGTCACGTTCCTCGACCGTCCACCCCGTCGGGATCGGGACGGTGAACACGCCCGCCGGGTCTTCGAAGACGTCGGCCGCCGCGCCCGGCATCTCGTCCGGTGCAACCGGCGCCGGCCCCGGACCCGGTGCGAGCGCTCCTAGCCCGGGCTCCCCAGGCTCCGCATCGTCGGCGCGCTCCAACTCGAACGGGAACGACGCATCGCCCTGGGTGAACGTGCCGATGATGGTACCGACCGCGAGGGTGCCCTCGAACGTCGGGGCGCCCGGCAGGCCGGCGATGACGAAGCGCACGTCGTCACCCTCGAACGCGATCCCTTCGAGGGGCAGTCCGAAGGCGCCCTGGGCGGGGATGTCGATCGAGCCCGACGCCGCGCCGTCCTCGAGATCGAGGCGCACCACCACCTCGAGGGGCGGCGGCGTCTCGATCTGACCCGCCCAAGTGCCTGCGAAGCGGGAGCCGTCACCCTGCGCCTGAGCGCCCACCACGAGGGCGAACGTGAGGAAGAGCACGATTGCTCGTGCGAGCAAGCGTCCAGCGGGTCGGTGCATGGCGTTCCTCCGATGCTTCGCGCGTCACTCGACACGGACGTGCGCGCCAAGACGATCGCGCTCAGCGTTTCACGCCTCGAGCCGGGCGCGATAGGGACATGACCCGTCGACCTACGCGATGCGGATCGCGTACGCCGACGCAACCCGATACAGGACGGCCAGACACCTTGGAATCGTGTCAGGCGAGGTCTTGCGCGTCGTTCCCACCCTTTTCGCGACCCTCGCCCGCAGCCGCCCAGGTCAACGGCCTCTCGAGGCGGAGGGGTTCACCGGTCACGACGGCGTTCTCGGCGATGAAGACAGCCGCCGAGTCCGCGGCGACGATCTCGTGCCAGACGTTGCGACGCACGCAGACGGGTTCGTCCAGGCGGAACACGCGGATCGCCGTTGGGTCGTCGGGCTCCGCCACCGCGATGCAGGGCGACCCGTGCAGAGGCGAGAAGCACTCCTCGCTGTCGGGGTGGCGGTGGACGCGCCGCAGCGGTCCCGCCGACACCTCCAGCAAGGCGACCCGCCAACCGCGGCTGGCCGTGTCGACGTGCACGTTCTGGAAGGGTTCGCCGACCGGATCGCGGCGCAGCACCGTCCCGAACGGCGCGAACGCTTCGGGCGACAGGGGCTCGGATGGAGGCAGTTCACTCACGGGCCCTCCTGCAGTCGCACGCCGCTCTCTGCGAGGACCTCGTCCAGGATGCGCTCGAGCGCCTCGTAGGAGTAGCGCGCGCGGGCGCGCTCGACGTTGTGCTCGACGGCCTCGTGGCGCGCGTCCGCGTCCTGCAGGGAGCGCATCACCTGCTCGGTGGCGGTTCGGAGCGCCGCCGGGGCGACCGTCACCAGACCACGCTCGTCGCGCGGTCCCTGGACGTCGCCCAGCGAGGCGACCCGGAAGCCGGCGTCGCGCAGGTCGGACACGTACACCGGGTACTCGAACAGCAGCACCGGCAACCGTGCGAACACCGCCTCGATCAGCTGGTTCCCCCACCCCTCCCAGACGCTCGGGTAGGTGACCATGTCGGCACCCACGTAGGCGTCCCACAGTGCGTAGACCTTGCCGTGCTCGTCGCGGCCGCGACCGTGCTTGACGCGCTCGCCGCACCACACCACGTCCACCCCGAGCTCCGCGGCCTTGTCCACCAACGCCTGCACGTAGCCGCCACGCAGACCGATGCCCTCCACGTAACCGGCGCACACGAGGACGATGCGATCACCCGGCCCGAAGCGCCGCCCGTCGTACAGCGGCGCGGACTCCAGGCGCCGGCGCCGTTCGGGCCGGTTCAGCTCGGCGATCACGTCGATCGCCAACTCCACGCCCTTGCGGTCGAGGATGCGGGTCGCCTGCAGGAAGAACAGGTCGCCCGGCCGCAGGCCGACGGCGGCCCGGAAGTCGGCGTTGAAGTCGTCGACCACCCATGCGGGCTGGTCGAAGTCGAACACGTTGGGGACCACCCGGCTCTCCACGCCCTTGCGCCTGCGCAGTTCGGCCTGAGCGATCCGGTTGATCACCAGATGGCGCACGTTCGGCGCCACCGGCGGCGCGTGCTCCTCGAAGAAGGTGACCACCTCCGGGCAGGTCGGGTACACCTCGCCGCTGTCCTCCCACCAGAAGTCGTGGTTGTGGCACACCGTGCGCACGCCGGTCTCGCGTATCGCTTCGCCCAGAGCGAGCATCCCGGCGAGGTTGTAGCCAACCGAGAGGAGGTTGTTCGGGAAGACCAGGTCGAGGCGGTTGTCGCGGATGAAGCGCAGGAAGCCCGGCTTGATCCGGTCCGCGTGCTCACGCACCTCGCGCATCAGCGCCGCCGGCGAGTCGTAGTCGGTCAACTCGCGCGTGGCGTTCATGAGGATCCGCTGCGTGATGGGGTGGAACGGGTAGAGCTCGGGAATGCACTGCCCGCCCGGGACGTCGTCGTTGCCCGCGCAGTAGTGGACGGTGTGCCCGTTGCGCTCGAGCACCGCGCGGAACTTGTCCACCTCGAGCGACACGCCGTCGGTGCGCCCCAGGCGGTGCTGGATGAAGCCGATGTTCGCCATGCGCTCCCCCTGGCCGGTCGCCGAAGCTGACCGGCGCTGGCGTCAGGCTACGACGCGGTGGAGCCGTGCGCGCCATCGGCGAGACGAGCCGTCGCCCTCGAGCAGGAACGAGATCTTCGCGTTGATCCGGTACTGCACGGTCCGATCGTTCTCGAGGATGGCCTACATGTCCTTGACGTAGATGCTGTGGATGTTCCTGAGCGTGGTGGAGGCCTCCGCGAGCGCTACCTTGGCCGCATCGTCCCAACTGGTCTCGGACTGCGCCAGAACCTCGATGACCTTCACCATGGGTGCCATGGAATCTCCTGGTCTTCGTGGTCGCACGGTCGCTGCCGTCCCGACCGCACCAACGGACGCTCGCTGCCGCGCATGTCGTTTCACTCCAGCATCTTCGATGGTGCGTCGGAAACAGTCAGGGGCGTGACCAATCGCGTGGCAGCAGCGCGTGGGCGAAGGGATGGACACCCGCGACGTCCTCAACCGCGGAAGGGGTTCGGTAGGGGTGCCCCTGGCAGCCTGTCGGCGACGCGCACACGCCGGTCCGCCGGATCGACCGGCTCGCCTGTGCGCGCCACGGTTCCGGGTAGAACGCCGCCGCACGCACGTGCCTGACCACGCGTTCTACGGACAGGAGGCAACCCCATGCGACACCACATCGGTACGACGGTCCTGGCCGCCGCGGCGCTACTGCTCGCAGCGTGCGGTGACATACCGGATAGCGCTGGCGACGTCGAGCAGGCGCAGCGGCTCGCCGCAGCGGACGCCACACGCTACGTCGTCGTCTTCGACAGCCGAGGGGCGCTCCCCGCCGATGCCGACGATCGGGTGCGTGAGGCCGGCGGCGCCATCGTTCAGACGCTCCCGCAGGTCGGCGTGGCGATCGCCACGTCGGACGATCACGACTTCGCGTCGGCACTCGAGGCGAAACGCGGCGTACGCGCCGTGGGAGCCGAGGGCTCTTTCCGGTTGCTCGAGCCGCACGCGGTCCGCCAAACCGAGGTCCCACCCGAGGTCGCGCCGGAGGTCGACCGCCAGGTCGGTGCGTCCGGTGTCGAGTGGGGGCTCTTCGACGACTGGCAATGGAACGTCCGGCGCGTGAAGGCCGACGCGGCCTGGGACGTCACGACCGGTTCGC
>REEJ01000229.1 GCA_007695125.1 Trueperaceae bacterium | reverse complement strand
CGCTTGGAGATGCTGTACGTCACGCGCTGCGTCGCCAGGTCGACGATGAGCGTGGTGCCTCCTCGGAAGACGAACGCGGGGCGGTCGCGGCTCGCGCGCAGCGTCTTCCGTTGCGTGAGCGCGACGATGACCTGGGGCACGTAGCGGCCATCCGGTGTGGTGCGGATCGCGCGCCTGAGCTCCTCGACCCAGAAGTCCTTCTGGGGGTCGAGGCCGATCGCGGAGGCGAAGTCGGGGGCGGACTCGAACGCCTGACGCAACAGCCGCTTGAGCTCGCGTCGACCATCGACGGTCGCGGCGTGGAGCTTCTCGCGATCGCCGAAGTAGAAGCACGCGTCGGCGTAGCGCTTCAGGGAGTCGAAGACGCCGGCGAAGCTCTGCTCGATCGCGTCGGACAGCAGCGCGTGATCGATGCCGCGCCAGCGCAGCGCGTCGGTGGAGAAGGTGCCGAGCAGGCTCGCGGCCGACGCGCCGGTGGGGTGGATGCCGTGGCTGCGGAAGGCCTCGGCGAAGGCGACGCGGTACCCGTGGCTGTCGTTCGGCACGACGTCGGAGTCGGCGGTGATGAGCGCGCGGAGGAACTCCAGGAAGGTCACGTCGACGGGCGGCAGGTAGTCGAGGGCGCGGATGCACATGTTCAGGACGTGCGTCGCCGACTTGCTGGCTTCGTCCGCGAGGCGGTTCGCCAGATCGGGGTGGATGGCGCCGTCGGGGACGACCCCCGTTCCGCCGGTGGCGAGCCGGACGAGGTCGGCCGTCCGCTCCTTGTAGATGGCGACGAAGGCGTCGAACACGGCCGAGACGAACACGGCTCCGCGCGCGTGCGGCGTGAGGCGTTCGCGCAGCGCGCCGGGGTCGGGGGCGTTGCGCCGCCACTCGCCTCCCTGGCGGCTGCCGATGGCCTGGCGCAACGCGCCGCCACGGCCGCTACCGCGGCCGAACTGCACGGCCAGGCTGCCGAGGATCGACTCGGCCTCGATGTCGCCGCGCGTGCGAGCGATCTCGTGCACCAGCACGTCGTGCATGGTGAAGCGCTGCAGCAGCGCGACGACGTCGGCGAACCCTTCGTGGAACGCGAGGACGTCGGGGTTGCTGGCCTCGTTGTAGCGCCGGTACATGCCGTCGAGGATGGCGTGCGTGGTCTCGTGCGCGACGATGTCGTACGACAGGCACGTGAACACGCGGCTCCCCGGCACCTGCTCGCGCGGCAGGTCGCCGGTCGCCTCGAAGTAGCCGAACAGCAGCGCCACGTCGCTCGGGCTGTAGAACGCGTTGGCTTGGCGCAGGGCGTGCGGTCGGATGGAGAGGTGCTCGGTGAACTCGTGCCGCGACCGCTGCTTGGAGCGGACGAGGCGGTCGCGCCACAGCACCGGCCGACCCAAGGCGCGCTCGAAGTGCTCGATCGTCTTCATCGCGACGGCGTACACCATCTGCTGGTGGAACTGCGGGTTGCCCTCGGAGGGGGACCAGCCGTCGCGGGCGAGCAGCCGCTTGTCGTCGAGGTCCACGCCGGCGTAGCGCTTGCCCGTTGCGTCGACGTCGTGCACGGCGATGTACTCCCCGACGGGGCCGGCGCCGAGCTCCTCCCAGGGGACGTCGATCGTCGCCTCGTTGATCCGCGAGCTCGCCAGGCGGACGGAGAAGCTCGGGTCGAGCGCGTAGACGCGGATGCGGCGCCGCGCCGGGGTGCTCGGCTCGGGCACCACGTCGAAGGCCGGCAGGTCGGCTGGGATGATCGCCTCGGACGCAGGCGTTCGCGGCGCCGTGCGGCCGCGGCCGGCGACGACCGGGTACTGATCGGCGACGTGCCTCCGGAGGGTCAGCGATGCCCGCGCGTCCTCGATCACCGCCTCCAGGACCTGCTTGCGCGTGTCGGGGGAGAGCTCGACGTCGGCCTCGGGATCCGGGATCAGGCGTTGCAGCTCCGGGTTGAGCAGCCACCGTTGCATCAGCTCGAGGTCGAACATCTGCTGCCGTTCCGGGGAGTGAGCCACGCCGAGGCCCGTCAGGATCCGCAGGAGCGGGAACCGGTCGTTGTCGGACGGCGTCTGCGGCAAGCCCATGACCGGGGCGACGTCGAGCGCCTTGGATGCCTGCAGCACGCCGGCGCCGAAGTACGCGTCGTCGCCCGACGACGCTCGCGCCGACTCGAACAGCGCGTTGCGCACCGCTTCGACACGGTGCCAGTCGCGCTCGAGCTCGAGCTTGTGCTGCTCCAGCCACAGCGCTGCCGCCGCGGCCACCTGCGGCGTGGCGGCGGACGTGCCCTGGCCGTCGAGCCGCACCGTGTCGGGGCAGCCGTAGCGCGCCCAGGGGATGTTCGGCGTGAAGGCCGCGATCGCGGCCGTCATGGCGCTCGCCGGTCCGTGGTTGCCCTCGAACACGCGGGCGCAGCCGGGACCGCCCAGGTCGCGATAAGGCCGACCGTCCGCCATCACGCCGGTGACCGCGATCACGCGCCGGTAGCGTGCCGGGTACACCACCCCGCGCACGGGCAGGCCGCTGAAGTTGTTGCCGGCGGCCGTGACCATGCACAGGCCGCCGAGGTAGGCGCGGTCGACCGTCTCGCGCCACAGGCGCGACGGCAGCCCGCCCAGGCTCATCGACAGCACGTCGCAGGCCTGCTCGAGCGCGTAGTCGAGGGCCTGGGCGAACGCGCTCGTGTAGAGCAGGACGACGCGCCGGGCGATGCGCAACGGCAGCACGTCGGCGTCGGGGGCGCCGCCGAGCGGCGGCGCGTTCTCGCTCGCGGGGGCGCCGGCGAGGATGCCGATCGTGCCGGTACCGTGGCCGCTGGCGTCGAGGAGCCAGGTGCGGCGCGCAGGGTCTTGGGCCCCCTGGTCGGGCGAGTCGTGCGGCACGAAGCTGCGCTCGAGGTCGACCAGGACGTTGCGCGGGACGGTCGTGTGCGAGCGCGAGTAGCCGGTGTCGAGGTGGGCGATGCGGGTGCGGGGCTCCGTGAAGCCGACGCGCGAGCGGGCGTCGCCGAGTTGGCTGTAGCCCTCGCCGAGGTGCCACGCGAAGCCGGCCGGCCCGACGGCCTTGCCGCAGCCGCCGTCTTGGTCGACCGGGCCACAGTCCGTGCCCAGCGCGAGCCTGGCGTCCGGTGGCAGCTCGTTCGGGTCGTGGCCGTGCTCGCCGTACATGTCGTGCACCATGTCGGGCTCGACGAAGAGGACGTCGCTGGCGGCGAGGCCGAGCTGGTCGGCGACGCGGGCGTGGGCCGCGTCCCACGGCGTGGCGGCGCCCTCGGCGAGCTCGGCGACGAACCACTCGGCGCTCGTCGAGAGGCGGAAGGCCGGACGCGACTCGAACAAGGGCCGCAGCGCGCCGCGCGACTCGGCCGCCGCCAAGGCGTTCGACGGCCTCAGCTTGACGAGGATGCGGCTGCTTCCGCCGGACTGCGTATCGTTCGACACCACGACCTCCTAGCCGATGCGGCCGGCTCGGGCGTGTGCAGCGAGCGGCCGCTCGTGCACGCGGACAGCCCCGAAGCGGTGGCGACCCTTCAGGTGGTGAACGCCGCGGCATGAAGGCGCTGAGCGACGCGCTCGAAGCGTTCGGGCAGCATGCACGGTGCGAAGGCCGTTGTCAAGACTGCGAGCCGCTAGATCAGTTCTCTGCGAAGGTAATGGCCGGTTGACAGTGCGGGTTGGGGCCTGCACAATGGCCCCACGCACAGCATCGGAGGCCGCGGGGCTCCAGCTGACACGCCTCACAGGTCCTTCGCAGATCGCCGCCGGTGCCGATTCCGAAGCCTGGACCACGGCCATGGTGGCGTGAGAGGGGTGATCATGCGACCGATCAGCGCGAGCAGGCGAGCAGCGTGCGTTCGGACCCCTTCGGCGCTGGCGATCGGCGTGGCCATGCTGCTGGTGGCGGCCCTGTCGACACAAGCCACGGCCAACACCAGTTGTAGCTGCAGGGCCGTCGCCGCGTTCGGCAACCCGGGTGGTTGCACGGTATTCGAGACCGACCTCCAGTGCGAGCTCGACTACACCGACCTCGACATGGAGGAGCGCGCGGAGATCGCGGACGCCGTCGAACGCGCCGGCGCCACGCGGGGCCGGTCGATCCCGACGACGGAACACCTCGACATGGAGCCGCTCATGCTGCGGCTGGAGCTGCCCTTCCCGCCGCGCTCCCAGGCGGAGTTCGTCGAGCTGCTCGGGTACGGCGCCGGTGGCCGCTATGAGGAGTTCGCCGGGTTGGCGACGGAGACCTTGGCGCAAGGCTTCTACCGCTTCTTCGTGGAGCGCCCAGACCAGGCGGGCGACTCTGCGGCTTTCCGGGAGTTCACGGCGGACCTGTTCGACAGGCTCGACCTGCGCAGGCAGGAGGTCCTCGACGTCTTCATGAGCCCCGTCGACACGGCCGCCATCGCCACCACGATGATGGACGCGTTCGCGTCCGACCAAGGCGTGTTCGACCTCGTCGTGTCACCGGGGTGCATCAGCATCGACGGTCCGGCGTTCTTCGTGCAGTTCAAGACGTCCGATTCGCCGCTCGAGTTCTTCTGTGATGGCAGTCGTCCGGAGTGGCTCCAGCCGCGACCGTCGCCGCGCTATGACTAGCGCGGGAGGCTGGCGATGAAGGCTGTCGCATACGCGTCTGGTGCAGCGACGCTGCTCTTCATGATGGGCCTGTTCGCGTACTCGACCGTGACGCAGAGCCCGCTGCCGAGCGGTGGCGCGGCGCGGTTCGTGATCATCGCGATCGTCGCGTTCGGAGCCGCCCTCGCCTCCGGCTTCCTGGGCGGAGACGCCGCAGCGAAGGGGAGCATCCCCCTCAAGTACGCGACGGAGCACCCGTTCACGTTCAGCTTGACGGGCGGCGTGGCGGTCTTCGTGATCGTGTTCAGCCTCGCCAACTTCTTGTACCCGGCCGAAGACGGCGTGGTACCAGAGGTCCGCATCACAAGCGACCCGATCGCGGGCGTGTACGCGGACGAAGCGGTCACGCTCAGCGCCGTGGTCGACGACGGCCGACCCGGCGACACCGTCGCCTGGCACGCCACGGCCGGCCGGGTGGATCCACGCGAGGGCGCCACCACCACCTTCATCGCCACGGGGCTCGCGGCCAACACCGCCGTGACCGTGAGCGCCGACCTGGTATCCGGCAGCGCCATCCCCGATCGCGTCGACCTCAACGTCCGAGCAGGACCGCGGATGCCCGAGCACGAACTCGGAGAGATCGTGGCGCGCTTCGACCCGGCGCAGCACCTGCACGTCGTGTTCGACGACGCCCACCTGCGCCGCCTGGTGGTGCCGGAGCGAACGGCCCCGAGCCCCCAGGCCTACTTCGCCGGTGTGTGCCGGGAGAGCGCCTGCCTGGCATGCACACCGGACGCCGACGAGCTGCTGCGGCGCCAAGCGGACCCCGACACGCCCAAGGTCGAGCGCCTGGTGCTCGCGGCGGGCGGCAACGGCCGGCTCGAGCCGGTGGCGGAGGGGTCCGAGGCCTTGCGGTGCGTGCAGTGACGGACGTGTCTGCCGCACTCGAGACGTCGCGACACGGCCGTACCGATGCGCCGATGGAGGAGCACGCTTGTCGATGGATGGGAGTGGCCTGATCGAGCGCGAACCCGAATGCAGCGCGTTTCGCGCCCCTCGCGTCTGGCCCGATGCTGGCTTCGTGTGCACGACCTGGCGGCGCTCCCAGAGCCGGGCGGCCAGAAGCCCGGACCTTGGGCTTGACGGAAGGGCGGCTGACGTCGGGTACGTTCGTGCTCAGCGGTGGCCGTCGACGCCGCCTCATCAACAACCGAGCCGTGGCCTCACCACTCGACCCGTACCCTCACCACTCGACCCGTACCCTCACCACCCGACCCGGTACACGACCCTGCCGTAGAGCTCGCGCAGCGCCGTCTCGGTCTCGGACAGGGCCTGGCCGCTGGGGAGCAGGTCGGCGACGCTGGGGCGGCGGGCGGTGTCCTGGCGGAAGTGGACGGGGAAGGGCGTGACGGCAAGACCCGCGCGCTCGAAGAGCGCGACCGAGCGGGGCATGTGATAGGCGGAGGTGACGAGCAGGACGTGGGGCGCAGCGCCTGGGTCGCCGATGCCGTGCTGGTGGAGGAGCGCGGTGACGGCGACGGCCTCCTCGGCGGTGTTGCGGACTCGCTCGGTCGTGAGGATGCGCTCGGGGGTGACGCCCAGTGCGATGGCGTCGCGGCGGTTCACGTCGCCTTCGGGTTCGGCGTCCGGCGAGCGGGGCGACCAGCCGCCGGTGAAGACCAGTCGGGGCGCGCGCTCGGCGGCGATGAGTTCGAGGCCGGCGAGGAAGCGTTCGGCCACCCCCCAGCCGCGCACGGCCGCGTCGCCCGGTGCGGTGCGCCGGCGGCTGCTGAGGACGACGATCGCGTCGGCCTGCGGCGCCGCGGACGCGACGATGCGCTCCTGGCTCGCCTCGACCACGCGCCACAGCGCCTGCGCGGTGAGGTCGCTGCTGGCGACCCACAGCAGCGCCAGCGCCAGCAGCACCAGCCAGCGGCGGCGCAGCGCCAGACCGGCGAGCGCCAGGAGCAACGTGAGGCCGATCGGGAGCACGAGTTGGGGGAGGAGCTGCGCGGCGAGGTGCATGGGGTCAGGGTAGGGCATGGGGTATGAGGCCTGAGCGGCGCTCGCCCGCGCCTCACATCGACGTTGGTGGTACGGTCCACGCTGAACGTCCGGCTGCCCCGGCTCCCTGAACTCCTTGAAGCGTGCCCCTCTCGCTCGATGGCGCTGGGCGCCGATGGTGCGGTGACGGACCTGGCTAGGAGCGCACGATGACGAGGCGCATTCGAACAGCGATGAAGATGGGAGCCAACGGCCGCCTCTGGACGTGGCTCGGACGCGGCAGCGTCGCGCGGCTGGCGCGCGTGCCCACACTCCGCAACAGCGTGTGGTTTCAAGAGCGTGCCAAGGCCTTTCTGAGGCTGGGGTACTGGCCGAACCTCGCCCGTCCATCGACGCTGGCCGAGAAGCTGCTGTGGCTCAAGCTGCACTACATGCATCCTCTGCATGCACGCCTGACCGACAAGCTCGCCGTGCGCTCGTACGTCGAGGAGCACGCGCCCGAGATCCGACTCCCCAGGCTGCTGTGGAACGGCGACGATCCAACGGCGCTCCCGTGGGCGGCGATCCCTCGGCCGTCGGTCTTGAAGCCGAACCACGCTTCGGGCTACGTCGCGTTCTTGTCGCGTGACGCGGACGACGCTCACGTGCTCGACATGGCCGCGCGGTGGCTGCTGGTCCGGTACCAGGACAAAGGTGCCGGTCGCCATTACGAGGGGATTCCGCCTCGTCTGTTGGTCGAGGAGTTCTTGGGCACCGTCGGGGCGGACGGCTCCCTGGTCCCGCCGGCGGACTTCAAGGTGTTGGTCGCCAACGGGCGGGCGCTGTGCGTGCAGCACTTCACCGGGAGGTTCCAGCAGACGGTCAGGCGCATGTACGACACGCAGTGGAACCTGCTCCCCATCACGCGGCACGGCGGAGACGGAAAGCCACCGGAGGAGTTGCACGACGACGTGCCGAGGCCTTCGTGTCTGGCGAACATGGTGTCCGCCGCCGAGCGCTTGGCGGCGCCGTTCCCGTTCGTTCGCGTCGACTTCTACGTGGTGCACGACGCGCCGTACTTCAGCGAGATGACGTTCATCCCGAGCAACGGGCACATTCCGATCATGCCGAGGTCGTGGGATCGCACGCTCGGGGCGCAGTTGGCGCTCCCGGCAGTCGGGTGATGTCCGCGCGGCCGTCCCCCGAGGTGCGCATGACGGAGCTCGGGAGCGCGTCGCCGTCGGGCAAGAGCAGCTCGTAGCTGCCGTTGTTCTCGAGGAGCGCCATTCCGGGCAGCGCTCGGTCGTCGAGCGGGCGCGGGTCGATCGTCCGGCTGGCGAGGGGTTCGCTGCCCCGGGGGGATCGTTGGCGACATGTCAGTACGCGTGTTCGCTTCGAGGACGATCGATCCTTCGCGGCAGACCCAAGCAGACTTCGTCCTGTGTTCGATCATGTCGCCTCGTCGAGAAATGCTGTCACGGAAGCGGTTCGCGCTGGCCCATCGCGCTCATCAAGCCGTCATCTGGCCTGTTCTGGTCTTGTCGCCGCTCATCGAACGAGGTGATGGCATCGGACGGCCCGACGACGTGTTCGGGTTCCGCGCCGAACCGCACGCCGAGATGGTGGGCCGCGTCATGACCCGCGTACAACGCAGTGCAGTTGGTGCGACGGACCGACCCGCAACCGTAGCCACGAGTGGCGAGCGTTCACCGCGTCGCCTGCCCCACCACCTCGCAGGACGCATGTCCATGCACGACCTGGTATCTTCGTAGGGCAGTGTCTTGTTCGAGGTGTTCCAGCGGAGCCGACTCGCGTTCCGTCGTGTTCGCGCCGATGCCTTCCGCCTACCGGTCCGAGCTCGAAGGTGTGCTCCGAGGTTTCGTGACCGACGGGCGTGGCGACGACGCGCGTGGCCGCAACCTCGCTGCGCTGCTCTCGCTCGAGGCGGCGTTGCAGCATGGCTTGTTCACATATCGTCCCTCACGTGATGCAGCTGCGTGGCTCGTGCTGCTCGTCGACGTCGTTGGTGAGCGGTTGAGGTTGCCGCCGGCGAAGCGCCTCGACCTCTCGGTCCGGGCGTTCCTCGACCGGCTCGTCGGCCTCGAGTTGTCCGCCACGGCTCAGGTCACCGAGGAGGCGCTCGCAGTTGCGCTCGCGCAGCGCAATGGCCTTCACCCTGCCTTGGCGCGCGGACTGCTCTCGCACGTGCGGGTCGCGGCGCTGCTGTGGACGCTCGGGTATCGCGGGCATCGTGTGTCCGGTGAGCGACACCCGCAGGCGCGCCACGTGCGCAAGCTCGTCCGGGCGCGCGTGGACGCGGCCTGGGAGCGGCAGGTGCGCACGTTCGAGGGACTGCGACGCGTCGACACCGTCGCTCTGTTGGCCTCGTTCCCGATCTCGTTCACGCACGCCGCTCGAGCCGTCCAGGGAGCGCTGCGCCGCGTCGACGAAGACCTGGCTGACGTGCCCTTCGCCGTGTTCTACGCGCTCGTCACCGATGCGCGTTGCGGCGGGCGCGTGTGGCGGCCTCCGCCGCGGTACGTCGAGGGGGAATGCTACTCGCGGTCGGCGTTCGACGCCACCGTGGGTCACGCGCTCGACGGGAGTCGTAGTCGGCGACGCCGTTACGGTCGCTCGGTCGCGCTGTCGGACCTCGGTCTCAGCGCGATGTACCCGGCGACCGTGGCTCGGTTGGACGCGTGGCTCGAGCGCTTCGACTTCCCGGAGCTGGTTCTGACGAGCGCTGCCGACGGCCTCGGCAACGGCGACGCCTGGATGGAGCACGTGTCCGCGCGGCGTGACGTCGTGGAGCGGCTCCACGGACGGTTGGTCGACGGTCTGCGCGAGCATGGATCCCGATCGCAGCGAGCGTTGGACCCCGTCATGACGCGACCGGCCACACACGCTGCGCATGGCTGAGGGGTGGCAGGAAGCGGTCGAGGCGGGGCGCGCCGCGACGGAGGCGGGGCGCTACGCGGAGGCGGCGGCACACTTCGCCCGAGCGCATGCGGCCCTCGTCGAGAGCGGCCAGGACGGCGCGGGCGACCCGCGGCTGATCGACACAGCGATCATGCGGGCCACGTCGACCATGTACGCAGGCGACGTCGAGGTGGCGGCCGACGAGCTTGCGGGCATCGTCGAGCAGGCCGTCCATCACCTCGGATGGGATCATCGCCACACCGTCCGCGCGGCCTTGGCGCTCGGCGCTTCGCTCTTCAGGCGCGGCGAGGTCGAAGCGGCAGGCCACTGGTGGCAACGTTGCCAGCGAGCCATCGACGACGGTTGCGATGTCGGCGACCAGGTCCGCTTGTTGGTCTTGAACAACCTCGGCGGCATCCACTACCACCGCGGTGACCACGACGCCGCCGTGGCCACCTTCACTCGCGCCGCACAGGAGATGGAGCGCACGCTCGGACCGCACCACCGCGACCTGGTCCGGCCATACGGCAACGTCGCCTGGGTCGCTCTCGAGGCGGGGCGCCTGGACGAGGCACGCGTCGCCACCGAGCGTGCCGTGGCCGTCGCCGATGCCTCGATGGCCGACGACGACCCGGAGAAGGCGCACCCGCGCTTGAACCTCGGGCTGTTGCGCAACGCCGAGGGGCGCTGGCGCGAGGCCGCCGAGATCTTCCGGTCGCTTCGCGAGGGTCTCCCCGCTTCGCATCCGGTGCTCGTCTCGGTGTGCGTCAACCTCGCCGAGCTGCATCGCTGGTTCGGCGACCTCGCCAGTGCCCGGGCGTACGCGGCCGAGGCCGCCGACGTCGCCGCGCGCATCATGGTCCCGACGGACCCCGTACGGCTGGCCGCCGTGCGTTCGCACGCCGCGCTCACACTGGCCGCTGGAGACGGCACCGCGGCGCGGCAGCGCGTCGACGAGCTGCTCGCGCTCGAGGACGATCTCGACCCGACCCGCGTCGACACGCGCGTCGCGACACGGGCGATTGCTGCCGAGGTCGCCGGCGCGGCCGGCGATCACGAGCGTCAGCTCGCACTGGCGCGGGAGGGGTTGCGGCTCCTCGACGCAGCGCCGGGCCTCGTCTTGCCGGATCTCGAGGCCAGGCTGCGCATCGGTGTCGTGGAGGCGCTCACCGGCCTCGGCGAGCGAGCGCGTGCCGAGCGCGAGTTCGGACGCCTCAACGCGATGCTCGTGGACGTGCCGACGCTGCTCCCCGCGACGCGCCGGCGGGCGGCCGAGGCGCGTGTGCGCACCGCGGCAGGAGGAAGCCACGAGGAGCGCTTCGAAGCCAGCGAGGCGGCACTGGCGCAGGTGTCGGCGCAACGCACCGGCGCCTTCGGCCTGCTCGACCTGACCGAGCGTTGGCGCCACACGCAGCGCCACTTCGCGTGGTTCGAGCCGCTGCTCGGCGAGCGCGCTCTGGGTTCGGAGCAGGTGCGTCGCGGCGCCGACGTCTGGTTCGATCATCACGAGGCGGCCTCGGCTGCGGCGAGCGCTTTGCTGCGCTGGCACAAGACGGTCGATCCGTCCGCACGCGCTGCGGCCCAGGCGTACGCGGCGGCGTTGCGACGTCTGGCGAGCGGTGTCGCGCTGCCCGAGACGGCGGGCCGGACGGCGTTGCTGCGCAGCGTCCAGCACCTCGAGCGCGCGCTCGGCGCCGAGGCGTTCGACGCGGTCGAACGTGCGCTCGAACCGATCGGACACCGTGAGGCCATGTCGGTGCTGGAGGCTGGTGAGACGATCGTCGCCATCGCCTGGCTGGAGCGGCATGTCGTGGTGCTTCGCATCGACGGCCGCCGCGGCGTCGAGCGGACGACGCTCGCTCCGGTGGGTGAGGTGTCGGCACTCGTCGAGCGCCTCCGCGCCGACGCCCGCGCCGGCAGCTGCATGGATGACGTCGTCGCCACGCGCCTGGTCGAGCGGCTCCTTCCACCCGACGTGCTCGAAGGCGGCGCTGCCGAGCGCTTGATCATCGTGCCCGATGGCGCCGCGGCGTTGGTACCGTGGTCCGCGCTGGTCGACCGCCACCGGGCCAACCGAGGGTTGGTGCCGATCGACGTGGTGCAGTCGACCTCGGTACGACGGTTCGTCGCCGCGCGGCGTGAGGCGCCGCAGGCACCGACCGGACCGTCGCTGATCGTGGCCGCGCCGGACTTCGGTGCCGACGGCGCTGCAGCCGACGGGTTCCGGGGGCCCTTGCTCGACGCGGCGGCCGCGAGCCGTTCGTACCGCACCTGGTTGGCGGACCTGCCGATCCCGCGGCTCGATCACGCCATCGAGGAGGCGAGGGCCGTTCACCGTGCCGTGCCGGACGCCGTCGTCGTGACGGGTGTCGAGGCGACCGTGGAGCGCCTCCTCGCGGTGACCCGGCCACGCGTGCTCCACCTTGCGACCCACGGTTTCGTCTACCCGGGTGCCGACGACCTCGGCCTGCCGCTGCTGCGCCCGGTGCTCGCGCTCGCGGGTGCGCGGGCCGCCGCTCGCACGGAGCGCGGCGCCGCGACCGCAGGCTTCCTACCGGCGCTCGGTGCCTCGACGCTCGACCTCCACGGCACGGAGCTCGTCGTGCTGAGCGCCTGCGACAGCGGCGTCGGCGTCACGGTCCCGGGGGAGGGCGTCGCCGGCATGCCGCAGGCCCTCGTCGGCGCGGGCGCACGGGCTGTGATCGCCAGCCTCTGGCGGATCGAGGATCGTGCCACCGTCGACGTCGTCGCTGCGTTCTACGCGCACGTCGGCCGCGGCGTCTCGCCGAGCACGGCGCTGCTCGCCGTCCAGCGTGAACGTGATCACGACACCGCGTCGAGCGCGTTCGTGTGCTGGGCGTGAACGCCGAGGCCGAGCGGAGTCGACCCGTGCACGACCCCGACTTCGGTGTCGTGGGAGCGCGTGGAGCGCTACGCTGGCGACGATGCCGGATCGGGACGAACCGCTCGACGCGTTGACGCGCCTGCTCGCCGAAGGTGGTCCTGCGTGGCTGGAGTTCTTCGCTCCCGCACCGGAGCCGTCGGAGGCACGCCGTCGGCGCGCCTACCGGGGGGACGAGGCCGAGCCCGGAGCCGAGACGGCGGACGTGCCGGTGGCGATCTTCCACGACGTCGAGCGGGGGGCCGGCGAGCATCGCGAGGTGTCGATCCGGCTCGTCGACACGCCCCTCGAGCGCGGCCGCGAACTCGTCGCGCTCGTCTTCGCGTGGCCCGATGGCGCGTTCGCCGATGCCGTGCCGCGTCGCGCGAGCTGCCGGCTGCTCCTCGACGACGACGTGCTCGACGTCGGCGCCGACGACGCCACCTGCGCGTGGCTCGAGGACGAATGCCGCCTCGAGTTGAGGCTGGGTGCCGATTGGGTCGAGCTCGATCGCCGGCCGGACGCGCTGCTGGCGAGCCTGCACAGCGTGCTGGTCATCCTGCATGCCAGCGACGTCGCGATCGACGGCTCCGAGTGACGGCTACAGCGCCGCCACGACGCCGCCGCGACGCCCCGCCGTGAAGCGGTGTGTCGCGGCGAACGCCGTCGGCCGCGTGGGAGCGTCGGGCGTTCAGCGCCGCAGCCGCACCTGGTGCAGGTCCTGGTAGGCGAGCTCGGCGAGGGGATGCGGGCTCCACCCCTCGACCTCGGCGCGCGTGGCGCCCGTGACGACGGTGTGGGTGAGGAACGCGCTTGCGGAGTACGACACGAGTCGGTTGGCGACCTGGCGGTACAGCGCCACGGCCTCGTCGCTCGTCGGATCGAGCCCCGCCGCCTCGCGCAGCCACGCCTCCGCTTCCGGATCGTTGAAGCCGACGCGGTTGCTGAAGCCCGACTCCAACGCGGACCCGGCCAACAGGTTCGTGACGTTGTAGGTCTGCGCCAGGCCGAGGAGGTACATGTCGAAATCGCCGCCGTTGATGCGGGAGAGGAACGTACTGAAGTCCAGCGTCTCGACCTCGACGCGCAGGCCGATCTGCGCGAAGGTGTCGACCAGCACCTCGGCGATCGCGTTGCGGATCGGACTGTCGTTCGTGAGCACGGTGTAGGTGCGGTCGAATCCTGCCGCGTCAGCGGTCGCAACCAGTTCCCTGGCGCGGTCGACGTCGTACGCGTACACGGTCGCGTCCGGGTCGTACCACGGCATGCTCGGTACCAGCAGCGAGGTGGCGGGGAACGCCCGGCCCTCGAAGACGTCCGAGACGATGCGTTCGCGCGGGATCAGGTGGTTCAGGGCGCGTCGCACGTCGACGTCGTCGAAGGGGGCGCGTGCAGGGTTGATCGCGAGGTACTGGTACGACACGCCCTCGGTGCGCTGGACGTTCACGTTGCGGTCGCTGTCGAGGCTCCGCTCGTCGGCGGCGGCCCACTGGCTCTGGGAGAGGTGGGCCGCGCCGCGGACGAGCGCCCGGGCGCGATCGGCGGAGTCGGCGATCACGCGGAACTCGATCGACGCGACGTCGGACGCGCCGCCCCAGTACTGGTCGAAGCGCTCGACGAGCAGTGCGGTGCCGGCATCGTGCCGCACGAAGGCGAACGGTCCGGTGCCGATCGGCCGTGCGCTCGCGTCCGCACCTGAGGTGGCGGGGACGATCGGTACGGTCGCGAGCGTGATCAGCATGCCGCGCAACGGGTCGCTGACGCGGAGCACGACGGTGAGCGGGTCCGGCGTCTCGACGCTGGTGATGATCCGGAGCATCCCGCTGAGCATGGCCTGGTCGGCGGCCTGGACGGACTCGATCGTGTACCGCACGTCGTCCGACGTGAACGGCCTGCCGTCGTGGAACGTGACGCCCTCCCGCAGTCGGAACGTCAGCGTGCGTCCCTCGTCGCCGACGTCCCACTCGGTGGCGAGCCGCGGGCGCAGCACGAAGTCGTTGCCGAGGCTCACGAGCGGCTCGCCGATGACGCCGAGGAGCGTGTTGGATCCGAGGCTGTCTTGCGCCGCGGCGTCGAAGCCTCTGACGTCGGTCGGGATGGCGACCACGAGGCGGTCTGGGACGGTGGCCGCCGCCGGGCGTGTCGCAGAGGGCGTCGCCCCTGTCGTCGTTGCGGGTGCGTCCGCGGTCGGCGCGCAGCCGAGGGCGAGGGCTGCTGTGACGAGGGCGGTGGCCGCGAGCACCTTCCATGCTCGAGCGGTGGTCGTCGTTACGTATGGCTCCGTTCGCGTACGGGAGGCCCTCACTCGGTCACGACCCCGAACGTCGTCGTCGCGACGACGTCGCCTTGGTACGGGCCGGTCGGGAAGGTGTAGCGCACCGTGTACGTGCCAGGCACGGCGGCCTCGGGGAGGTCGAAGGGTCGACCCACCTCGCCGGTGAGGTCGATGGGTTCCCACCGATCGACCACGACGGCGTCGTCCGGGGCGAACACTTCGAGGTTGGCGTGGACGAACACGGTGATCGGATCCGTCGTCAACTGCGCCCTCTCGACGGGATGTCCGAACGCGTCCTCGATCGAGCCGATCAGGTCGACGACGTCACCCGGTTGGTACGTCGGGGCCGCCGTCTCCATGGTCACGACCATCTCGCCTCCGTAGGCGATCACGACGTCGTCCGCGCCGACGGAGCGTTCACCGAGGTGCCAATCGAACCACCACCGCCCCTCGTCGTCCGTCAAGATCACGCCGCCCACGAACGGTGCCGTCCATGGGACCGAGCGGAAGGCCCCGGGGCAGAGCGCGAGCATGTGGCGGTGCCGCTCCCTCGGCTCACGCATGCACGAGAACGACGTCGTCTCGAACCCCGACGGTGGTGGCACCACGTCGAGCGTGGTCAGTGCGACGTCCGGCACCTCGTCTGGAACCGTGACCGCCCCGACGTCCGAGAGGTCGTAGACCCCGACGAGGTGGGTCGGCTCGGTCGAGTCCCAGTCGAGCCAAACGAGGCTGTCGTACACCAGCGGCTCGAGGAGGAGCGTCACCGGCGCATCATCCCTGAGCTCGACGTAGCGCCCGTACAGCGTCCAGTCGCGGACCTCGCGCCCGAACTCGACCCATGCGTTGCTGGCGGCCGACGCGTCCAAGGTCATGTCGATCGCGACCAGCGCCGGATCCGCCAGGTCGACCTCGAAGGTGCCCGGGAGCGTCACGTCCTCGACGAGGACCAACGCGTACGTGCTCGACGACGCCAACCACACCGACACGAGGGCGTCGTACGCGCCGGCCGGCAGCCAATCGACGGCCTGGCGATCGACCAGCAGCGCCACGCCGGCGTCGCCGCTCGTCGCGGTCATGCGGTAGGGATCGAGCGTGTCGCCGTGCTCGACCAGGAAGCCCGACACGAGCGCGTCGCCGACCGGCGCG
The DNA here is from genome assembly GCA_007695125.1 of Trueperaceae bacterium. Classification (GTDB taxonomy): domain Bacteria; phylum Deinococcota; class Deinococci; order Deinococcales; family Trueperaceae; genus CSSed10-48. The sequence goes on along the minus strand of REEJ01000229.1, from coordinate 6,699 downwards.
TCGCCGTCGCGCACGATCGCTGCCAGGAACCGTTCAGGATCTGGGTTGCTGCCGATCGCGCCGCTCGGCGGCTGGGGCGTCACGCCCTCCGCCTGCGTCTCACGCAGCGCCGACGAGGTGCCGCCTGCGCCGATGGCGCGCACGCCGTAGCGGTACGACGCCCCCGACTCGACCGAGTCGTCGCGGAACGATCGCGCCTCTGCGTCCACCGAGCCGACCTCGACCGACTCGAGTGTCGCAACCGCGGCCGGTGCCGCCAGGAGTTGCGGCACGACCATGGGTGACGTGTTCTCAGCTGTCGTGGTCGCGGCGTCGAGCTCGCGGCGCTCGATCACGAACCCCGTCACGCGCTCGCCGTCGTGGTCCCACGACACGTCGACGTACCCAGGACCTGGGGTGGCGGTGACGTTGCTCGGGGCCGCGGGTGGCGTGTCCGCCCCACCGGTTCCGCCGTCCCCGCATGCACCGAGGGCGACGACGGTGGCGATGGCGATGCTGATGACGAGCACCTTCGTGTACGGACGCATCCATACCTCCTCGGCCTCACGGCACCGCGGTGTGGTCGGGTCGCGCGCGTGAGGCGAACGACCGACGGTACGTTCCAAGGAACACGAGCGATGCAGAAGTCGGGGTACGCAGTCCGAGCAACGCGTTCGGTCCGAGCGGCTGCACGCGCGGCCTGCGTTCGTGGAACACCGAAATCTGTACGCGATGTCTACGGCCACGTCATGATCGAGCCACTGCGTGCATCCGGTGATCGTGCTTCGCGATGATGCTGGGTGCTGGCGTCATCGACGTGTGGTGGCGGGATTGGTGGTTGGCGTGTTGCGTGCGGGGTCCTGGTTGCTCTCGTTTGCATTGGTGTTGTCGATGGCTGCGTGCGGTGACGGTGGCGGTACGGCTCCGGCGGTTTTGAGCGTGGCGATCGATGGTGGACCCGTCGATCTGCCGGTCGGGTCGACGCTGGTGCTTGGCGTGACCGTCGAGGTGGTCGGTGGCGCCAGCACGGCCGTGGCGTGGTCGAGCGGCGACGACGGAGTCGCAACGGTGAGCGACGGGGGCGTGGTCGAGGGTGTTGCCGAGGGCTCGACGGTGGTGACGGCAACGAGCGTGCTCGATGCGTCGCGCTCAGCGTCGGTGGCCGTGACGGTGGTCCCGGGGCAAGATGCGGACGTTCCCGACGGGGCCGAGGTCCTGGTGGCGCCGGTCGCGCCATTGCCGGGCAGCGACGTCAGCGACCTGCGCGTGGTCTCGCGCATGGCCGAGTCCCACGTCGGTGAGGATGTGGGTGAAGCTCGCTTCACCGTGCCGTCGAACGAGGTCTCGCTGGTGTCCGTGGTCGACGTCGCGCGGTCGTTCGGTTGGATGGCGATCGTGCCCGCGTGGTTCGAGGCGGGAGTGGGTGGCGTCACCGCGTCGTCGGAGACGGCCGACAGCGTTGGCCCCTTGTCGACGGCGGTGGCGATCCTGTTCTCGAACCCGGCCTTCTACCATGACGACGTCGACGAGGCGTCGGCGATCATCGACGTGTTGCGTGCCTTGCCCGAGGTCGGGGCGTTCGCCGATGCGCTGGAGGAGTACGCTGCCGAGGCTCGCCCGAGTGAGCATCCTGTGGTGTTTGCGGCGTTCGAGGCCGCGTACGACGCTGGGATCTACGCGCTTGGGGACGCGCTTGGCGAGGCCGCTTCGACGTCGATCGCGGCTGCCGCGGCACAGGAAGGCGAATCAGTGGTGCGGGCTTCGGCGTCCGGGATCTTGGTGCGCGCCGTGGATCAGGATGCGGTTCGGTTCGCAGTCGATGAGGAACGCTCGTTCATCCAGCCTGAATGGAGCGCCGGGTACCAGCGGTGGGCCGGCGAGCGCACCGTGACGTGGTTGGGTCGGTTGTACGAGGTCGACACCGACGAGGTGTCTCGGTCCGAGGTCGAGGCGCGCTTCATGGATCGCTGGAACCCGGACTTCGCGGTGCGGCTCGACGCACCCGATCGTCGCTTGCGGCTCGATGCGGAGTACTCGTGGGTGGCCGAAGCCGTCGATCCGATCGGCTTGAGCTTCGAGCTGCTGCGCACGGGCCTCTACTGGGCCATGGAGTTGGATCAGCGCGGGCTGGAGGTGCCGGAGGGCGCGTACGTGAGCCACATGGTGACGTGCATCCTCGGTTTCGCGGGTGAGGGGCGTCGGAACGATCTGACGTTCCTCTCGGAGTGGAACGACGTGCACGATGGCGTAAGTCGCTTCGATCTGGGCTTGGCGTGTGCGCAGAACGTGATCGAGGGCGGGCTCGACGCGTTGGGGATCCTGCCGCTGGACGTCGGGGGCATCCTGTCGGGCTTGATCGACGCTGGTGACGACGACGTGGTGCTGCTGGTGGAGACGGTCGTGAACACGGCGATCCAAGCGACAGCCGGAGCCGACATGTGGTCGTCGAGCGATTACATGAACCTCTTCTATGGCTTCGTCATCGACGCCGCGACGATCGCGGCCGAAAGCGTCGGACGCGAGGGCGCCAAGGCGGTGACGGACGGCCTCCTCGGGTTCCTGAACTACCTCGGTCGAGTGTCGAGCGCCGCGAAGACGGGAGCGCGCATCGGGACGATGCTGCGCGTGACGCCATTGGAGAGGCACACCATCATCGTGGGTGATCCGTGGGCGAACGGTGGGCCTGGTCCTGGTGACGATGAGGATGAGGTGGTGGTCAGCGTGGTGCCGGCGAGCGTGACGTTGCTGTCGAACGGCACGCAGGCGTTCTCGGCGATGGTGTCAGGCGCGAGTGACAGGAGCGTGACGTGGGACGCGACGTGCGGGAGCTTGAGCGGGAGTGGGAGCGAGACGACGTTCACGGCGCCGACGTCGGCCGGCGAGTGCGCGGTGCGTGCGACCAGTGTGGCTGATTCGGGCGCGTGGGGTGAGGCCATCGTGACGGTGGAAGCGCCGGGTGACGTGTCGCCCGAGAGGCCCACAGGTACCATCGCTGCTGGGAACGAGTTCTCGTTGGCGGTGCGCGAGGATGGCACGGTCTGGGCCTGGGGTGAGAACGGGGCCGGTCAACTGGGTGATGGGACCACCACGCATCGGTCGTTGCCGGTGCAGGTAGCGGGGTTGTCGAACGTGCGGAGCGTCGCCGCCGGCTGGGAACACTCGTTGGCGGTTCGCGAGGACGGAACGGTCTGGGAATGGGGCGAGAATGAGCTGTCCCCGGTGCAGGTGGTGGGCCTGTCGGAGGTGCGGAGCGTCGCCGCCGACGACCGCTCTTCGGCGGTTCGCGAGGACGGAACGGTCTGGGCATGGAGATGGCAGTCTTACCATTCGTCGCCGAAACAGGTTGGGGGGTTGTCCAACATGCGGAGCGTCGCTTTGGGGCACTATAACTACGCAGTGAGTGTGGACGGCACACTATGGGCTTACGGGCACGGGTCCCATGGCTACCTGACGTGGCAGTTCTCCGACCTGTCGGGCGTGCAGAGCGCCGCCAGCGGCTACGTGCACAGTCTCCTGGTGCGCGACGATGGCACCGTATGGGCCTGGGGTAGTAACGCGTTCGGTCAACTGGGGGTTGGGACCACCTCGCCTGGGGAGGGGCTCGTGCAGGTCGTGGGGTTGTCGAACGTGCGGTTCTGATGCGATGGTCGATTGCTTGATCCAGCAGAGGAGTGTGGTTTGGCGCCGGAGCCTTCCTCGGCGCTCGTTCTGTTCGCCGGAACTGACCGCCCATGCTCTGCGCGACGTCGACGGGTTCCAGGCGCAACAGGGCATGTGGATCGCAGCGGGCACGGGCTCCAAGGCTCTCGCGGACTGGAACCCCTATGTGGAGCTCACGGTGGAGGGGAACCGATGCAGCAACGTTGATCACTGCGCGATGGCTGACATCGACACCTAGGTCTTGGGGCGTCACCTCGACCAGGGCGAGCGGCAACGCCTTCTTGTGGTGGTCATTCGATCGACCTGCGGCCGATCGCACCGGCCTCGTGTAGCGCCTAGAAAGCCTCCACGTACGTGGGGCGCCGGTTTCATCCATCACCTCGCCACCGCCGAGTAGCCGTCATGGTGACAGGTACGTGGGCGCAACGCGCGAGCCCGCCGCCATCTTCGCGTTCCCGGGGCAGCCTGCGCACCGGTTGGAGCTCGACCGGAACGTTTCACCATCGCGCGTGCGATTCGACGGACTCACGGTGCACGTAGAGCGTTCACCCGGCGCGCGTGCGTTCGCCAAGCTCGTGGTGCTCCGCGGTGGGGCCACGTCGGGAGGCGGCGTGACCATCAGGACCGTGTTCGAAGCCTTCGATGCTCGCGTCGAGCGGTTCCGCCGCGCCGAGTACGCGGTCTCCTTGGGTCTGACGCCCGACGCGTTCCTCTGAGATCGCGCATGTCGACCGCGGCTCGGCTGTGGTCACTCCTTGTCGAGCCCAAACAGCCGGTGGTGACCCGTAGGGTGAGGTACGAAGCCGGTCACGTCGGCGCGGGTGGCGTTGCTCTCGATCGTGGTGTTGAGGAAGATCCAGGGCGCTTCGTCGGCGATGATCTCCTGGGCCTCGTGGTAGTGGTCGCGTCGTGCGTCGGGGTCGGCCGTGGTACGGCCGAGGTCCAGGAGCTCGTCGACGCGGGCGTTCGACCAGAACGAGCGGTTGCCGGCGTGGCCGAAGGCGCTGCTGTGGAACAGCGAGTAGAGGCCGTAGTCGGCGTCGGCGTTGGCGGTCGTCCACGCGAGGATGAACATGTCGTGCTCGCCGGCCGCCGTGTCGTTCAGGTACGTGGACCACTCCAACACCTGGACCTCGATGTCGATGCCGACCTCGGCCAACTGGTCGGCCACGATGTCGGCGATCTGGATCCGAATCGGGTTGAGGTTGGTCCACAAGGTGGCGCTGAACCCGTCGGCGAGGCCTGCTTCGGCGAGCAGATCGAGGGCGAGGACCTTGTCGTGCGCGTAGGGCTCGAGGTCCGGGTGCGCCCCGAAGACCTGGGGGCCGATCGGGCTGCTCGCTCGGACGCCTGCGCCCTGGTACACCTCGTCGATGATCACGTCGACGTCGATGGCGTGGTTGATCGCCTGGCGTACGCGGACGTCGTCGAAGGGCGCCTTCTGGGCGTTGAACCCGATGTACGCGGTGTTGAGCGTCTCGATCTCGGCCAGCGTGATGGCGGTGTCGTCGCGGAAGCGCACGGCGTCGGAGGTGGCGAGCGCGTAGGCGACGTCGATGGCGCCGTCCTCGATCTCCGCCGCCCGGAGCCCAGCGTCGGGGATGGAGCGCATCACGAGCCGTTCGGGACCGACGTCGCCTCCCCACCACGTGTCGTTGCGCTCGAGCACGATCTCCGAGCCCGCCTCCCACGAAGCGAAGCGGAATGGGCCCGTGCCGACCACGACCGTCGTGCCGTACGCGTCGCCGGCCGCCGTGAGCGCACTCTCGCTGAGGATCGAGGTCGCCGTCTGCGCTAGGTTTGTGAGGAGCGGCACGAAGGGTTGGACGGTGGTGATGCGCACGGTCATCGCGTCGACGAGTTCGATCTCGTCGACCGAGGCCAGGAGGAAGCTGACGGGGGCGAACGTGGTCGGATCACGGAGCCGCTCCAACGTGAACACGACGTCGGAGCCCGTGAGCAGCGAACCGTCGTGGAAGCTGACGCCTGGACGGATCTCGAACTCCCACGTCACGTCGTCGACCTGGGTCCAGCGCTCCGCGAGGCCCGGCACCAGCTCGAGCGTGTCGGTCTGGTCGACAAGGGTGTCGTACACCTGCCGGATCGCGCGCGCCGACGGTTGATCGATGACGGCGTGGGGGTCCAGGCTCAGCGGCTCAGCAACCTGCCCGACGGTGATCGTGAGACCGTCCGGTGGCGGACCGCCGCCTTCTGGACCGGTCGGCGCATCAGCGCACGCCGCCACCAGCACGAGCGCCGTGCACGCGATCATCAACCCTCGGAATCGTCCCATGCGTACCTCCGACGCGGCCGTGACCGCGTGCGCGCAGCCTGACATCGAGGTGCTTCGAGCGAGCGAAAGTCGGGGTTGCGCGTGCGCCCGCGCCGCACTTGGCGCCGCACCTGGCGTTGCCATGCGAACCCCGACTTCCGTGGCGTCGCGGTCGTCGGGTGCGATGGTCGTGAGCGTGGCGCTTGGCGCCGTGCGCTGGTGACGACTCGGTTCGCATCGTCGTGCGGTGGGTGCGGTGGCGTCGGCACGAGGAGGTGCGAGGTGGTGCGAGCGCTGGTGAGGACGTCGATCGGGTTGGTCGTCGGGATGGCGTTGGCGGCATGCGGTCCGGGCGGGTCTGGTGACGGCGGTGCGCCGCCGGCGGCCCCGACGAACGTGACGGTGACGCCGGGGCCAGGGTTCGTGGACGTGGCGTGGGAGCACGACGGAGCGCACGTGACGGGTTTCGTGGTGGAGCGGCGCGAGATCGCACCGGCCGGCGCGCAGGTGCGGCAGCGGACGCTCGACGCTCCGTGGGTGCCGATGGCGCCGGTGAGCGATGCAGGCGAGCTGGTCGAGGTGGGGTCGGTCGGCGCATCGGAGCGCTCGTTCCGCGACGAGTCGGTCACGTCGGGTGTGACGTATCGCTACGCCGTGACGGCGCTGGGATCTGGCGGCGTGACGTCGTCGCCGCGGGAGAGCGGCGAGGAGGGCGTCACGCCGGCGCCGCCAGGAGCGGGTGTCGGCGACAACCCCGATCCGTCGCGCTACCTCGCGGCGATCGTGCG
>REEJ01000057.1 GCA_007695125.1 Trueperaceae bacterium | reverse complement strand
TGGCGACCTTGGCGCGCTTCGTCGAGACGGCGCCGCACCCGCTCGTGGGCCTGCGCCTGGGCGGCAAGCGCGTCGCGAGCATCGCCGACGACGCGGTGTACCGGGCCGGCTTGGAGCGTGGTCCGGCAGGGTTGCAGCTGGTCGCGGAGCGCGGCGGCGCGGCGCTGCTGGCGCGCCAACCGCTGCTCATCTGGGCGGCGAAGAGCGTGGTCAAGCACCCCGAGGCGTTGGCGACGGTCATGGCGGCGCTCGCGACGTGGCTGCTGCGGTGGGCGTCGTGGCCCGTCGTGCTGGGTGCCTCGGTCACGCTCGTGTCGCTCGGGCTGATCCTGTGGCCGCGGCGCACGTGGCGTCGCCGCGTGAACGCGCGCCGGCTCCTCGGCAACCGTTCGCGCGCGACCGCGTAGTCTGGACGTGGAGGTGCTCATGATCCCGACCGCACCGTTCGGACGTACGGGACACCGCAGCTCGCGCGCGATCTTCGGCGCTGCGGCGCTCAGCGACGTCACCCAGGGGGAGGCCGATCGCACCCTCGAGCTGCTGGCACCGTACGGCATCAACCACGTCGACACGGCGGCGTCGTACGGCGACGCCGAGCTGCGCCTGGCGCCATGGCTTGCGCATCACCGCGACGAGGTGTTCCTGGCGACCAAGACCGGGGAGCGCCGCTACGGCGCCGCGCGCGACGAGATCCGCCGTTCGCTCGAGCGCATGGGCGTCGACCACGTCGACCTGCTGCAGCTGCACAACCTCGTGGACGCCGACGAGTGGTCCGCGGCCCTCGGTGCCGGCGGCGCGCTCGAGGCCGCGATCGAGGCCCGCGACGAGGGCCTGGTGCGGTTCATCGGGGTGACGGGCCACGGTGTCGAGGTGGCGGCTCGTCACCTCCAGAGCCTCGAACGCTTCCCGTTCGACTCGGTGCTGTTGCCGTACTCGTACGTGATGATGCGGAACTCGGCGTACGCCGCTGACTTCGAGGCGTTGGCCGCGGTCTGCGGCGAGCGCGGCGTGGCGCTGCAGACCATCAAGGCAATCACGAGGCGGCCGTGGGGAGAGCGGTCGCGCGAGCGGGCGACGTGGTACCAGCCGTTCGAGGACGCTGCCGCCCTCGAGCTCGCGGTGCACTGGGTGCTGGGGCGCCGCGAGGTGTTCCTCAACACGGTGGGCGACATCCACGTGGTGCCGAAGGTGCTCGCGGCGGTGGCCTCGTTCCGTGGGCGTCCGTCGGCGGAGGTCATGCGGGCGATGCACGAGGCGCAGGAGGCCGAGCCGCTGTTCACCTGACCCCTAGACCGCGACGCGCCCCTGGACGCCATGGGCGGACGCTGCCACATGCGCATCTTGTTCCGACGCGTCGCCGTGGGCATCGCCGTCTCGCTCGCGGTGGCGGTGGGTGCGGCATGGTTCGTCGCCGGTGCGCTCTCGGACGTCGTGGCGGCGCAGCGCGAGGCGACCGAGGTCGCGCGTTTCCTCGGTCGCCTCGACCGCGTGCTGCTCACGGTCGTCGGTGCCGAGACGCGTGCGCGCGGGTTCGCCAGCACGGGTGACATCGCGTACCTGAGCGGCTTCGAACGCTCCGTGGAGCGCTTCCCCTTCGACCTCGCCGCCGCTCGAGACACGGCCGGAGGTGCACGCTACGCAGACGACATCGACCGCGTGGCCGAGGCCTTCGATGCATACGTGGTCGATCAGGCCGAGGCGTTGATCGACGCCCGCCAGCAGCACCCGCGGCGGGAGGTGTTGGACGGTATGGCCGCGTTGGCGTCGGCCGAGGACGCGATCATGGCGGTGTTGGCGTTGCCCTTGCCTACGGACCGACGCTCCGCCTGGAGCGACCTCGCCCTCGACGTCCGCAGCGACCGGCTCGCGCTCGTCGGCCCCGAGGCGGGGCCGGACGCGTTCGCAGACGCCGCGACCCGAACGGCGTTCACTGGTGCCGGTACCGGCCTCGCGATCCTCGTCGCGGAGGCGGAGCGTGCCGAGACACACCTGGCCGATCGGCAACGTGCAGGCGCGGGACCTCGAGGCGCAAGAGATCGCGGACCGCGCGGCCGTGCTATAGGCCGCTCGGTCCGTCGAGGAGTCGCTGCAAGCCGTGAGCGACACGGTCTCGCGGCTCCTGCTGCATGCTGCCGGGTCGGTGTGGTTGGTGGACGCCGCGCGCGCCGTGATGTTCCGCAGCGTCGCCTGGGGCGAGCTTCAGCCCGGTTCCGTCGACCATGTCGACCTGGACGCGTGTTGGGCGCTCAGGCAGGGGCGGACGTTCGTGGCGAGCGACGTGCGTTCGCTGCGCTGCGCGCACGATGAGACCAGCGACGGCTCGACGACGTGCGTGCCGCTCGTGTCGCGCGACGACACGTTGGGGGTCCTGAGCCTGCACCGCCCGTCGCCCGGCACGCCTGTGGTGCAAGAACAGCGCTTGCTGCGGGTGGTGGCCGAGCAGTTGGCGTTGGCGCTCGTGAACATCCGCCTCCGGGGGGCGCTCGAGCAGCAGTCCATCCGTGATCCGTTGACGGGCCTGTTCAACCGCCGCTTCTTGGAGCAGGCGTTCGCGTTGGAGGTCCACCGCGCCGAACGTACCGGGAAGCCGCTCGCTGCGATCATGCTCGACGTCGACCACTTCAAGCCGTTCAACGACACGCACGGGCACGAAGCCGGCGACGCCGTGTTGCGCGCGGTGGGACACGTGCTCACGACGAGCGTCCGATCCGGCGACATCGCCTGCCGCTTCGGCGGCGAGGAGTTCATGCTGCTGCTGCCGGGCGCGGACGAGGCGTCGGCGCTGGCTCGGGCGGAGGTCGTACGGGTGGCGATCGCGGATGAGACCTCTTCGATCGAGGGGCGCACCCTGCCCGGCGTGACCGCGTCGCTCGGCGTCGCGGTCGCCACCGGCCCCCGGATCGACGCGGCGAAGTTGACGCGCGCCGCGGACGAGGCGCCGTACGCCGCGAAGCGATCGGGTCGCGACCGTGTCTCGGTTGCGGCGTTCACCTGACGGAGACGAACGAGGTCGTCGGGTCCGCGATCGGCGTCGGCACCGCGCCGGGCGCCGATCGATGCGCACGTGCGTCGCACCGATGTGATATCATGATATCAAACCTGGAGGTGAACATGGCACAGCTGATCGTCCGCAACCTCGACGACGACGTGAAGGAACGGCTCCAGCAGCGGGCACGGCGGCACGGCCGCTCGACCGAGGAGGAGGTCCGCACCATCCTCCGCCACGCGGTGCTCGCTGACGACCGCGCCGACGTGCCGTTGGGGACGCGCCTCGCCGGTCGCTTCGCCGGTGCCGGCCTCACCGCCGAGCTGCTCGAACCGTCCGACGCCGCCCGCTGACCGCCCCCCCTAGGAGACCGCCACAGCGATGCTCGTCCTCGACACACCCGTCCTGGCGGCGCTCATGCAGTCCGAGCCCGACGCGAACGTGGTGCGCTGGCTCGACGCGCAGGCGCCGGCATCGGTGTGGACGACCACGCTGACCGTGACCGAGCTCGAGACCGGCCTCGCCCAGATCGACGACGGCGAGCGCAGGGCGCGCCTCGAGGCCGCGTTCGCGGCCGTGCTCGCCGACGACCTCGGGGGACGCATCCTGACCTTCGACCGCGCCGCCGCGCACGCAGCGGCCGAGCTCACGGCCCGCGAGCGCAGCGCCGGCCGCACGCTCGACACGCGCGACGCACTCGTCGCGGGCATCGTCGTCGCGCGCAAAGGGACGCTCGCGACGGGGGAGACCCGGCGCTTCAGGCGGCTGGGTCTCCGGACGCTCGACCCCTGGCGGGGGCCGGGCCGTCAGAGCACGTAACGGGTGAGGTCCTCGTCGCCGACGATCCCCTCGAGCTTCTTCACGACGTAGGCCTCGTCCACCACGATGTCGCCGAGGTTGGTGCCGAACGACACGTCTTCGAGCACCGTCTCGAGGATGGTGTGCAACCGCCGCGCGCCGATGTCCTCGAGCTCCGCGTTGACCTTCTCCGCGAAGTTCGCGATCGACACGATGCCCGATTCGTCGAAGCGCACCCTGGTGCCGTCGACTTCGAGCAGCGCGATGTACTGCTTCGTCAGGGCGTGCTCGGGCTGGGTCAGGATGCGCTGCAGGTCGCCGGCCGAGAGCTCCTCGAGCTCCACCCGGATGGGGAAGCGCCCCTGCAGCTCCGGGATCAGGTCCGACGGCTTCGAGACGTTGAACGCCCCGGCCGCGATGAAGAGGATGTGGTCCGTGTTCACGGGACCCCAGCGGGTGTTGACCTGGGTGCCCTCCACGATCGGCAGCAGGTCGCGCTGGACGCCCTCGCCCGACACGTCCGGACCGCTGGTGTTGCCCTCGCCCGCGATCTTGTCGAGCTCGTCGAGGAACACGATCCCGGCGTTCTCGGCGCGCATGACGGCCTCGCGCTGCACGGCGTCGTGGTCGATGAGTCGATCGGCCTCCTCGCCGCCGAGGATCCGACGCGCCTCGCGCACGGTGAAGCTCCGACGCACCTTCTTCGCGGGCATGAACTGCTTGAGCATGTCCTGCAAGTTGGCGCCCATCTCTTCCATGCCCGGTACGCCAGGCATGCTCATCGCCGGCTTCGCGTCCTCGACCTCGACCTCGACGGTGCGGTCGTCGAGCTGCCCCTTGCGCAGCAACACGCGCATCTGCTCGCGCCCCTCGG
>REEJ01000226.1 GCA_007695125.1 Trueperaceae bacterium | reverse complement strand
GATGCCGTCAGTCTACGAGCACCTCGGTGACGAACGCTGGCAGCTTCGGCGGGGTCAGGCCCATGCTCTCGTATAGCCCGTCGGGGAGGCCGAGGTCGCCGACGAACAGCCGACCGACGTGGTCTCCCGGTATCGAGCCGTCCTTCGGCAGGCCGACGGCCAGGGTCGCGGTGGCGTGCACGACGTCGCCCGGTACCACGCCATCGTCTGCCTGCAGACCGGTCGGCACGTCGAGGGCGATCACGACGCTCTGCTGCGTCACGAGTTGGTTGAGCACCGTGATCACGTCGAGGGTGCGGCCGCGTGGCGGCCCTTCGAGGTTGGTGCCGATCGCGGCGTCGATGACGACCGAGAACTTCATCTTGGGCAGGCTGGTGCGCACCTTGACCGTCTCGTAGTGGCGCAGGTGCTCGAGCTGCTCCTTCGGCGTGCCGGAGTAGTTCTCGGCCTCGTGCGTCGGGACGACCCACACGCGCCGCCCGCGGGCGGCCAGGAGGCGCGCGGCCGCGAGGCCGCCGGAGCCGTTGTTGCCGCGCCCCGCGACCACGAGGACCGTTCCCTCCGGCGCGAGCATCTCGCACAAGTGCACGAGATTGCGGGCGGTGTGCTCCACCAGGAGCCGGCTATCGAGTCCATACTTGCCCGTTGCCAGCATGATCAACTGCTGCATCTGCGAGCCGGAGATCCTGGGCACGTCGTTCCACGCCACGGTCGGGAAGCTCATCGCGTCACTCCTCAACTCACCAGCGTGCCGGCGTTCTCGAGGTCGGCGGTGGTGTAGACGTTCTGGACGTCGTCGAGGTCCTCGAGCGCCTCGATGAACCCGACGACCTTGTCGGCGTCGCTCGCGCTCAGCTCCGTCAGCGTCTGGGGCACCTTCGTCAACTGGCTCACGCTCGACTCGAACCCAGCCGCGTGGAGGGTATCGGCCACGGCGAACAGGTCGCCAGGGGGGGTGTAGATGGTGGTGCCTTCGTCGTCGACCTCGATGTCGTCGGCGCCGGCTTCGATCGCCGCCTCCGCGACCGTTTCGGCGGTGTCGGGCACGAAGATGACGCCCTTCGACTCGAACTGCCAGGCCACGCTCCCGGAGAGGTTCCCGCCGCGCTTGGTGAAGACGTGCCGGATCTCGCCGGCGGTGCGGTTGCGGTTGTCGGTCAGCGCCTCGACCATCATCGCGACGCCGGCGGGGCCGTACCCCTCGTAGACCACCGTCTCGAAGGCCGCGGCGCCGTCGCTCGCACCCAGGCCACGCTCGATCGCGCGATCGATGTTGTCGACCGGGACGTTGTCGCCCTTGGCGGCCGCGAGCGCGTTCTTCAGCGACAGGTTCGTTCCAGGATCAGCGCTGCCGCCTTCTCGGACGGCCGTCTGGATCGCCCGGATGTGCTTGCTGATGACCTTGCCGCGCTGGTTGTCGTTCGCGGCCTTCTTGCGCTTGATCTGCGACCACTTGTTGTGACCTGCCACCCTCGCCTGCCTTTCGACCCTGGCCGGCACGCGGCGACGCACGTGTGTAGCGTGCGAAGCGGGCCAGTCATGTGCTACCCCAGTGTACCGCACGACGCGGCCCGTCCCGAACCCCACCTCGAGCGTCTGGGGCGACGCGCTCCGATCGCCGGTGAGCGCGGGGCGCCCACCACGACCGTCAGCGTCTGACGAAGAACCGCGTCTCCCGGTACTCCCCGGAGGGATACGGCTGCAACTCGAAGCGGATCTGTGCCTGCCAGTTGTCGTACCCGACGATGCCGCGGAACGTCACCACCTCTTCGGTGGCGCGCGGCGTGAAGTGCGCGACGACGCGATGCAAGCCTTCCGGTGCGGTGATCACGAAACGCTGACGGGGACTGAGACCGTCGATCACCGTCGTCCGCCCACCGCGCACGGCGATGTTGCGCGCGAACACGTAGACGGAACCGTCGGGGTCGATCGCGGTGAGGGTGACGTAGCCGTCCTGCGTGGTCCGAACTCGGAAGCCGATCGGGTCGCCGATGCGATACGTGCTGTTCACCCCACGGTCGGGAACGAACTGCTCCAGCACGACGAAGGCCGGCCGCGTCGTCACCCGCGGGGGTGGGTCGGTCGCGGGCTCGAACGTGATGGTGCACGCAGCCAGGGCGAACACGAGCGTCGCGCCGGCGAGGCAACGTGAGACAAGACGCATACGCATGGACGTCCCTCCTGGGCGGTCGAGGCGCCGGCTCCGTCGCGATCGCCGCTCGAGCGGCTCGCTCACGGTTGCACCCCGCGGTCGTAGGTCGTAACCATGTACGGCAGGCTCGTCTGGTGGTACCGGCCACGCTCGTCGTACCAGAAGATGTAACTGCCGGTCTGAGGATCGCCGCCGTCGTCGGACATCGCAGACGAGCGCGTCGGCTTGCCGTCGACGAGCCCTTCGAACACCACGGTGCCGTCGTACGCGAGGACCGTGATGTACATCCTGACGCTGGTGAAGTCTTGGATGCTGCGACGGAGCCGGTTCTGCGTCTCGTTGCGGCACGCCGCCAGGGCGAACACGAGCAACACGACGCTCAGGATCACGAGCAAGCTTCTGCGCAGGTGCACGTTCATGGTTCGACCTCTCGGCCGCGCCTCGCGCGGACCTTCCCAGCATAGCATCGACGGCGCCGTCATCCGACTTGAGTCACCCAGACTCACATCTGGTACACTCACCGCGTGCCGGGCGGAGCGAACGACCCCTACGAGGTGCTCGGCGTCCCGCGCGACGCCGACGCCGACGCGATCAAGCGGGCCTACCGCACGCTGGCGCTGCGCAACCACCCCGACCGGAACCCTGGCGATGCCGATGCCGAAGAGCGCTTCAAGACCATCTCGGAGGCGTATGCGACGCTCCGCGATCCGGAGGCGCGGCAACGGTTCGACACCTACGGTCACGTCGGCCGCGGGCCTGTGGGCGCCCAGCCCGACTTCTCGCACGTCGACTGGCGCGTCATCTTCCAAGAGGCCGACATCCCGATCGACTGGAGCCGCCGCGGCGGCGTCCCGACCACCGGGAACGTCGTGTTCGACGCGCTGTTCCGCGGTGTGACCACGATGTTCAGGCAGGCGGGCCTGCTGCCGGGCGAGGACCGCGAGGTGCGTGCCGGCGTCGACCTCGGCACCGCCCGAACCGGAGGCCGCAAGCGCATCCACCTGCCGGGTCCAGTGACATGCTCGACGTGCCGTGGGTCCGGTCACGATCATGAAGGTTCATGCGCCACCTGCGGTGGAACCGGCCGTCTGGCGCGCGGCATCAGCGTCGACGTGACCGTGCCGGCGCGCGTCCGGCCCGGCACCAAGCTGCGCCTCGCCGGCATGGGCGGCCCGGGTCAGCCGCCCGGCGACGCCTACGTCGAAGTGGCGGTCGAGCTGCCGACCGGTTTCCGGTCCGAAGGGCGCGACCTGGTCGGAGAGGTCTACGTCACCCCGCTGGAGGCGAGCCGCGGGCTGAGCGCGATCGTGCTCGGCGTGCCGGTCAGCGTCCCACCGGGCGTTCGCGACGGTCAGGGCGTGCAGGTAGCAGGTGGCGGCCTCGGCGGCGACCTGGTCTTGACCGTCCGCATCGACATCTGGCGCGGACTCGCCCGGGCCGCGCTCGACACCGCGCGCAGCGCCCTGACGGCCATTCGGCGCACCGTGACCGACGAGAGGAAGCTGCCATGAGCGACGACGACCGCCGTTCCGACGCCGCCGACCACGACGCCGCGGCTGCAGGTGCGGGCCGCCATGACCCCATGGCCGACAAGGACAAGCCGCTCTACGTCATCAGCGTCGCGGCCGAACTCGTCGACATGCACCCCCAGACCCTACGGTTGTACGAGCGCAAGGGGCTGATCGAGCCGTCGCGCTCGGCAGGGAAGACGCGCCTGTACTCGCAGCGCAACATCGAGCAGCTGCGCGAGATCAGGCGGCTCACGCAGGAGCTCGGCGTGAACCTCGCCGGGGTGGAGGAGATCATCAAGTTGCGGCGCACGCTCGACGATCTGCAGGTGCGCATGGAGCGCCGGATCGGGTCGCTCCAGGAGCGACTCCAGTCGGAGATGCGCGACATGCGGGCGTTGCCGGCCCCAAGCGACGTCGACGACGACGACGATGCCGGCACCGAGGCCGACGTCGCCGTCCTCAACGCCCTGCTGCGCCGCGCACGTGGCGACGACAGCTGACGAGCACGGCGCCTCGGGGTCGCCGGCGGGTGGTAGCGTGCTCGCCATGACCGTCGACCAGTACGTCGCCGCGGAGCAGACGCGGCTGATCGAGGAGCTCTGCGCGTTCCTGCGCATGCCCTCCGTCTCCACCGATCCCAGCCGGACGAGCGCCGTACGGGACGCGGCCGAGTTCAGCGCTGCCGCGTTGCGCCGGCTCGGGTTCAAGACCGACGTTCGTGAGACGGGAGGACACCCCGTCGTGATCGGACAGGGCCCGCTCGTGGCCGGGGCGCCGCGCGTCCTCATCTACGGCCACTACGACGTCCAGCCCGCCGAGCCGCTCGAGCTCTGGGCCCACGACCCGTTCGACCCGGTCGTCAGCGGCGGCGTCATCACGGCGCGCGGCGCCTCCGACGACAAGGGTCAGGTCTACGCCCACGTCAAGGGCGTCGAGGCGTTGCTGGCGAGCGACGGCTCGCTCCCGGTGAACCTCACCTTCCTGATCGAAGGCGAGGAGGAGATCGGCAGTCCGAACCTCGCAGCGTTCGTCGAGGCCCACGCAGACGAGCTCGCCGCAGACGTCGTGATCGTCTCCGACGGCGCGATGGTCGGTCCAGGCATCCCCACCATCACCTACGGGCTGCGGGGCATGACCTACGTGACGATCCGGGTGCGAGCGGCCGGACGGGACCTGCACTCCGGCGCCTACGGCGGCGGCGTGCCGAACGCCCTCGACGCCTTGGCGCGCCTGCTCGCCGGCCTCAAGGACGCTCACGGCCGCGTCCTCGTCGACGGCTTCTACGACCCGGTGCGCCCCCTGGACGACCGGGAGCGCGCGGCGATCGCGAGCGTGCCGTTCGACCAGGACGCGTTCATGGCCGATGCCGGTGTCACCGCGACCCCCGGTGAGCACGGCTACACGCTGCTCGAACGCCTCTGGGCCCGACCGACGCTCGACGTGAACGGGCTCTCGGGTGGCTTCCAGGGCGACGGCGCCAAGACGGTGATCGCCGCGGAAGCGATGGCGAAGGTGTCGTGCCGGCTGGTCCCCGACCAAGACCCACGCGACGTGCTCGCGCAGCTCGAGGCGCACCTCACGGCGCACGCGCCCGACGGCGTCGATGTGAGCGTCACGGCCGAGGGCCTCGGCCACCCGGCCATGACACCGCTCGACGCGCCCAGCGTCCAGGCCGCTACGACGGCCCTCAGGCAGGTGTGGGGCCGCGACCCGGTGTTCGCCCGCAGCGGTGGCTCGATCCCCGTGGTCTCGGACTTCCAGCGGCTGCTGGGGGCGGAGACGCTCCTGGTGGGCCTCGGCCAGGAAGACGACCGGGCCCACGCACCGAACGAGAAGTTCGCGGTCGAGGACTACCTCCAGGGGATCCGCGTGAGCGCCGCACTGCTGCGGGCGCTGGCGCGGCCGACCGCTTGAGCGCGCTGCGCCCACGCCTGGTGATCGCGCCGTGCGCCTGACCAGCCTCACCCTCGCCGGCTTCAAGAGCTTCGGCAACCGCACCGTCATCGAGTTCGACGACGAAGTCACGGCGATCGTCGGTCCGAACGGCGCCGGCAAGTCGAACATCCTGGACGCCTTGAAATGGGCGACCGGCGGTGGTCGCGCCCGGCAGTACCGCGCCGAGGACAAGACCGACCTGATCTTCCACGGCGCCGCCGGCAAGCGCGGCCTCGGGTACGCCGAGGTCGAGGTGACGCTCAGCGCCGGCGAGAAGCGCCTCGTGATCAGGCGCGACCTCGATCGCGACGGCAACAGCACACTGCGCCTGAACGGCAAGGCCGCGCGCTTCGTCGACGTCGACGAGGCCCTCGCCGGTTCGGGCCTGGGGACCGCAGGCGTCGCGGTGATCGGGCAGGGCGAGGTCGCCGGCGTGCTGATGGCCGACCCGGAGAAGCTGCTGCAGTACGTGGCGGAGGCCGCCGGTGTGGCGCGCCTGGCGCACCGGCGCGAGCAGACCGTGTCGCGCCTGGCCACCGCTCGAGCGCATCTCGAGCGCCTCGAAGTGGTCCTCTTCGATCAACGCGAGGAGGTCGGCCGCCTGCGGGTGGAGGCAGCCGAGGCGTCGCGCCACGACGAGTTGTCGCGCGAGGCGCTGCAGCTCCGAGTCAGCGCCGCGCACGCGCGCGAGGCGGGGTTGCGCGCCGAGGTCGCCGACCTGCGGCGTCGCGAGGGCGCCGCCGAGCAGGCGATCCTCGAGGGCGAGGAGGCGCTGGTCGAGATCCGCGGCAGCGTCGGCGGCGCCCGCACGGCGCTCGAAGCCGCCGAGGCCCGCTACCGCGAGGCCGCTGCGCTCGTCGAGCAGCGGCGCGGCCAGGCCGCGCTCGCCCAGGCCGAAGCGGAGCGCGCCCAGGAACGCGTTCGCGCCTTCGAGCAACGCGTCGCGGCGCGGGACGCCGAGATCGCGCGGCTCGAGGGGCTCGCAGAACCCGTCGCCCCGCAGGGCGACGCGGTCACGCTCGCGGCCGAGGCCGAGCGCGCGCAGTCCGACGCCGACGCGCGTCGGGAGGCAGCCGCGCAGGCCGGCGCCGCCGCCGCCGAGGCGGCTGCGGCACGCACTCGGGCGCAAGAGGCGCTCGGACGTGCAGAGCGAGCCTGGAGCGCGCATGCCAGCCGCCTGTCGTCGCTGCGCGACGAGCTCGCCTCTGCGCACGAGCATGCGCTCGCGCTCGACGCCATGGACGCACCCGACCCGGGACCCCTGCGCGAGCGGGCGGCGCGCTCGACCGACGCTCAGCAGACCGCAGAAGCCGCCTTGGAGCAGGCGCGCGAACGCTTGGCCAGCCTGCAAGCCGAGCACGGCGCCGCACACGGCGAGGCACAGGCGCGCGCGCGTGCCGTCGAGCGCCAGCGTTCGGCGTGGCGCGCACGGCAAGGCTACGCTCAGGGGCCGAAGCATGCGCTCACGTCGGGTATCGCCGGCGTCATCGGCTCGGTGGCGGATCTGGTGCGCGTGCCGGAGCCCTACCAGGCAGCGATCGGCGGGGCGCTCGGCCGGCGGGCGGAGTACGTGGTCGTCGACACCGCAGAGACGGCCGGTCGTGTTCTCGACCACGTCCGGTCGGCGGGTGGCTGGGTCACGCTGCTGCCCCTCGACCTGTTGCGGGCCGGGCGTTCGTCGGACTGGGCCGGGGCTGGCGACACCGGCGTCGTCGCTCCAGCCCTCGACCTGATCGACATCGACGAGGCCTACCGCGGCGTGGCGCAGCAACTGCTCGCCGACACGACCGTGGTGACGGACCTCGACGACGCGACCGCGCTGGCGCGTCGGCACCGACAACGGCCACGCCTCGTGACCCTGGCTGGCGACACGCTCGACCCGAGTGGCGCCATGTCGGGGGGACGGCGCCACGGTGGACCATCGGTGGTCGGAGCGGCGAAGGACCTCGAGGACGCGGAAGCGGAGGCGAGCGCCAGCGCCGAGGCGGCCGAGCGGCTGCTGCAGGAGGTCCTGTCGGCGCAGTCCACGCTGCGATCGCTGCGCTCCGAGGCCGACGCCACGCGCGACCAGGCGCAGCGTGACGCCGCCGAAGCGGCTCGCTCCGAGGCGGCAGCGGCGGCCCAAGACCGGCTTCGCGACGAGGCGAGCGCGCGGATCGAACGGCTGCAACAGGCTGCCGACGACGCCCAGCGCCCGCCCGACGTGCCCGACCTGGCGACGCTCGAGCGCGCCGCGCAAGCCGCACGAGAGACCGCCGAGACTCGCGAGCGCGAGCGCTTCGAGGCCGACGCGGCCTGGCGCGAGGCCGAGCGGGCGGCCGCTGTCGCGCGCGAGGCCGCCGCGGTGCACGCGGAGCGCCGCAAGGCGTTCGAGGCCGACCTGGCACGCTTCGTCGCAGGGCGGGAACGCCTGCGCGTCGCCCTGGCGGAGCGCGGCGACGACGAGCAACGTCTCGCCGAGGCGCGTGAGCACGCCGCCGAGAGCTCCGCTTCCGCCGAGCGCGCCGAAGCCGCTGTCCCGACCGACCTCGCCGACGTGCGAGCTGCCTTCGAGTCGGCGCGCAGCCGCCTCGCCGCCGACGAGGCCGCGCTCGAGAACGCGGCCCGGCGCCTCCGCGAGGCCGAGCGCGAACTCGAAGAGGTGAGGCTCGTGGTCGCGCGCCGCGAGGTGGCGCTGGAGCTGGCCGTCGAGGAGTCCTCGAACCTCCCCGCGGGTGTCACGCCGCTCGACATCCCCGAGCGGACCGCGCGCAGCCGGTTACGCGAAGCCGAGGCGGCGCTCGAGGCGATCGGCCCGGTGAACCATCGAGCGGCCCGCGACTTCGATGAGCGCGCCGAGCGGCTCGCCGTGCTCGAGCGCGAGGTCGGCGAGGCCGAGGGTGCGGCGGCCGCTTTGGAGGGGACACTGGAACGCTTGGACCGCGAGACGACGGCCGGCCTGACCGAGGCCATCGACGCGTTGCGCACGTCGTTTCGGTTGCACGTCCGCGACCTGTTCGGCGAGGACGCGGTCGGCGAGGTCGACGTCGACACGGAGGGCGCACGGCCTACCGGGTTGCGCATCCGCCTGACCCCGGGCGGCAAGCAGACGCAGTCGCTCGGCCTGTTGTCGGTCGGCGAGCGCACCATGGGGGCGTTGGCCTTCCTGTTCGCGCTGATGGCGCGCGAGCGTGGCGGCTTGCCGATCGCGGTGCTCGACGAGGTCGACGCACCGCTCGACGAGGCCAACATCCGGCGCTTCGGAGCGTTCCTGGAGCGCCTCGCGCACGCCGGGACGCAGTTCATCCTCATCACCCATCAGAAGGCGACCTTCGAGGTCGCCGACGTGCTCTGGGGCGTGACCACCGAGGGCGGCGTGAGCCGGGTGTTCTCGATCCGGCGCGACGCTCGCCAGAACCCGCTGTTCGACGCTGCGACGGCCGGCTGAAGCGCGACACTTCGGGCCGCGCTGCGACGAAGCGCACGGCGTCGACGCGGCACGGCGGTTAGATTGTGGCCATGCAACGCATCATCGATCGCTTTCGTCCGTCCGTCTTCATCGCCGTCTGCGCTGCGCTGCTCGTCTCGTTCGCCGCAGCCCAGATCGACGATCGCGCCCGCTCGCTCCTCGAGGGGATCCAGCCGAGCCCAGGCGAGGCCGTCGAGACGCTGCAGCAGGTGATGGTGATGACCCTGCACCAGCAAGGCGACATGGCCGTCCGCACCAGCACCATCATCGACTACGTCACCAAGCGAGCCGCGATCGAGACCGAGATCTCGCCCGGGATGGTCGCCACGATCATCGTCGCGGACGGTCAGGTGCGCATGGCGATGGGCGGCATGTCGCTCCCGCTGCCCGCCGCCATCGGTGACGAGTTCGCCGACATGTTCGACGCCGACCCGAACGACCCGTTGGCGGGCATCGACAGCGCCTCGTACGACGGCGTCCAGAGCTACGGCGACCTGGCGGAGGGCGAGCAGGTCACCGTGCGCGGGGCGGTCGCCGTCGCGGGCGTCGACGACAGCGAGGTCGCGCGCTACCTCTTCGACGGCCAGGGCCTCCTGGTCGCGGTCGTGGTCGACTCGCCCGACGGCGTGATCCTGAGCGTGTTCGACGAGCCGGTCACGGGCAGCACCGCGGTGGGCCGCGACGCGGTCATGTACCTCGAGACGGCTGGGGGCTTCGAGCGCTTCGCGACGATGCGCTTCGAGCAGGTGCTCGTCAACGAGCCCATCCCGGAGGGCACCTTCTAAGGAACGGGCAGAGGCGCTGGCCCGGAAGCACGGGACCCCGCGCCATCGGCTCTCCGTGCGGCTCGCCACCGCGCTTCCAGGCTCACGTTCACAACGACCTCACGAGGATCGGCCGCGGCTACCAGCCGCGGCCGATCGACTGCTCCTGGGTTGACGGCAGAGACAGCAGCTCAGAACCCCGGTGCGTCGGGAGCTGCGCCAGGTGCTGCCGGATCGCCGGCCGGGTCGAGCGGAGGCGGCGGCGGCGCGAGTTCGTCGAGCACCTCGGCCAGGAGGGCCCGCATCTCCTCGAGTTCTGCGCGCACCTCGTCGAGGGTTGGTTCGGCCTCGTCACCGACGTCGTCACGTGCGGTCTCGACCATGTCGTAGACCGCGTCGAGTCGCCCTTCCATGGTCTCGATCCGCTCACGTAATGCGTCGACATCGGATTGGCTCATGCCACCGCCACAGGCCGTGAGCGTGAGGCCCAGAACCACGGCGAGGGCGGTCAGCACGCCCATCCGGTTTCGTCGGTTACGTTCGGATGACATGTGGGTACCTCCTTGCAAAGGGCAGCAGGACCCCTTTTTTGCGGATTCTCACGATAGTCTATGTTTTCCACTTGCGGCCGGATGTAGACGACGCGTCGTCGAGAGAAACGACGAACGCATCACGAGCGAGCCGTCACACGCCCTCGAGCACGATCGCGCGGTTCGTCGTCGCGATGTCGGCACGGCGCATGAACTCGCGCGTCCGCTGTTGGTCCTCGCGACCGTGCTCATCCCGGCGGGCACCTTCGAGCGCTCGCGCACGGATCAGCGCCAACGGTAGGCGTCGATGGTGTCGATGCCGGCCCGTTCGAAGGCGCGGCGCGACTCATCGACGGCCTCGGCCCGTACGGTGTCAGGTTCCATGTTCGTGAACACCTCACCCCGCTTGACGATCTCGCCCGCGACGACGACCGTGTGCACGTCGGCACCGCTCCCGAAGTGAACCAGCTGATACTCGAGTGACGTCAGAGGCGTGAAGTGCGGCGCCCGGAGATCGACCGTCACGAGATCGGCACACTTCCCGCACTCCAGCGAGCCACGCTCGTGTGCGACGCCGAGCGCCCGTGCGGCATCGCTGGTGACCATCCGCAGCACGCTCTCGGGCGCCATGACGGCCTGGTCGTGATGGCGATGCCACATGTTCCAGGTGGCGCTGCCTAGGTCGCGCCACAGGTCGAGCGAGCGGTACGGCGCGGCGCCGTCGCTGCTGATGGTGACGACCGCACCGGCATCGCGCAGGTCGAGCATCGGCGCGAAGCCGTACCACAGGTTCTCGTGCGTCGTCGGCACGGTCGCTATGGAGCAACCCGCGGACCCGAGGGCGTCGACCTCCGCCGCCGCGAGGCCGTTGGCGTGAGCGATCACGACATCGGGGCCGAGGATGGCCGCCGTGGCATCGGCCCCGAGGTGCTCGAGCGCGTACGCGACGGAGCCGTGGAACATGTGGGTGTGCACCAGCACGCCGAGATCGTCGGCGAGGCTGCGCATGCGCTCTGCCTCACGCCCGATCGATGCGGCGTCCGAGGCTGTGGGGAAGCGGCGCGGCAACAGCTTGTGCGCCACGTGACGCCCGAACAGGTACGG
Organism: Trueperaceae bacterium; assembly: GCA_007695125.1. Lineage (GTDB taxonomy): Bacteria > Deinococcota > Deinococci > Deinococcales > Trueperaceae > CSSed10-48. The sequence continues at coordinate 11,043 of REEJ01000226.1, read as the reverse complement.
CGGCGCGAGGCAACCGCGCGCGAGGTCTCCATCACCACCGGCGAGCGTATGGATCACGTCGAGTGACACCGCGAGAGCGCTCTCGTAGTCGAACGGCACGCGAGTCGGGCCAGTCGCGTCCCAGCGAGTGGCGTGCCAGGCGTCGTCGAGGTGTGGGAACAGCGGGTCGGGTGGTCCCACCCCGACGACAACACGCAACCCGGCGTCGGCATGAGCCCGCGCGACGGCGAGCGCGTACGCCGGCTCGTCGACTCGAGCAGGCGTGCTACCGACGATGACGACCGCACTCGTGACCCCACAACGGGTGCGCTCGAGCGCAGCCAAGCGCGCCTCGGCGCGCCACCACTCCGGACTCGTCGCGTGCCAGTACAGGGCGCCTGCAGGCCAGCCATGGACGGGGTGGAACAAGCCGCGAACGAGGCCGTGCCCGGCGTGCGTATACGTGTCGATCAGCCCCGGCAAGACCGCTTGATCGTGCGCGTCGATCGTCCGAGATGCGACGAAGCGGCGCTCGAGTTCCTCGCTCGGTCCGACCGCGACGATCCGACCGTTGCGGACAGCGACGGCGCCGTCGTCGTGGCGCGTACCGACAGCGTCCATCGTCAACACGAGGCCATGCACAACCATCAGATCGACGTGCTCTGGCGGCGTCACGACGCCAACGCTCGGCGCAGGCGCTCCGAGAGCTGCCACGCGTTCACGTGCTGGTCGTGAATCCCAGTCGGGTCCTGCAGCGCCAGCTGGACGAAGGCGGGGGTGATCACGTCTGGATCGCGCCACAGCGCACGCTGCTCCGGGCCGTACGTGGTCTCGCTCATCGCGGTGCGCGTCGGGATACCAGGCGTGATCGTGTTGACGGCGATCCCGTCGGTCTCGAGGTCCTTCGCCACGGCACGGCTCAGGCCTTCCAGACCGAACTTCGAGGCGCAGTATGCCGCCTCGAGCGCCGAACCTACGGTGCCGGCACGGCTGGAGACGTTGATGATCGCACCATGTCCAGCACGCCGCATGTGCGGCGCGACCGCACGCATCGTCAGGAACGGGCCTCGCAGGTTGACGGCGACGATCCGGTCGAACGTGGCGACGTCGGTGGCGTCGATCGCCTCCAACGCGATGACCCCGGCGACGTTCGCGAGCACGTCGATGCGCCCCGCCACGTCGATGATGCCCATGATGGCCGCGTCGACAGCCGCCTCGTCGGTGACGTCGAGTGAGCATGCCTGCACGTTGCCCCCCTCCGCCACGAGTGTGGCGACGACGCCCCCCAACTCGTCAGGCAGGCGATCGGCTGCGAAGACGGTGGCGCCCTCCCGTGCGAAGCGGCGCGCGACGGCGCGCCCGATGCCACGTGCGGCGCCGGTCACCAACGCGACACGACCACTCAGACGCGAGGCTGGCTGGTCCCACGGGGTGGGACCAGCTGCGTGTGGTGTGGTGGTGTCATGCACGGTGCATCATCTCCGTCCACGGCGCGACAGGCTCATGCGTCGTCCTCCTCGGCGTCGAGCCGTCGCACGCCCTCGAGCACCATCGCACGGTCCATCTTGGCGTAGATGGCCGTCGTGGCGATGTTGGCGTGGCGCATGAACTCGCGCGTCCGGTGCAGGTCCTGGGTGGCGCGGTAGTAGCGCGTTCCGGCGGTGTGACGCAGCGTATGCGTGCCGCGGAAGCGCAAGGGGAGACCCGCCTCACGGTAGTAGGCGTTCAGCGTCCGACGCACGGTGCGCTCGCTCATCGCGCGACCGAGGTAGGCATCTTGCACGTGATCGCCGACGTTCACGAGCACCGCGGCCACGCCGGCCGCAGCGTGCGCCGCACGAACCGTCAACCACGCCGCCAGCGCCTCGGCGAGGCGCTTCGTCAGGAACTGCGTGGCGCTCCTGCCGCCCTTGCCATTGCGCACGAACAGCGTCCCAGACGCCAGATCGACGTCGTCGACAGCGAGCGCGACCACCTCTGACACGCGCAGGCCAGCATCGCCGAAGAGCCGCAGCATCACAAGGTCTCGCTTGTGTAACGCCGTTTCTCCCATCAAACGCATGCACAGCGCACGATAGGCGTCGGCATCCACCGCAGGGCGCCGCTCGTGTGCGGGCCGCGGGTCGCCAGGCGCCTGCGCCTCGTCGGCCGGGTTGACGGCCAGCGCCCCGGCCCAGACCAGGGCGCGGTAGAACGTGCGCACCGCCGACACGTAGGTGGCGATGGTCGACGGCGCGAGCGGCTGCCGCGTGACGGCGGACGGCTCGCTCTGCAAGGTGGCGACGAACAGGTCGACGTCGTCGAGCGTCGCCCTGAGCAGCGGCGTATCGGGCGAGCCGTCGAGGTCGGGCCAGCAGAACTCGATCCAGGTGCGCACACCGAGCTCGTAGGTCGTGCGGGTGCGCTCCGAGGTGCGCGCTCGTTTACGGCTGCGCGCGGTGAGGTAGGCGTTGAGGAGCGACAGGAGGGTCGGGACGTCGCGCGAGGCGCAGGCCCTCACGGCTTCGCGTTTCCGCGTCGCCTGATTGGCCCAGGACGTCTGGAGGACCAGATCGGTCGGCATGATCGGAGGCTATCACGATCGTGTGGGCTATGTCCGATAATATGTCATATCGGACAAGGGGTCGATCAGCCACCGCTGAACGCGCCGAGCAGCGCCGACCAATCGGCGGCGGTGTACTCGTGCCCACCCGGCCGCAGCCGGAACTCGAGCCCACGCTCGTCGCCGTGCAGTCGATACACCGCGCGCGCCGCCTCGGCCGCGCGCCTCGCGCCGTCCGGGTTCGACCAGGCGTCGTCCGCGGCGTACGTCATCAGCAAGCGACGTGGTGCGATCAGGGCGAGGAGCACGTGCTGATCGAACGGCATGGCATGCGGATCGTGCGCGATCGTCGCCGCGTCCGGGCCGAACCAGGCAGGGAAGCGCGCGACCACCTCTGCCAGGGTCTCTCCGCCCGCCCCGACGACGCGCGAGAGGGCTCCGCCCCCCGCACCGGAGGCGTGGTCGTGGGTGAGCGCTATGCGATCGTCCATTGCCCCTGCCAGCAACGTGGTCTTGGCGCCCCGCGAGAAGCCGGTGACGGCGACCCGTGATGTGTCCAACGCCGGGTGCCGCTCGATCAGGTCGACGCAACGGTGGTACGCCCAGGCCCAGGCGGCGATGGCACCGAAGCGGGCGCCTGGGTGTGCGTCGTACAGCGGTCCAGAGCGTCGGTCGGCGACTGCCGTGGGCGCGGCTGCGGGGTCGTCGGCGACATCGGTGCGGTCGAATCGCGCCACGGCAACACCTGCGGCGAGCGCGGCCTGGACCGTGGACGCCGCTGGCGGCCACCAGCAACCGTCACCGTGAAGCACGACAGGGACCGGGTGATCCACGTCCGGCCGAAGGACGTGCAGCACCAGCGGCACACGCACGTCTCCCCCTTCGCACACGATGCGGAAGACCTCGAGGATCGGCACCCCGGGCAGGCGTGCGACGTGAGACACGCTGCGCAGCGTGCTCGTCAGCGTGGTCGGTGGCTCTGGGAGGCCACCGTAGAGGCCGCCGACGATCCTCGATCGCCACACGGCGGACAGGGCAGGCCACGCTGCGGCATGGTCGATGCGGGACCCGTCGTCCCATGCCAGCACGTCTGGCTCGGCTGTGGCGCGAGGATCAGCCACCGGCGGGCCTGGATCGTGGACGGGTCATGCGAGAGGCTAGCACCTCTGATCTGGTGCGCTCGTGGGGGACAGGCTGTGCGTCGATGCCAAAAGTGTTTGATAACACGTGCCCGACCGCGAGCCGTGGCTCGTTCCCATGGATCGGCTCGTCCAGGTACGCTCGCCTCCATGACCGCCCTCGCCACGGCGCTCGTGATCGCCTCCGCCCTGATGCACGCAACGTGGAACCTGCTCGCCAAGCGCGCAGGTGGTGGGGTCGAGTTCCTGTGGCTCCTGTCGGCGGTCACCGTCATCGCCTACGTGCCGGTCGCCGCGGCGTACGTCGTCGTCGCGGCACCGGAGTTCACCCTCCAGCACGGTCTGCTCGCACTCGCATCCGCCGTCTTGCACATCGCCTACTTCACGGCGCTGCAGCGTGGGTACCGCGTCGGCGACCTGTCCCTCGTCTACCCTCTCGCACGCGGGAGCGGCCCGCTCCTGGCGACCCTGGCCGCCATCGTCCTCCTGGGTGAACGCCCCGGTGCGCTCGCGCTCGGCGGCACGGCCTTGGTCGTCACGAGCGTGTTCGTCCTCAGCGGCGGGCGTTCCCGCTCCGGGCAGTCGGCCGCCATCGGCTACGGGCTCCTCACGGGACTCGTCATCGCCGCGTACACGGTCCTCGATGGCTACGCCGTCGGCCACGTCGGGGCAGCGCCGCTGCTCTACCTGCTCTTGGCCGATTCGGGGCGCGCGGCGCTGCTCTTCCCCATCGTGCTCGGGCGCTGGGGCACGGTGCGCGAGACCTGGCGAACGCACCGGCTCGAGGTCATCGGCGTCGGTCTGCTCTCGCCGCTCGCCTACCTGCTGGTGCTCAGCGCGCTGCAGCTCGCACCCGTCAGCGTCGTCGCGCCGATGCGCGAGGTCAGCATCCTGTTCGCGGCGGTGCTCGGGGCGCGGACGCTCGCAGAGGGCAACGCGCTGCGGCGCGGACTCGGCGCCGTGGTCATGGTGGTTGGGATCGCCCTGCTCGTCCTCGCGTGACGGGGCGAGCCAGCGGTCGGCGTTACCATGAGGGTCACAAGCACCTCGGCTGTCGGTGAATCGAGGTCACCCATGCGAATCCGTGCGTTCCTCGCGCTGCTCGTGATCGGCGCGCTGGTCGGGTGCGGGCCCTCGCTGCGCGGGACCGTCGAGCGCGACGCCCTCCACGCCATCGTCGAGCGCGACATCGTCCGGTTCGACGACGGCCTGCCCGAGGCGATGATCGAGCGCCTGGCCGACCAGCGCGTGCTGGTGGTGGGCGAGTTCCACGACATCTCCGAACACGACGCCTTCGTGGGCGATCTCGTCGTCGCGTTGCAGCCCCACGGGCTCACGACCGTGCTCCTCGAGTTCCCCCAGGTGTTCAGCTGGCTGCTCGACGCCTACACCCGCGGCGTCGCCGATACGCCGGGGGAAGGGGCGTTGCGCACCTATGGGGCGCTGCTCGAGCGCATCCGAGCTGCCAACGCGACGCTGCCACCCGACCAGCAGATCGCGGTGCGGGCGATCGACGTCAACCCCACCCAAGACGACTTCCTGCCACCGTTCCGTGGGCTCGTGCACGCACTCGGCCAGCCCGACGTCCTGGTCGACCTGGTGGCCGCGCTCGAGGACGGTGTCGACCCCGACGCGGCGCTCGCGGCGGCCCGGGACCGACTGCGCGACGACGAGGCCGACTCCATCGAGCGCTGGGGCGACCTCGCGTTCACGGTCCTCGTCGACGCGCTCGACGGCGAGGCGCGGTCCGCGGCCGTGCGCCGTGTCCGAGCCGGGGCGGAGCGCGACGCGGAGCGCGAGGCAGCGATGCACGCGCTGGTGGACCGGCAACTCGCGCTGGCACCCGGTAACGCGCTCGTCAACGTCGGGTACTTCCACGCCCAGAAGCAGCGCCAAGAGGGCACGGTCGACCGTTGGCTGGCCGAACGCCTCGCCGCAGCGAGCCCGGACGGCGCTGACGAGACGTACGCCCTGGTGGTGGTGCCGGCCAGCGGCGAGAAGCTGATCCGGGGCAGCGTCCGGAGCTTCGACGTCGGCGAAGAGTCGCCCCGGAACGAGCTGTTCCGCATCATGCAGGACGTCGCAGGCGGCGTCCCCGCCTTCTTGCCGCTCGACGACGACGCATTCGAGACCGAGCGGATGGTGGTCAACTACCTGCCGCGGCTGATCGTCGGACCACCGCGGGCGGCGTTCGATGGCTTCGTGTTGCTCCCGAACGTGCGCTACGTGGGACGGTAGGCCCTCCGCCACACGAGCCGTCACGAACTGAACGGCATCGACGAGTCGACACCGGAAGGAGCGAGCACGATGGCCGATCGACGAGACTTGGGAGCCGCTCGGGCACCCCGCACGTTGCGCGTGTTCCGAGAGCACGAGGCCGACTGGATGCTCATGCGCACCCTCGGCTACATGAACGTCAACGCCGCCGAGGTCGGCGAGTGCTTCGACGCAGCCCGGCGCATCGACGAGCGCGACCCGGACAGCTGGCCACACGAGTGGGCGCGCATCGCCGAGCGAACCGAGGGCTTCGCACGGCACGCGCTGGAGGTCGGCGACACGGTGAGCGCCCGAGGGGCCTTCCAGCGGTCGAGCAATTACTACCGGGCGGCGGAGTACGGCTGCGTACCGTCGCATCCGCGCTTTCGCGAGTTGTGGCAGCGCGGCGTCGCGGCGTTCCGCGAGGCGGCCAGGCTGTACGAGCCGCCGATCCACACCGTGGAGGTCATGTTCGAGGGCGCGGCGCTCCCGGGCTACTTCTGGCGGCCCGCCGACGACGCCACGGCGCGGCCGACGCTCTTCGTCGCCGGGGGGAACGACGACACCATCGAGGAGGACGTCTTCATCATCGGGCATGCCGCGGTCCAGCGCGGTTACAACGTCTTCACCTTCTCCTACCCAGGTCACCGCAACGCGGTGCACACCGACCCCGCACAGGTGAGGCGCCCCGACCAGGAGGTACCGTTCGGGGCCGCGCTCGACGTGCTGAGCACGTTGCCGGGCGTCGACGACCGCATCGCGTTGGCCGGCTTCAGCGGCGGCGGCTACGTGGCGCCGCGCGTGGCGATCCACGACGACCGCGTGAGCGCGCTCATCGCCAACAACCCGATGATCGACTTGGCGCGCGTGGGCGAGGCGTTGCTCGGGCCGTTGATCCGAAGGGTACCCGGGTTCCTGCTGCGCTGGGCCCTGGACCGGCGGTTGGCGCGCAAACCCTTGATACGTGCGTACATGGAGTACGGCCTGTGGGTCGCAGGCTACGCCGGTACCTCGCTCTACGAGTGGATGACCAGCAGCGAGGCTCAGGCGGACTGGGCCCGCTTCACGATCACCGACACCATGCACGACATCTCGTGCCCGACCTTGTCGCTGGTCGGCGCCGGGGAGGGCGAGGAGATGCTGCGCCAGACCCGCGAGTTCCACGAGGCCATCCGCTCACGTGAGAAGTCGATGCACGTGTTCACGCTGGACCGTGACGGCACGCACGACCACTGCATGCTCGACAACCACGCACGCATGCAGCAGGTGCTCTTCGAGTGGCTCAACGGGGTCTTCGGCCACACGCCCGAGAGCGGCGCGGCGGACGCCGGTCACGAACGCCGCCGAGCCGCCCCGCAGCGACCCGACACGCACGCTGGCGCTGGCGGCTAGGTCGGGGCCGGCGCTCCGGGCGCGGGCGGTCCAGCGCCCGTCGCGACGTACCGCACCTGCTCCTCGGCGGCGCCATGTTGGACGATCCCGGCCTCGACGAAGCCGGCACGCAGCAGCAGCGCCCGCGACGCCTCGTTGTCGCGGGCGCTGCGCGCCTCGACACGCGCCAGCCCGAGCGGGCCGAGCCCGTACGCCACCACGATGCGCACCGCACGGGTCATGATGCCGCGGCCTCGGTACACCTCTCGCAGCACGTACCCGACCTCGCCGATCCCGTCGGCGAAGCCGCGGTAGAACCCGACCGTTCCGGTCACCTCGTCGCTGCCCTGCAGACAGATCCCCCAATGCAGGCTCTCGCCGCGTGCGACGTCGCCGTGGATGCGCCGGAGCATCTCCGCAGCGTCGTCGTCGTCGATCGCGACGCGGCCGTCGTAGTACGAGATCGAGCGGATGGTCGCGATGTCGCCCTCGACCACGCCCCGAAGCGTCAGCCCGAGGCCCGTCAGGACCGGGGTGTGGTCGTGCTGGTTGCTGGCCACATACGCACCGTAGCCCGGTTTGCCGCGACCGGCGCCGCGCCGCGCACGAGGGACGTTCCTCACTTGCACGGTGCACCCGCACGGGTGTACGCCTGCGCGAGGGGAAGCGAGCACCGGTCGGTCGTCCATGGCCTCGGGGCACGACGCCCCCAGGCCCCGTACCGACCCGCGAACCCCCGGGAGGTGTCGTGATGCGAGCCCTCGTGGTCTACGAGTCGATGTTCGGCAACGCGCAACGCGTGGCCCAAGCCATCGCCGACGGTCTCAGCGACGCGCGCTGCATGGTGGAGGTCGACGAGGTGGCCGAGGCGCCGGACCACGTCGCCGACACCGTCGACCTGCTCGTCGTCGGAGGGCCGACCCACACGTTCGGCCTCACGCGACCCGCGACGCGGGCGAGCGCGGCCGAGGCGTCCCCAGACGCCGTCGTCTCCCGCGGCAACGGCGTGCGGGAGTGGCTCGAGGAACTCGCCGCCAGCGAGGGCGGCACGCGAGCGGTCGCGTTCGCGACGCGCGCGGGCCGGCCGCGTTTCCTGAAGTACGTCGGTTCGGTGAGCAAGACGATCGAGCGGCGGCTGGCCGCTCGCGGCTACCAGCCGCTGGCACACCACGAGAGCTTCTTCGTCGGCGGGCAGCAGGGTCCGCTCGAGGAAGGCGAGGAGGCGCGTGCGCGCGCCTGGGGGCGTACCTTGGGCGAGCGACTGCACGAGCTGCGCGGCTGAAGCACCTGCGGTACGGCCTCCGCTGGCGCGCGCCCCCGCCCATCGGGTACCCTGCCGCGCATGCGGTACTTCGCCTACGGCTCGAACCTCGACTGGGACCAGATGCGCGAGCGCTGCCCGTCGAGCGCCTTCGTGCACGTGGCGCGCTTGAGCGACCACGCGCTGGCGTTCACGCGCTACTCGCCCACGCGCGGCTGTGGCGTCGCGGACGTCGTGCATCGCAACGGCCACGATGTGTGGGGCGTCGTGTACGACCTCAGCGATGCCGACGGGTACCGCCTCGACGCGTTCGAGGGGTACGTCCCGGGGCGCCGTCGGAACGGCTACCGGCGTCTCGACACGCGTGTCGCCGTCGACGGTGATGAGGCGCGAGCGATCGAGGTCGTGACCTACGAGGTCTGCGAGCGTCGGACGACGCACGTGCCGCCCGACCGCCGCTACCTCGGTCACCTGCTGCGTGGGGCCCGGCACTGGGGTCTGCCTCAGGCGTACCAGACCGCGTTGCACGACGTCGCCCTCGTCTAGCGACACGCTGCTACACTCGCGCCATGGGCTGCCCGGACCCGAGGCCCGCGACCACCGAGCTGTGGGCGCGAGCGAGCGCACGTCTGTCGCTCGTCGCCCTCATGGGCTGGGCGCTCGCCCTCGCGCCCGTCGCGGCGGGCCTCACACACGCCCATGCTGCCACACCAGTCGGGCCGGACGCTGCGCTGCACCATGGGCACGGCGCCGGGCCGCCGTCGGCGGCCTCCGACGAACCGAGCGACGAAGCACCCCACCACACCGTGCACTGCCTCGCCTGCCTGGTCGGGGCATGGACGGTGCTCACCAGCATGGACATGGATGCCGGCCAGCTGCGTCCGGTGCAGATGGCGCCACCGCCGGCGCCGCTCGTCGCCGAGGAGCACCACGGCCGCGTCCGGAGCCGGGCACCACCGCAGGCGTCGGCCGCCGGCTGATCGCGGCCACCCCGACCGCCTGTCACGACGTCCGCTCTATACGCTCTATACGCATCGGCGCGTGCATCACCGTGCAGCGTCGCGGCGTCTCCACACCATAGGAGCCACCACCATGCTCTCCCCCACCAGCGCACGAGGTGCGCCCGCTCTCCGACCTGGCGTTCCCATGAAGGAACTCCACCGTGTCGCCTTGGCGGTCGCGTTGCTCATGACCGGTGTCGTGGCCGCGCACGCCGACTTCCTGCGGCTCGAGCCCGGCATCGACGGCGTCGTCGTCGGCGCGCCGAGCGAGGTGACGATCCACTTCACGATGGGCGTCGAGGCGCGCTTCAGCACCTTCAAGGTCTACCGTCTCGAGCTCGAGGCCGACACGCAACCCGCCGAACTCACCGCACCGACCGAGCGCGAGCGCAGGCGGCTCGAAGCCCTTGCGGCCAGCCTGGCCGCGGCAACGCTCGAACGCGACGACGACGCCGACCACCCCGAGCGCGTCGACGACGGTGCGCCCGCCATGAGCGGCTCGAACACGGCGGTCACGCTCGGGCTCGACGACGACCTGGCGCCCGGGGTGTACGTCGTCATGTGGGAGGTCTTGGCCGTGGACGCGCACTCGACCAGCGGGCATCGCCTCCTGTTCGTCGCTCCAGCACAGGACTGAGGAGGTGAGGCTGGTGGGCGCCCCAGTGGCGCCCACCATGCAGCCATGGACGTGGTCACGAAGGCCGCCGTCTTGCTGGGCGCCGTGCTCATCGTCGGTGCCGGCATCGCGTCACGCTGGTTCGTGGGAGCGGCGCCCGTACGGCGCGAGCGAGCGACCATCGTCGTTGCCGCCGCTCTCGGTGCGGTGCTGGTCGTCGCCGGCAGCATCGGGGAGGTCGCCGTCGTCGTGACGCGCATCCTGCGCGGCCGCTTCGACCTCGAGCTGTTCATCGATTACCTCGGCTCCACGCGCCAGGGTGGTGCGGTCACCCTCCGGTGCGCGCTCGTGCTGCCGCTCGCCGCATGGGCCGCCTTCCCGCTCGCTCGGCGGCCCGTCGAGCGAGTCGGCTTCGCCAGCGGCGCCGTGGGACTGTTGGCGACGATCAGTTGGGTGAGCCACAGCGGCACGATGGGAACGCTCGGCTTCGTCGGCGATCTCGTGCACCTGGCGGCGACCGCGAGCTGGTCCGGGGCACTGCTGGCGCTGGTCGTCATGCCGGTGTGGTCACCGGGATCCAGGTTGCGCGGCCTCGTAGGCGGTGTGTCGCGGCTGGGCCTCGCCGCCGTGCTCACGCTGGCGGCGACGGGGACCTACATGGCGACGCTCCACATGTACGCGCCCGAGGCGCTCACCACGAGCGCTTACGGGCGTTCGCTGCTCTTGAAGCTGGGGTTGGTGGGCGCGGTCTTGGCGCTCGCGGGGGCCAACCGCTGGCTGTTCGTGCCGCTCCTGGAGCGCTTCGATCGCAGTGCCCCCCTGCGGGCGAGCGTCCGTGTCGAGACGGCCCTGCTCGCCTGCGTCCTGCTCGCGACAGC
>REEJ01000058.1 GCA_007695125.1 Trueperaceae bacterium | reverse complement strand
ATGCTTCGATCCCCCGAGCGGCTGCGACACGAGCGGGCTCACCATGCCGGTCGTGACCTACACCCACGCGTCTGGCTGGGGGCGCTCGATCACCGGCGGTTACGTGTACCGCGGCGAAGACGTGCCCGCGCTCGCGGGGGCGTACGTGTTCGGCGACTACGTCTCGGGCCGCATATTCGTGGCCGAGGGATCGGGTGACGAGTGGTCCGCTCGTCCGCTGCTCGAGTCCGGTTTCCGGATCGCTGCGTTCGGCGAGGACCAGGCGGGCGAACTCTATGTCGCCGACTACTCGGGCGGCGTCCTCTATCGGTTCGCGCAGTAGGCGTCCCGGGTGGCGACGTGCGCATTGGGTCCCGGCGACGCGGATCGGCACGCTACGGTGACGGCATGACGACACGTCGCACGCTTCGAACGCTGGCCATCTGTGCCCTGGCGATCGCCGTCGCCGCTTGTCAAGGTATCGACGACCCTGGCAACGGGAATGGGATCGGGAACGGGAACGGCAATGGGAACGGCAACGGGAACGGCGGCGGGCCGAACGACCTCGTGCCGGGTCGCGTGGTCATGCTCGTCGACGGCTTCGACCAACCGGTGGACCTAGCGGCCGCCGGCGACGGTAGTGGTCGCCTCTTCGTGGCGCAGCAAGGCGGTACGGTCCGGGTCGTCGTCGATGGTGCACTGCAGGACACGCCCTACCTCGACCTGACCGGCCGCACCGACTCACTTGGTGAGCGCGGGCTCTTCGCCATCGCGTTCCACCCCGACTTCGCCGAGAACGGGCGCCTCTTCGTCCACTTCACCGACGAGGCCGCGAACCCTCCCGGCCACTCAGTGATCGCCGAGGTGACGGTGAGCCCGCCGGACGCATCGACGGTCGATGCCTCCACCCTCGCCCTTCGTGACATCATCACGATCGAAGGTCCGTCTGCCTTCCATCATGGTGGGCAGCTCGCGTTCGGACCCGACGGATACCTCTACATCGCGGTAGGAGACCGTGGTGATCCGATCGCGTCGCAGAGCCTCGAGACGCTGACCGGGACGATCCTGCGCCTCGACGTCGACGTCGACGTCGACGTCGACCCACCGTACGTCGTCCCGTCCGACAACCCGTTCGTCGACGATCCCGCCGCGCTCGACGAGATCTGGGCGTACGGTCTGCGCAACCCCTGGCGGATCTCATTCGATGTCCCGACCGGTGACCTGTGGATCTCCGACGTAGGCGAAGAGGACGCCGAGGAGATCAACCTTCAACGTGCCGACAGCCCTGGCGGCGAGAACTACGGTTGGCCGGTGATGGAGGGCGAGGTGTGCCACGAACCCCCGTGCGACACGGAGGAGTTCACGCTGCCGACGTTGACGTACGCCTGGTCGCCGGACTTCGGTCGCTCGATCACGGGAGGGTACGTGTACCGGGGTAGCACCTTCGGAGGCCTCGTCGGTGCGTACGTGTTCGGCGACTTCATCACCGGCCGCATCTTCGTGGCAGAGCACGACGACACCGACGGCTGGACGATGCGCACGATGTTCGAGCCAGACGCGGTCCCGACTGCCTCGACCCAGCCGAACGCGTTCATCGTGACGTTCGGCCGCGACGAGGCCGGCGAGCTGTTCTTCGCGGACCGCGCCGGGGGCGCCGTCTACGGGTTCGCCGAGTGACCCGCTGGCGCTGCTACCGGCGGTAGACTTGCGCCGTGAGCCACGCGCCGTGACATTCGACTACGTGGTCCGCGACCTCGGTCGCCTCCCCTACCGCGACGCCTGGGACGTGCAACTCGCGACGCACGCCGCGGTCGCCGATGGGAACGAGCCGCCGACGCTGCTGCTCGTCGAGCACACGCCGGTGTTGACGTTCGGGCGCAAGGGCGGCCGCGAGCACCTGTTGGTGAGCGAGGCCGAGGCGCGGGCGCAGGGCTTCGACCTGTTCGACGTCGAGCGCGGCGGCGACGTCACGTACCACGGTCCCGGCCAACTCGTCGGCTACCCGATCTTCCCGATCGGGAGGCGGGTCCGGGACTACCTACGGGCGGTGGAGCAGGTGATGGTCGACACCTTCGCGACCTTCGGCCTCGCCACCGCCGGCTCGCCCGGCTACGCCGGCGTGTGGCTCGGCGACGAGAAGCTCGTCGCCATCGGCGTCGCGATCAAGCGCAACGTCAGCTTCCACGGCTTCGCCATGAACGTGCATACAGACCTCACGCGTTTCGACGCCATCGTCCCGTGCGGCTTGGCCGACAAGGGCGTCACGAGTCTGAGCCGCGTGCTCGGCCGTCATGTCGCCTTCGACGAGGTGATCCCGCCACTCCTGGCCGCGTTCCGCTCGCACTTTCACGACTCGACCGCGCTCGCCGCCGAGGCGACGACCGTCAGGGAGGATGTGGTCGCATGAGCGACCCCAGAACGGGCACCACCGCCGCCCTTGCCACAGGGGCCGACACGCTCACCGATCCGCCGACGGCCACGCCGGACGAGGCCCCGATCCGCGTCGTCAAGAACGGCATCGCCCGCAAGGACGCTGCGAGCGTGCCACGTGAGCGCAAGCCCGATTGGCTCAAGGTGAAGCTCCCGAGCGGCGGCAAGTACCAGCAGGTGAAGGAGACCGTCAAGGGGCACAGCCTCTCGACGGTGTGCGAGGAGGCGATGTGCCCCAACCTCGCCGAGTGCTGGAACGCCGGCACCGCCACGATCATGCTGATGGGCTCGGTGTGCACGCGGGCCTGCAAGTTCTGCGCCGTCGACACCGGCAACCCGCGCGGCCGCCTCGACCCGGACGAGCCGAGGCTGGCCGCCGAGTCGGTCAGGCTGATGGACCTGCGCTACATCGTGCTCACGTCGGTCGACCGTGACGACCTCCCCGACGGGGGAGCCTCGCACTACGCCCGCTGCGTCCGCGAGATCAAGCGGGTGAACCCGGACACCGCCGTCGAGGCGCTGACGCCGGACTTCCAAGGGGTGTTCGAGCACGTCCAGTTGGTGCTCGACAGCGGCATCGAGGTGTACGCCCAGAACGTCGAGACGGTGCGGCGGCTCACGCACCCGGTGCGCGATCCGCGTGCCAGCTACGAGCAGACGCTCGACGTGCTGGCGTACGCCAAGCGAGCCCGGCCCGACGTCCTCACCAAGACCAGCCTGATGCTCGGTCTGGGCGAGACCGACGACGAGATCATGGCGGCGATGCAGGACCTTCGCGCCATCGGCGTCGACATCGTGACCTTCGGGCAGTACCTCAGGCCGACGCCGTCGCACCTGCCGGTCGAGCGTTGGGTGACGCCCGCCGAGTTCGCCGCGTACCGTGAACAGGGCCTGGCGCTGGGCTTCCTCGAAGTGGTGTCGGGCCCGTTGGTGCGCTCGAGCTACCGGGCGGAGCGGGCACTCGAGAAGAACAACGTGGGGCTCGGCGCCGCTTGAGCGGTGCCGAGCCCGCTGATACCCGCTAGGCGTCCTCGTCGAAGCGGTTGCCGAACTTCCGCTTGTACGACTTGATGGACTGGTTGATCAGCGCATGGGTCTCGTCCATGCCGTGCCAGCCGTCGACCTTGGTGTGCTTCCCCTCGAGCTCCTTGTAGATCCGGAAGAAGTGCTCGATCTCGCGCAAGCGGTGGCGCGACACGTTATCGAGGTGCCGGTTGCTGTCGTAGCGCGGATCGTCGACGGGGACGGCGAGGATCTTCTGGTCGCTGCCCTTCTCGTCGGCCATCTCGAGGTATCCGAGGGGGCGCACGCGCAGCACCGCGCCGGGGAACGTCGCCCGGCTGATCATCACCAAGACGTCGACAGGGTCGTTGTCGTCGGCGTACGTGCCGGGCACGAACCCGTAGTCGCCCGGGTAGTGCATCGGACTGTACAGCACGCGGTCGAGCCTGAAGATGCCCAGATCCTCATCGTACTCGTACTTGTTGGACGAGCCCATGGGGACTTCGATCACGGCGTTCACGAGCTCGGGTGCGCGCTCGCCTGGACTCAGGTGGAAGAGGTTGGTGCCGCTCGTCATGGTGTCCTCGTTTCGTCAGTGCGTGCTCGAGCCATGCACCGTGTGGCGCGATGATGCTCTCGGTCGAATGGCTTCGCCATCGTATACCGCGACGACGGATCCCCCAACGCGCACTAGGGCGAGCCGGTGGACCCGGAACTCGCTCTGGAGCGCCGGAACGCTCGTGAGATCGCGACTCATCGAGCAACCGCGCTCGCGACCGCGGACGCGTGGTGCGCGGCGCCGGACCGCGCACCGCTCAGGATCGCCTCGGCCACCGCCACCTGGACCGCCACGCCCAGGGCAGCCACGTCGACCACGGGGCCCCTGCCGGTGCTCGCCACGAAGGCCGTGTCGCCGTCGACCGCTGTGTGCGACGGCCAGGTGACACGGGCGATGCCGACGTGGGCGGCGTCGGCGAGCGCTCGCGCCTCGGCCTTCACGATGGGCGCGTCGGTGACCACCACCACCAGTGTGGTGTTGCCCGCGGTCGCTGGATCGAAGAGCGCCACCGCGCGCTCCGGGTCGGCGCCGTGCCCACTGCCCGCGACGAGGCTTCCGTTTGAAGGGTCGACGAGGTCGCCGGCCGCGTTCGAGACCGCCAGCGCGCCGACGAGGGCTCCGCGCACGTTCACGAGCGCACTGCCGACGCCGGACGGGACGGCGTACTCGAAGCCGGCGATCTTCCCGACGGTGGC
>REEJ01000059.1 GCA_007695125.1 Trueperaceae bacterium | reverse complement strand
TCGACGCCACCATGCAGACCGTGTTCGGCTTCGCGCGCGACGTCGACCCGGCGCGCGAGTTGGTGCAGCTGCAGGTCTTCGCCCGCGACCCGTACTTCCTGCTCGACGAGTGGAGCGGCCGACCGATCGACGTGCTTCGCTCCGTCCTCGACTACCCGCGTGACGAGGGCTCCAGCGACGCCGAGGGCAACCTGGCGTTCGTGGTGCAGCAGCTCGCCGCGCGCGAGGGGACGCGCGCGGTCTTCTTCGTCACCGACGCCGAGAGCTCACCGGGCGTACGGAACGTCACGCCGCTGTGGGAGGCGTTCCTCGAGGCGCCTGCCAAGGTGTTCGCGTTCGAGACCAGCACCAGCGGGAGCGACGACACCCAGGACCGCATGCAGACCTTCGCCGACGTCGCCGGCGGCTTCTACGACTTCTCGCGCACCCTCGGCGACCTCGACGTCGCCTTCGCCCGCGCCAGTTGCCTGCTGCGGCAGCCCAAGGCGGTGCGCGTGGCGCTGCGGCTCGAGACGCGCGATCCGCCCGGGCCCGGGGCGCTGGCGGTCCGGCGCCCGGCCCTCGATCCGGCGGCGCAGGAGGCCGCGCGTCCGGCCGTCCACGTGATCTACGACGCCTCTGGGAGCATGGGGCAGCTGATTCCGGACGGCAGCGCCTCGCGCGTGGCCGTGGCCCGGCAGGTCTTGACGCGTCTGGTCGACGACGTGATCGAGCCCGGCACGCCCTTCGCGTTGCGGGCCTACGGCCACGTGTCGCCGATGACGTGCGACACGGCGCTCGTGCATCCCCTCGCGCCGCTCGACCGTTCCACGGCGCGCGCCGCCATCGCCTCGGTCGAGCCGAAGCTCTTGTCGGGCACGCCGCTGGCCGCTTCGATCGAGGCGGTCGCGAGCGACCTGGCCGGTGCGACCGGGCCCAAGACGGTGATCCTGTTGACCGACGGCGAGGAGACCTGCGGCGGCGACCCCGAGGCGGCCATCCGGGCGCTCGTCGCTCTGGGGATCGACGTGCAGCTCTCCATCATCGGCTTCGACGTCGACACCGACGACGCCGCCACCATGCGCTCGAACTTCGCTGCGTGGGCCGAGCTCGGTGGCGGCATCTTCCTCGAGGCCTTCGACGCCGGGGAGCTCCGCCAGGCGCTCGAGGCGGCGCTCTACGCCGAGGTCGAGGTGCGCTTCGAGGTGCTTGGTGGCGACGGTACCGTCGTCGCCATCGGGGTCGTGGACGGTGACGCCGTGCCCCTGCCGGCGGGACGGTACGCGCTGCGCGTCATCGGAACCGACACGCTGGTGATCGACGACGTGGTCGTGCGCCACGAGGCGACGACGAACCTCGTCCTCGACGGCGAGTAGCTCGGCGCGCGCAGCCTGGCGTGCGGCCGAAAGCCCATACGACTGCGGGGCGCCCGATCGGGCGCCCCGCAGTCGTATGGCGTGCTGAGTTCGGCGCGTCCCGGACGCGACCGAGGAGGGTCAGAAGCGGGTGCGAATCGAGTTCACCACCTGCGCCAATGCGTCGTCCGAGGCGTTGGCGAGCAGTGGGCCGACCTCGCGGTCGTCGAACGAGACCGTACCGGGGAGGATGCGGCTGATCGACACGTTGCCCTGTGCCGCCTCGCCGCGACCGGTCATCGACACCAGCACGCGGCCGGTGATGATGTCGGTGGCGCGCACGTCGATGTCGACCTCGGCACGCGTCTGGCCGACGCTCACGCCCAACACGCTGGCCTGAGGCCGCGCGATCGTCGCGCGGGTGACCGTGCCCGTCACTACGTAGCCTGCGCCCGCGGCGCGCGCGAGGGCCTCGGGCGCCATCGACTCCAGACCCTGCTGCGTCATGACGTTGACGAGCTCGCTGCGTTCGACGACGTCGTAGCAGCCCGACTGCTTGAGCAGCGTGATCAGGCGCGCGGTGGCGGCGTCCTCGACGCCGGTCACCGTGATGCCGCCAGTGCGACCCGTGGTGTTCTCGAAGTCGATGACCGCGACGACCGGGATCGGATCGGTTGCGCAGGGCAGAGCCGTGTCGACCCCGGCCGTGGTGGCGGGGGCGCAGGCGGCGAGGACGAGGATGCCGGCCAAGGTGGCGGCGAGGGTTGAACGCATGGTGACCTCCAGGATCGTCGTGGTGACGAGGCGATGGTATCGCGTTTGTGCCATGCCGTGGCGAACGGTGTCCCTGCGTCGCGCGCTGCGACCGCGGCGCCGCCGTCTGATACCCTCTCGTGGTTACCGCAACCGGACGTCCGCGTGATGCCACATCGACACCAAAGGGGTCTCCACCATGTCTCTTCGAATGCGCACCGTCGTACTCACCGTCCTCGTCGCGATCGCGGGTGCACCGGTCCTGGCGCAGACTGCCGATGGCGATCCGATCGCGCTACAGCGTGACGTCCTCGAGGCGCGCATCGAGTTGGCGCGGTTGTTCGAGCCGATCGAACGGGTTCGCGACCGCATCGATCGTCGTTCGATCGACGTTGGGGCCCTGGCGTTCGACCTCGCGTTCGAGGACGCAGCGACGATCGCTGCCGTCGTGCGCGAGCACGTCCGCTTCGAGCCCTACCGGGGCGTGTTGCGTGGTGCCGAAGGGGCACTCGTCAGCCAAGGGGCGAACAGCGCCGACCTCGCCCTGCTGTTGGCGGTGCTCCTCGGCGACGCCGGTTACGAGGTGGAGCTCCGACGCGCGGAACTCGGTGACGAGGGCGTCGGCGCGCTGCTCGCCGCCGTCACGGCTGGCGTGCCGAGGGCGAGCGCAGACGTCGACGTCGAGTTCGAGCGCGTGGAGTCGTGGTTCGAAGGTGAAGAGGCCGCCCTCGCTCTGCTCGACGACGAGCACGCCTCCATGGAGGCCGACGTTGCGCGGGCCGAACAGGTGCTGGCGGCGTTGCTCGTGCCGGCCGCGGTAGGCGATCTGCCGACCGCGCTGGATGAGGCCGTGCGCGACTACTTCTGGGTCGCCTACCGGTTGTCCGAGCGCGACGCCTGGACCGATCTGCATGCGCTCTTCGACGAGGTGCCCGATGCCTTCGCGGCACTCGAGCCGAGTGAGCGGGCGCGTGACACCGTGCCGGCCGCCTGGACGCACCAGATCAGCGTCCAGGCGTTCCTCGAGCGTCGGCGTGGGGCCGACATCGAGGTCGTGGCCCTGATGGAGCCGTTCGAGGCGCCGGTCGCCAACCTCTTCGGCGTGCCGCTCACCTTCGCGACGATCCCCGATGGCATCGAGCGGGTCGCGGACGTGACCGATCTCGATGCCGTCCTGGCGGCGACGTCGCTGTTCTGGCCCACGTTCCGCGGGGACCCGCCCAACGGCGCGATGACCTTCGATCTGCTCGGCAACACGGTGCCTCCGATGGCGGCCTCGAGTGGGTTCGCCGGCGTCTTTGCGTCCAGTGCGCGGGCCATGGGAGCCGGTCTCGGGGCCCTGGGCGGCATCGGTGTCGGCGGTCGGGACGAGGCCGCAGGCGACATCTTCGGGCTGTCGGCCGTCTGGCTCGACATCGCGTTCACGGCGCCCGATGGCGTGCGCAGCGAGCACCGCCGCATGCTCGTCGACCGGCGCGGTGCCGAAGCGCGAGCGGCCGGTGACCCCACGTTGGCGCCGCTCGACGAGCGCGCCTTGCTCTCGGACCTGATGCGGTCCCACACGTTGATGCTCGATACGGGCCGGTACACCGACGCGTACGTGCTCGATCGCACCGTGGCCGGGTTGCTGGCCGGGCGGGACTACCGCGACGCGGCGTACGCCGCGACGGCCAGCGGCGCTACGATGCCCCCCGTACCGCAGGTTGCCCAGGCCGCGGAGGAGGCGATGGCACCGTTGTTGCTGCTGTCGGCCATGGCGGACGCTCCCCTGAGCGCCGACGTCCTCAGCTACCGCCCTGCGCCCGGCCTGATCGTGTTGTCGGCCGCACCCGAGAGCGGGAACGAGACCATCGACGTGGTCGCGAACCCACGCTGGAGCCTCCGCGCCGACGCGTCCGGCGCGGCGCTGATCCCGTCGGCGACCTTCGCCGCCGGCGCCTTCGAGACGCGGGTGGAGGGTGTCGTGCTCGCCGGCGACGATGAGGCCATCAGCCCGGCCTACGAACTGGTGCGCTCCGGCGTGCCGTTGCGGGTCTTCGAGCCCTCCGACACGGCCACGCTGGCTGCGCTCGACCTGCCGTACGAGAGTCGAGCCGCGATGCTCGACGACCTCGCTCGTGGTTATCGCGTGGTGACGGCCGAGACGCTGGTCGGCGACGTGGCAGGTTGGTGGCGATTCGATCCGGGCACCGGGGAGCTGCTGGGACGAGGTGGCGACGGGCGCGGGCTGGCCTTCACCGAGTACCTGATCGAGAACCAGATCGGGCTCTACGTCGCCGCCGCGCTGACGGGGTACGGCGTGTCGCAGTGCATGAACATCTCCGATGGCTTCAGGCGCGCCTGTTGCATCGTCCAGAACCTCGCCATCGGCGCTGCCGGCGTCGGCCTCGGCTACGGCATCGCCGCAGCCTTGGCGCAGACCATGTACGCGAGCAACGCTGCACTGAACGTGCTGCTGTTCATCAAGCTCGACGTCCAAGTCGGTCTGGGGACGACGCTGATCCCGCCGGTCTGCGGGACCTGATCAGCCGCGGTCGGCGGAGCGGACCGATCGCCCGCCTCGCCGTCAGGGCAGCAACCGGCTCCCGTCCCGCGGGAACGCCCGCGCGAAGCGGATGTTGGGGATGCCC
>REEJ01000203.1 GCA_007695125.1 Trueperaceae bacterium | reverse complement strand
CGATCGCGCGCATGTTCCTCAAGAACCCGCCGCTCCTGGTGCTCGACGAGGCCACGTCGGCGCTCGACACCGAGACGGAGCGGGCCATCCAACGCTCGCTCGCCGAGCTCGCGCGGGGGCGCACCACCCTGGTGATCGCCCACCGCCTCGCCACCGTCCAGCACGCCGACCGCATCGTCGTGGTCGACGACGGCCGGGTGATCGAGCAGGGCCGTCACACCGAACTGCTGGCGCGCAGCGGCGTCTACCGGCGGTTGTACGACGCGCAGTTCGGGCCGCTGGCGCCGCACCCGGTGGACGAGCGGAGCGGTCTCGACGGCCATGGCGAACGGGCGCGCCGCTGAGGCGCGCCCGTTCGCTGAACCGTGATGAAGGGCTGCGAACTCAGTTGGGCGGGGCGATGCTCACGCGATACGTCTCGGACGTGAACGCCTGGCCGATGGCGGTGAAGCCCGAGAAGGTGATGTCGGCGTGCCAGCCGACGGGCTGACCGGCCGTGATGTGCGCCAATGCGACACTGATCGGCAGGAGCTGATAGCCCTGCTCGGTCGTGACCTGGGGGCCGGGCGCGAAGCGCGCACCCTCGGACTGCATGGTGCAACCGAGCACCGGGTCGGGCTCGTCGCACTGGATGCCCGGCGGCACGTAGACGTTGAGGCTGATCACGTTGGCGTTGTCGCCAGCCGGTGCGGCGGCGTCGTTCTCGTCGAAGAACTCGATGAGCAGGCCCGTGAGCGTCACGCCCACCTGACCGGCCGTGTTGCGGAACACGAGGTTGCGGGCGGCGATGGTGATCGTGTCGTCATCGACCTCGTAACCGAGGTTCCCAGTCGGCGACATCGTGAACTGGAGCCGTGACGACGTCACCGTCGTGGTGCACGCTGCCAGGAGCCCCACCAGGGCAGCCGCCATTGCGGCTCGTACCAGAAGACGCTTCATGCGAGCTCCTCCCTACGTTTCTCGTTCGCGACTATAGCCCCGCAGAGCGTGGGGGGTCGCCAGAAACCGCACAGGACGCCGATTCGCACTGCGCAGCGGTACACTGCCGAGCATGCCCCGCGAACGCAAGGTCGATCGCCGCGCACGCGCAGCGGCCGTGCTGGACGGCCTGCGCGCCACCTACCCGGACGCGCGCACCGAGCTCGACTTCACCTCGCCGTTCCAGCTCGTGATCGCCACGTTGTTGTCGGCGCAGGCGACCGACGTCAGCGTGAACGCCGCGACGCCCGGCCTCTTCGCGCGCTACCCCACGCCACACGCGCTGGCCGCGGCGACGCCCGAGGAGATCGAGCCCTTCATCCGCACCATCGGCCTCTACCGCAACAAGGCCAAGCACTGCGTGGCATGCGCGAGGGGGCTGCTCGAGCGTTTCGGTGGCGAGGTGCCGCAGACGGTCGAGGCGCTCACGACGCTGCCCGGCGTGGGCCGCAAGACCGCCAACGTGGTGGTGAGCAACGCCTTCGGCGTCCCCGCGATCGCCGTCGACACCCACGTGGGCCGCTTGGCGCGGCGCCTGGGCTTCTCCAAGCACCAAGACCCCGACAAGGTGGAGCGCGATCTGCAGGCGCTGTACGACCCAGCCGACTGGGTGTTCTTGCACCACGCACTGATCCTGCACGGGCGCCGCGTGTGCGCAGCGCGCAAGCCCGCCTGCGCGGCGTGCAGCGTGGCGGCGCTGTGCCCAAGCCGCGCAACCTGAGGTGTGGACACGTTCGCTCGACTCCGCTAGCATGCCGGCGATGCGCCCTCGAGTTCGTCCGCCTTCCTTCCCCGAAGGAGGTTCACGTTGTCCATCCACACCGATCGACACGCCCGACGAGGTGCCTCGGGACTGATCGACGGCCTGCGCGCTGCGCTGCGCGGTGACGTCATCGATCCCGCACACGCCGAGTACGACGCGGCGCGCAGCGTGTGGAACGGCCTGATCGATCGCCACCCGGCCGTGATCGCGCGCTGTGCCGACGCGGCGGACGCTGCGGAGGCGGTCCGGCTCGCCCGCACCTTCCGGCCGCCGGTGAGCATCCGAGGCGGCGGCCATCAGGTCGCGGGCAGTGCCGTCTGTGACGACGGCCTGGTCATCGACCTGTCGGCCATGCGCGGCGTCGAGGTCGACGCCGACCGCCGCGTCGCGCTCGTGCAGGGGGGTGCGAGGTGGGGCGACGTCGACACGGCCACCCAGCGCGTGGGCCTCGCGGTCCCCGGAGGTGAGGTGTCGACCACGGGCGTGGCGGGCTTCACGCTCGGTGGGGGCATGGCCCTCACCAGCCGCCAGTTCGGCCTGTCGTGCGACAACCTGCGCGCCGTGGAGGTCGTGACCGCCGACGGCGAGGTGCACCGCGCGGACCGCGACCAGCACGCCGACCTCTTCTGGGCCGCCCGCGGTGCGGGCCGAGGCATCGGCGTGGTGACGTCGTTCGAGTTCGACCTGCACCCGCTCGGTCCCGAGGTCGCGGCAGCGACGGTGTTCTACCCATACGGCGAGGCCGGACGCATCCTGCGCGCGTGGCGCGAACTGGCGCCGGCGATGCCCGAGACCGTCACGCCGCAGTTGATCCTCTGGAGCGTGCCTCGTGACCCGGCGATCCCCGAGGCCCTGCACGGCGAGAAGTGCGTGATCGTGACCGGCGTGTACGCCGGTCCCGCCGACGAGGCGGATGCCGCGCTCGCGCCGCTCCGCAGGCTCGTCACGCCGCTGCATGACATGACGGCCACGGTCTCGTACGTCGAGCAGCAGTCCTCCGTGGACGATCTGTTCCCGGACGGGAACCGCTACTTCATGAAGGCGCTCGGCTTCGACGGTCTCGACGACGCCGCGATCGACTCCCTGCTCGCGTGGGACGCGCGGCGCCCGACACCCGAGTCGCTCATCGCGCTGCGCACGCTGGGCGGTGCGGTCGCACGGGTCGGATCCACCCAGAGCGCGTTCCCGCATCGGCGGGACCGCTTCAACCTGAGCATCGATGCCGGCTGGAGCGACCCCGGCCAGGACGCCTCCGCGATCGGCTGGGCGCGAGGCATGTGGGACGCGCTGCGGCCGTTCTCGAACGGTGGCGTCTACGTCAACTTCGCCGGACTCGACGACGACGCCGGCGCCGCGCGCGAGCACCTCTTCGGCGACAGCGCGAAGCGACTGGCCGACGTGCGCACCAGCTACGACCCGGAGGGCGTGTTCGCAGCCGCAGCGCAGCGTCCCTGAGGCGGGTGACGGCGGGTCGCGGGGCAGGCTGGTCGCGCGAGCCGCCGTTGGTACCCTGCACTTCATGCCGAACGACCACGCCCACCCCCTCGACGTCGCGATCGTCGGCGCAGGTCCGATCGGCATCGAGGCCGCGATCCAAGCCAAGCGCGCCGGTCTGAGCGCCGTGATGATCGACAAGGGTCCCGTCGTCAACGCGATCGTGCGCTACCCGACCTACATGACGTTCTTTACCACCAGCGAACGGTTGGAGGTCGGCGGGCACCCACTCGTGACGGCCAGCGACAAGCCGACCCGCAAGGAAGCGCTCGACTACTACCGCAAGGTGGTGCAGAACGAGGCGCTCGAGGTGCGCACGTTCACGACCGTGCGCGGCGTCGCGCGCCGCGAAGGCGGCGGCTTCACGGTCGCGACCGAGTGTGAACGCGGCAGGCGCGCCAGCGTCGATGCCGCGGCCGTGATGCTGGCGACCGGGTACTTCGAGCACCCGAAGCCTCTCGGCGTGCCGGGTGACGACCTCCCGCACGTGAGCCACTACTTCGACGAACCGCACCGCCACTTCGGGCGCGACGTCGTGATCGTCGGTGCCGGCTCGAGCGCGGCCGACGCTGCCCTGGAACTGCACCGCGCCGGTGCGCGCGTGACGATGGTGCACCGCGGCGCCGACTTCCGCCACAGCCTCAAGTACTGGATCCGGCCGAACCTCCAGAACCGCGTGAAGGAGGGGAGCATCGTCGCGCACTTCCACGCCACGGTGCGGGAGATCACGCCCGAGCACGTGGCCATCGAGCGCCTGGCCCCGGGAGCCGGACCGGAGCGGCTGGTGATCGCCGCCGATCGCGTGTTCCTCCTGACGGGGTACTACGCCGACCCGACGCTGCTCCACGGCGCGGGCGTGCGCACCGATCCCGTCACCCTGGCACCGGAGCTCGACCCCGACACCTTCGAGACCACCGTGTCGGGGCTCTACTGCATCGGCAGCGCCGGCTTCGGCACGCGCACCAGCGACGTGTTCATCGAGAACGGCCTCGTGCACGCCGAGAAGGCGGTGGCACACCTGGCGACCCGCCTCCGGGCGCAGCGCACGGCGCTCCCGACGCCTGCGCCCGCGTGACGAACGACACGCGCGGCTGACGAGCTGCGTGTCGCATGATGGTGGGGTCGGCGCATCTGCGCCGACGTCGGCTCGATCGGCCGCCGCTGGACGGAGCCCGGCACGGTCGCGCCGTGGGAGGGGTGTCGATGCGACGCGAGACCATGACCGGTGTGATCCTGATCGCCCTCGGGGCGCTGTTCCTGCTCGGCCGCATGATCGACGGTGCCAGCTTCGCCTGGCCGCTGTTCGTGCTCGCCCCCGGCCTCGTGCTCCTGGCCTGGGCGTTCGTCGGCGGGCGCGAAGCGCCCCCCCTGGCCGTGCCCGGCAGCATCGTCACCACCGTGGGGCTGATCCTGTTCATCCAGAACCTCACCAACACGTTCGAGACGTGGTCGTACGCCTGGGCGCTCGTCCTCGCGTCGGTGGGCGTCGGCACGTGGCTCTACGGAACGCTCAGCGATCACGCCGATCGGCAACGCGAAGGCATCCGCACCGCCACCATCGGCCTGGCGCTGTTCGCCGGCTTCGGCGTGTTCTTCCAGTTCATCATCTTCGGCGACCTGCTCGGCTCGTGGGTGGGCCAGTGGCTCTTCCCCCTCGCGCTGATCGGCGTTGGCGCCTACTTGCTCTACCGCCAGCGCAGCGCCGGCTCCTGAGCCGACCGTCCACTGGGCCACGAGGTGCGACACTGACGCCATGTCTGCGCCTCGCACCGGCACCGCGCGCTGGTTGAGCGCCTTCGTGGTGCTCGCCGCGGCTGCGGTGCTCAGCGTGCTGTGGACGCTGCGCGGCGAGCGCGCCGCCGCGCCGCTCCCCGGGGCGGCGGGTGTGGACGCCGACGCCGCGCGCTCCGGGGCGGCGACCGAGCGCGAGGACCGCCTGCCCCTGGCGCGCTTGTACGTCACCCCGCCGTCCGCCGGCAGCGTCACGCTGGCGGCGGCGGACGCCGGCGCGGCGCTCCTCAGCCTCGACGGTCCCGCCCGCCTCGACGCCGGTCAGCCCGATGGTGACGCGTACCGCATCCTCCCCGACGGTCCCGCCGGGCCGCTGACGGTGGCGCTGTCTCGCTCCGCAGCGTGGATCATCGACGTCGATCCCGGCGCCGAGTCCGTGCGGCTCTCCCTCGGCCAGTTCGCCGTCGATACCCTCCGGCTCGGCGCGCCGCTGGGCAGCGTCGCGGGGACGCTGCCTCGCAGCGGTCACCTGGACGTCGCGCTCGGCAGCGCCCGCGCCAGCCTGCACGTCGGCAGCGGCAGCCGCCTGGACGCCGACCTCACGCTCGGCACCGGGGCCCTGCTCCTCCAGATCGACCCCGGCGTCAGCGGCCGCGTGGTGCTGCGGGCCGGCAGCGGGCCCGCCACCGTCATCGTCGACGCGGCCTCGATCGTGGCCCTCCACCTTCCGATCAACGCGCCGCCGCTGGCGCTCGAAGGGACCTGGTGGCGCCACCGTGTCCCTAGCGGCGTCATCTGGGTCCGTTCACCCCTCCCCGCGCTGCCCGACGACGCCGATGTCACCCTGAGCGTTCGTCACCACGTCGGCGCACCACTCGCGGTCACGTACCGCTAGGGAGCCACGTGCGCCTGGTCATCACCCACGAGCAGCCCGACTTCGACGCGGTCGCCTCGGCCGCCCTCGTCACCGTCTTGTTCCCCGGCAGCGTCGTGGCGCTGCCCGGCACGCTGCGCGGCAGCGTCGGGGAGCTGCTGAAGCTCTACCGCGACCAGGTGCCGCTGGTGGCGGGCGAGGACGTCGACCTCGCCGACGTCAGCGAGTTGATCGTGGTCGACACCGCGGAGCGCTCGCGGCTGGGGCGCTTCCAATCGCTCCTCACGCGCGTGCCGGTGACCGTGTTCGACCACCACCCCGAACCGAGCGATCCCGTCCCGGGCAGCCGTGGCCTGCGCGACGCCGTCGGCGCCACCGTGACGCTGCTGGTGCGTCAGCTGGAGGCCGCCGGCGTGACGCTGCCACCTGCCCTCGCCAGCCTGGCGCTGCTCGGGCTGCACGAGGACACCGGCGATCTCACCTTCGACCACACCACGCCCGACGACCATCGCGCCGCCGCCTGGCTGCTGCACCAAGGCGCGAACCTCGAGGTGCTGCGACGCTTCCGCAGCGCTGCGTTGCCGCCCGAGCTCGGCGGCTTGCGCGATCGGCTGTTGACCGAGGCCGTGACGCACGAGGTGGCCGGCCGCAGCGTGGTCACCGCCCACTTCCGCAGCCACGACTACGTGCCGTCCGCGAGCGGGCTGGCCAACGCACTGCTCGACGAGACCCGCGCGGACGCGGTGGTGATCGCGGCGCGCATGGACGACCGCACGCTGGTGTTCGCGCGCTCCGGCTCGCGCGTGGACGTCGCAGGCGCACTGCAGAGCGCGGTCGGCGGCGGTGGTCATCGCCGCGCGGCCTTCGCTCGCTGCGACTGCGAACCCGAAGGGGCGCTCGCGCTGGTGCTCGAGGCGCTCCCGCGCTTCATCGACGCTCCCCTGCGCGCCCGCGACGTGATGAGCGCGCCCGTGACCACGGTCGCGGCTACCGCGACGCTGGCCGAGGCGCGCCAAGCGCTCGCGCGCCACGCCCACAACGGCATGCCGGTGGTGGGCGAGCTCGGCGACCTGGTCGGTGTGATCTCCCGTCGCGATCTCGACCATGCGCTGCGACACGGCATCACCGACGCGGAGGTGGAGGGCTTCATGACGCGGCCGGCGATCACGGCAACGCCCGACACCACGCTGCGCGAACTCGAGCGGCTCGTGTTGCGACATGACGTGGGCCGCATCCCGATCACCGCCGAGGGCGCGTTGGTGGGCATCGTCACGCGCAGCGACCTGATCCGCGCGCGCCACCCCGGCGCCGACCTACGCGCGCCTGCGGAGCGCGTCCTCGCGTCGCTGCCACAGGGCGCCAGGCGGGTGCTCGACCTGGCCGCGTCGCTCGCCGGCGACGACCGCCTGTACCTGGTCGGCGGCACGGTCCGCGACGGCCTCCTCGGCGTCGGCTACGTCGACCTCGACCTGGTGGTGGAGCGCGTTCCCTGGTCGTCGCTGGAGGGGACTCGCGGAGGCGACCGGGCCGCCGCCCCTGGCGCCTCGGCGCTCGGCCGCGCGCTGCAGCGCGCGCTCGGCGGCAGCCTCGCGGTCCACGGCGACTTCGGCACCGCTCGGCTCCGGCTCGACGACGAGCTTGTGATCGACATCGCGTCCGCCCGCGCTGAGGCCTACCCGACGCCCGGGGCGTTGCCCGAGGTCAGGGCGAGCAGCCTCGTCGACGACCTGGCGCGGCGCGACTTCACCGTCAACGCGCTCGCGGTCCGCGTGCACCCCGGTCCGGCCGACCTGATCGACCCCTTCTCGGGCCTCGCAGACCTCGAGGCGCGGCGCCTGCGCGTGCTGCACCCGCTCTCGTTCGTGGAGGACCCGACGCGCCTGGTGCGCGGCGCGCGCCTGGCGGGTCGGCTCGGGCTGCGCTTCGACGACGACGCGTTGGCGAAGGCGCGAGCGGCGTTGCGCCCCGAGGTGTTGACGAACGTGTCCGGACAGCGACTGCGTGGCGAGCTGGAGCTCACGTTGGCCGAACCGCGCGTGGCGCCCGCGCTGCGCCAGCTCGTCGTGATCGGTGCGATGGCTCCGCTGTACGGGCTCGAGGTCGACCTGCACGCACTCGAGCGCCTCGACGACGCGGCCCGGGAGGCGCCGCGCCGGGGCGAGCCCGATGCCGCGCCCGGCGCCGCCGCGGCGCTCATGGTGCTGCTGTGCGCCACGCCGGACGAGGCGGCCGCCCGCGCCTTCGAGCGCTTCCACTGGCCCAAACGGCTGTGGACGCAGCGCGAGCGCGTGCGGGCGCTGGCGGCGAGCGACGTGGCAGCGACCGACGAACGTCTCGAGGCGCTCGACGTCGGCTCCCGACCGGCGCTGGCGGCGCTGGCACCGGACCTGGCCCACAAGGTCGCCGCCTTCGAACACGCCCCTGGGCGACCGAGGGTGCGCGGCAGGGACGTGGTACGCTTGGGCTTGGCCGCCGGGCCGTCCGTCGGCGCGGTCCTCGATGCCCTCGAGTCCGCACGCGCGTCCGGCGAAGTCGATTCCTACGAGGCCGAGCTCGCGCTCGCGCGTACGCTGGTCGAACGACAGCGTCGTCGTGAGACGTCGCCGGCCGGCGACGAGACATCAACATGATCCTCCGGTTCTTCGACAACCCGACCGTCCTGGTCATCGCCTCGATCGTGATGGTGATGGCGCTCATCTTCCACAACATCGCCCAGGCCTGGATGGCGTCGCGGTTCGGCGACGCCACGCCGCGCTACCAGGGCTTCCTGGCGTTCGATCCGAAGACGCACCTCGAGCCGATGGGCGTCCTCTTCCTGTTCATCCTCGGCTTCGGCTGGACGCGCCAGGTCCCGGTGAACAGTCGCAACTACGGCGGCAAGGGGCGCAACGAGGCGCTCGTGTGGTACACCGGTCCGCTCGCCTACCTGTTGGTAGCGACGCTCGCCTACGTGGTCGCGTTCACGTTCTTGCGCATGGGGTCGGGCGTGCTCGCCTCGGCGTTCGCCGTCACGGGCGACGTCGCGATCCTGCACGCGGTGATCAACCTGTTCCCCGTGTTCCCGCTCGACGGCGCGCGAGCCGCGCTCGCGTGGGGCAATCGCAACGTCCGGCAATTCGTCCAGCAGATCGCCCAGTTCGGCGTGCTCGGGTTCATCGTCTTCTTCATGGTGCTGTCGTTCACCGGCGTGACCGGCGCGATCATGGGGTTCTTCCGCACGCTCATCATCGGCGGCCTGTCCGGCCTGTTCGGTCTCTTCGGCGCCTGACCCCCGCGTCCCGCCTGCGACCGCGCTGCAGCGTCGAGTCGGCACGCTCGCCAGGCCTGAGAGGTGTCGCTAGCGCGCCTCAACCCTGTCGGGCGTCGACCAGCATGTGCACCACCGGCGCGTAGGTCTCCACCGTGTCGACGAGCGACCCGTCTGGGGCGAACTTGCGGATCAAGTGACCGCCCCGGCGCGAGGCGTACAGGATGCCCTCGCTGTCGACGCCGAGATCCAGCAACTGATCGCTCGCCTCGCCCTGCAGCTTCTCGAGCACGTACGTGGTGCCGAGCTTTCCCTCCGGCGTGACGCTGCGGATCTTCGCGCTGGTGCCATCGCTGATGTAGAGCGCGCCGTGAGCGTCCACGGCCAGGCCGTCGAGGAGCCGCATGCCGACCTGGCCGCCGCCGAGCTTGAACGCCCAACGCGTCTCGTACGTGCCGTCGGAACCGAGTCGCTGCACCTGCCGGTTGCCGTAATCGAGGACGTACACGCTGCCGTCAGGGCCCAGCGTCAGCTGGCGCGGGTCGTTGAACGTCCCCTGCCCGTGACCGCGACCGCCGAAGCGCTGCAGCAGCCCGCCCTCGACGTCGTAATGCGTGACCATGTGCGACTCGCTGTCGAGGACGAAGATGGTGCCGTCGCGTGCGACCGCGACGGAGGCTGGGTACAGCAGCTCGCCGGCGTGCATGCCGTACGCCCCGAACGTGGCGATCAGCTCGCCGTCGAAGGAGCGCTTGGCGATCATGTGATGGCGTTCCTGGCCGACACGGTACTCGAAGCTCGCCATGTACAGGTGCCGCCCATCGGGGCTTGCCGCGACCGACACGGGTGCGGTCGAGAAGGCCGGTTCGCCCACCCCGAGGTCGCCGAGCGAGACGTGCAAGTTGCCCTCGAGGTCGAGGACCCGCACCACGCCCTGCCGGGCGTTGACGGTCAGCACCAGGCGATCGCCGAGCTCGTCCGCGCTCCCTTCGCTGAGGTCGATGCCGGAGAGCAGATCGACCACATCGCTCAGCGACGGTCGCTCGTCCGGGTCCTTCGACACCATGCGCATCACCAGCTGGTCCAGGACCTTCGGCACGCGCAGGTTGAGTTGACGTGGTGGCGCGGGGGTCTGGAAGATCTGCTGGTGCACGATCGCCTCGTAGCCACCCTTGAAGGCCGTCTGGCCCGTGAGCATCTCGTAGAAGACGAGGCCCAGCGAGTAGATGTCGGAGCGATGGTCGATCCGTAGGCCGCGCGCCTGCTCGGGCGACATGTACACCGGCGTGCCGACCCGCGCGCCCGTCATGGTCAGGCGCGAGAGGACCTTGCCGCCGGCGATGCCGAAATCCATCAGCTTGACGGCCTCGTCGCGCAGCAGCGCACTCCCATCCGGCGCACGCGATATGCCGCCCTTGAGGATCATGATGTTGGCCGGCTTGATGTCGCGATGGATGATGCCGGCGGAGTGGATGTGTTGGAGCGCGGCCGCGACGCGCTGCATCACCGCCACGCTCAGTTCGATCGTCAGGTCGGCGCCCTCGATGTAGCCCTCGAGCGAGCGCCCGTCGACGAACTCCATCGCCATGTAGTGCTGCGGCCCGAGGCTGCCGTGCTCGAAGGTGCGCACGATGTTGACGTGGTCGAGCCGCTGCGCCACCTCCGCCTCGCGGTGGAAGCGCCGGATGAACTTCGCGTCGGCGACGTACTGCTCCATGGGCACCTTGAGCGCCACGAGCTGACCGTCCTGCGCCCGCTTGGCGCGGTACACCGAGGCCATGCCGCCGGAGCCGACCTTCTCGAGGATCTCGTAGCCGGGGATCGCGAGCGCCTCGCCGCCACCGGGGACGACGACCGGATCGCCACCCTTGGTCAGGGTCCGGCGCTTGCGCGCCTCGAGCTGCTGCCGCACGGGTTTGCGCTTCGCGGGCGCGACGCGGCTGTTGCGATACGCCACGGCGCCGGCGGGAACCAGCAACCCGAGGGCGAGCGCGTACGCGATCAACGGCCCGATCGCACGCTCCAGGCCACCGAGGTACAGGCTCGCGCCGGCCAGGAACACCGACAGGCCCAGCAGGGCGAGCAGCAGCCACTGGGGCACGCGCGCCAACAGCAGCATGGCGACGAGCGCGAGCGCGACCAGGGCGAGGGTCATGGGACCTCCACGATCACGAGGGTGATGTTGTCGTGTCCGCCACGCTCGTTGGCGCGCGCCAGGAGGTACTCGACGGCGTGCTGCCGGTCACGCGTGCGGCGCAGTTCCTGGAGGATCTCCTCAGGCTCGACGAGGCCGTGCAGACCGTCGGTCGACAGGACGTAGACGTCGCCCGGCCGCACCTCGAACTCGGCCAGGTCGGGCACCACGTGCTGGCGGGTACCGAGCGCACGCGTGATGAGGTTGCGCCACTCGTGGTGTTCGGCCTCGTCGGGGGTGAGCAGCCCCTTCTCGAGCTGCTCCTCGACCCAGGAGTGGTCCTTCGTGAGCTGGTAGATGGTCTCACCCCGAACCATGAAGGCGCGCGAGTCGCCCACGTGACCGAGGAACGCGCGACTGCCGAGCATCGCGAGGCACGTGAGCGTGGTGCCCATGCCCCGCCGCCCCTCGCTCTGGGTGGCCTGCGCGTAGACCCGTCGGTTCGCCAAGCGGATCGCCTTGTCGACCAGCGAACCCACCGGCACGACCTGTCGGCCGGCGTTGATCTCCTCGGCGTAGCGCCGGAAGCCCTCGTCGAGGACCTCGATGGCGATCTTGCTCGCGAGCTCCCCCGCCGCAGCCCCACCCATGCCGTCAGCGACGGCGAAGAGCTCGATGCTCGCGCGTCCCACCGGGAACGACCACACCCGGTGGTAGTCCTCGTTGAGGGGCCTGACACGACCCACGTCGGAGCCGTGACCCACGATGAGACCGCTGCGCACGTGGCGAGTCTACCGTGCACGCGGCGCACATGCGCGACCGGGCGGGCCCGCGGCACGTCTCTTGCTCGGTCGTGGCGTCGTCAGTCGAGCCGCGCGCGGGGTCGCCGCACCGTCTCCAGGTAGGGATAGCGGGTCAGCATGTCGTGGAAGTTGCTGAACAGCGCGACGGCCTCGTCTCGATCGACGGGGAGTTCGCGCAGCCGGAAGTAGGCGGCGTGGCCGTTCGGGAACGCGAACGTGGGGGTACCGAAGACGTCCTCGTGCGCCGCACGGCAATGCTCGTGCGCCAGCATGGTGCGCGCCTCGGGGTCGTCGAGGTCCTGTTCGAAGCAGGCCAGGTGCAGCGTCGCCGACTCGGCCGCGGCGAACATGACCGAGCGCGTCAGCGGTGCACGGTCGCGATGCCGAGCCCGCAGGAGCGCCAGTCGGAAGCGGTCGAACGCCTCGCGACCCTGCTTGCGGGCGGCGATCGACGCCAGGAAGGGGAGCAACCCCTTCGAGCCCGTCTCGTCGCGGTCGTCGAGGCGCTGGTTCCAGACGTGCCACGGTGCGCCCCGATGGTTCGCCTGGTACAGGGAGAAGTGGCGCCAATCGAAGCGCAATCCGAGTTCCTCGCCCACCATGTCGACCACCTCGGCGCCACGCCACGCGTACGGGCATAGGTAATCGAAGTAGACAGCGACCGCGCCTTGGTGCATCCGCTCAATGAGACCTCGCGCCGCGCCCACACCTGGTCGCGCGGCACACACGAAAACCTCACGGCCCCCTCACATAGGCTGCTCCGCGGCGCGGCGCGACCCGCCAGCAGGCGCTCCACGGTGCTCGTCGCGGGCGGGTCCGGGCGCCTCAGTTGCTGGCGTCGGGGTCGTGCGGGGTCGGGAGGGGCCGCTCCGGGATCGGGCCGACGCGCTGCTCGTAGCGCGCGACGTTGTCGGCCAACGTGCGCAGGAGGGCCTTCGCGTGCTGCGGGCTGGTGATGACGCGGCTCAAGACGCGCACCGGCTGGCGCGGGTACGCCAGGGCGAAGTCGAGGAAGAAGGCGTCGTCGGTGTGCGTCACCACAGCGGCATTGGCGAAGCGCCCCTTGGCGGTGTCGGCGTCGATCTCGAGCTTGACCTGGCGTGGATCCGGCCGCGCGGGCGGCGTGTGGTCGTCGTCGGGCATGGGGTTCGGCTCCTTCGGCGGCTCACGGCCGCCGGGCGCGCTCTGCGCGCCCCGTACGGGTTCGATCGGTCGCGCGGGCGCGCCGGTTCAGGCGCCCTGCCGGCCCGCGGCAGCGACCTGCGCGAGCAGCCGCGGCAGCTGGAAGCGTACGCGCCCCACGTCGGCCAGCGACGACAGTCGGAGCGTCAACACCATCTGCACGTCGCCCGGATCGGTGGCCCCGGGCGAGCGCGGCACGGGCGACAAGACCACCGGTCCGCCGCGGTACTCGATCACGGTCTGCTCCATGCCGCCACCGAGGAAGCCGCCCAACACGCGGCTCGCGGAGAGCGCGGAGGCCACCAGGCCGCCCGCGTTGGCGAAACCGGGCGCCTCGCGCTCGGCCGCGGCGAGCACCTCGCCGCCGACGTCGACGACCGCCACGGCCAAGACGCCCTTGACGGTCAGCACGTCGTCCATCACACGCTGCAGGTCGCTCATTCGAGCAGCTCCCTGACCGCCGCGGTCGCCTCGCCCAACGCGCGCTCCGCCAGGGCGACGTCCGCCGCAGGGTGCAGCGTGAGGACGAGGTAGTGCTCGCTCGTCACGTGGCGCACGAGCGCCCGTACGTGTTCGCTGCGCACGTCCAAGGCCGTCACTGGACCCCCCTCGAGCGCATCGGTGACCGCCCGGCGAAGGTCGGCCAGTGCCCCGGTGAGCTCCGCCACGACGGTCGTCAGGTCCGGACCGGCGGCGGGTCGCTGCTCGACGAGCAGGCCGTCCATGCCACCGAGCGCGGCGGCCACGCCACCGTCGGCCTGAGCGAGCAGTCGATCCAGGATGTCCTCCAGGCTGCGCATCGCCAGGAGTCTACCACCGGTGCCCCTCGGCGCCGCCGACGCTCGCCCTGCTATCGTGCGCACGTGACCCAGCTCCACGTGCGCGCACCCGAGGGGGCCGTGGCCGAGTTCGTCCTCCTCCCGGGCGACCCGAACCGAGCCTCCCGCATCGCCGACGCCTTCCTCGACGACGTCGTTCGCTACAACGACCACCGCCAGCTGCTCGGCTACACCGGGACCTACCGTGGGCTGCGCGTCAGCGTGCAGGCCACCGGCATGGGGTGCCCGAGCCTCGCGATCGTGACCGAGGAGCTGATCCGGCTCGGCGCCACCACGCTCGTGCGCGTCGGCACAGCGGGCATCATCAGCGACCGGGTCCGGCCGGGCGAGTTGATCGTCGCCACGGGGAGCGTCGCGAACGACGGCACCACGCGCCAGTACCTGCGCGGTGCGGCGTACGCGCCCGTCGCCGACCACGCCATCGTGCGCGCCCTCGAAGACGCCGGACGCGCGGCCGGGACGCCGCCTCACGTCGGGCTGATCCAGACCGAGGACGCCTTCTACGCGACCGCGGCCGACGACGTGCCCGAACTGCGCGCGCGCGGCGTGCTGGCGATCGAGATGGAGGCCAGCGCCCTCTTCCTGATCGCCGCGCTGCGCGGCGTTCGAGCCGGTTGTGCGCTCGTCGCCAGCAACGACATCGGCGACCCCGAGTTCGTGCCCCAGGCCGTGCTCGACGCCGGCGTGCAGGCCATGACGCACATGACGCTCGAGGCCGGCCTGGCGCTTGCCTCGCAGGAGGTACACCAGTGAG
Organism: Trueperaceae bacterium; assembly: GCA_007695125.1. Lineage (GTDB taxonomy): Bacteria > Deinococcota > Deinococci > Deinococcales > Trueperaceae > CSSed10-48. The sequence continues at coordinate 8,122 of REEJ01000203.1, read as the reverse complement.
CGACACCGGTACACCGCAGGCGGTGACCGTGCTCGGCGCCGGCACCATGGGGGCGGGCATCGCCCAGGCCTGCGCCGCAGCGGGCCACGCCGTCACGCTCGTCGACGCCGACGAGGCGGCCCTGGAGCGCGGGCGGGCGGCGATCGCGTCGAGCCTGGCACGCCTGGTGCGCAAGGGAAGCCTCGACGATGCCGGCGCGGAGCGCGTGCAGGCCGCTGTCCGCACCAGCAGCGACCGCAGCGCTGCGGTGGTGGCGGCCGACGTCGTGATCGAGGCCGTCACCGAGGACCTCGACGTGAAGCGGGCGCTGTGGGGCGAGATCGGCGCGCATGCCGCGCCCGGGGCGTTGCTGGCCACGAACACGAGCAGCCTGTCGGTGACCGAGATCGCCGGCTTCGGCGGGCACGCCGAGCGCACCTGCGGACTGCACTTCTTCAACCCGGTGCCAGTGCTGCCCTTGGTGGAGGTGGTGCGGGGCGAGCGCACGAGCGACGCCACCACCGGGCGCGCCGTCGACTTCGCCATGGGTCTCGGCAAGACGCCCATCGTGTGCCGCGACACGCCCGGCTTCATCGTCAACCGCCTCCTGATCCCCTACGTGAACGACGCCGTGCACGCCCTCGCCGAGGGTGTCGCGGAGGCCGCCGACATCGACGCGGCGATGACGCTCGGCGCCAAGGTGCCGCTCGGTCCGCTCGCCCTCGCCGACCTCATCGGCCTCGACGTCACGCTCGCTGCGATCGAGTCGCTGCACCGCGAGACGGGCGACGGCCGCTTCCGGCCGGCACCGCTGCCCCGCCGCTTGGGGCGCGCGGCCAAGCTGGGCCGCAAGCCCGGCTATGGTTCCCCCCGCAACCCATCCCCCACACCCGCGGCGGCCGCTGAGGCGGCCGGCGGCCGCTCAACGCGGCCGCACGCAGAAGGAGTCTCCATGAGCGAGCACATCGACGACGCCGATCAGGCCGAAGGCATCGAGTTCGAACACCTCTCCATCGCGGTCGACGGCCACGTCGCCATCGTCACGATCGAACGCGAAGACGCGCTGAACGCCCTGAACGCCGAGCTCTTGCTGGAACTCGCGACGGCGTTCGACCTGATCGAGGGCGACGCGGACGTGCGCGCCCTCGTGATCACCGGGGCGGGGCGCGCGTTCGTCGCGGGCGCCGACCTCCAGGCGTTCGCCGACGTGCGCGACGGCTTCGCCGGCCGCGAGGCGGCGCTGACCGGCCAAGACGTGATGAACACGCTCGCGGCGCTGCCCATCCCGACCGTGGCCGCGATCAACGGCTTCGCGTTGGGCGGCGGCCTCGAGCTGGCGCTCGCATGCGACCTCCGGGTCGCCGCCGCCGGCGCCAAGCTCGGACTGCCGGAGGTCACCCGCGGCTTGATCCCGGGCTACGGCGGAACGCAGCGGCTGCAGCGCCTGATCGGGCTGGCCCGGGCGACCGACCTGGTGCTCACCGGGCGCATGGTCGCCGCGGACGAGGCGCTCGCGCTCGGGCTGGTGAGCCGCGTGGCGGACGACGCCGCCGAGGCCGCGCTGGCGCTCGCGCAGCAGTGCGCGCGCAACGCACCGGTGGCGCTCGGGTTGGCCAAGGAGGCGCTCATGCGTGGCGTCGACGTCACGCTGCCGCAAGGGCTCGAGATCGAGGCCGACCTGTTCGGCCTGGCGGTCACGACCGACGACGCCAAGGAGGGCATCGCCAGCTTCTTCGAGAAGCGCGATCCCGACTACCGCGGCAGCTGACGCGCGTTCGGCGGTGTGCCAGCGGCCGTGGGCCGTGCGGCGCGCCCTACGACTCGCGCGGCACCACGGTGCCACCGTGCAGGCGTTCGAGGTGCTCGAGCACCGCGCGGTCCACACGGCCCGACTCGGTCATGCGCTCCTCGAGGTTCTCGACGCCGGCGAGGGCGCGCAGCGAGCGCTCGGCCGCCTCGTCCCAGCCCGCCCCCACCTCGAAACCGGCGGACCGGAGCACGCGCAGCATGCGCTCCGCGACCTCCCCCTCGAGGGCGAGCAGGTCGTCGTCGCTCGGCTTCTCGAAGTACAGCCGCTGCAACGAGAGCAACCCGCGCAGCCGGGGCACGGGATCGGGGTCGTCGTCGACCCGCAGGTCGACGTAGCGGTCGTTCAGGCCGCCGTAGCCACCCTCGGCACGAACCACGAGCAGCGCCGCCGACTGCCGGCCGCGCGCGTCGCCGCCGGCCCGATCGCCTGCCGCCAGCGCCGCCATGAGCCGCTCGGCGAGCGGACCGTGCGTGCCCTCGAAACCGTCGGCCAGCGCCTCGATCACCTCGGGCCCGGTGAGCAGGTTGCCCTGGGCGGCGTACCCGTCGCCGGTCACACCGCCGGCCCAGGGATGGCAGCCGTCGCCGGTGAAGCTGACGCTGCGCCCGACGGCGTCGACGAGCCCGTACTGCCGCAGCGCGATCTGGTCGTCGGTGGCCTGGAGGGCGGCGTCGATCAGGTCGAGCGGAACGCCGGCGCGCAGCGCGCGCACGACGCGCGGACCGATGCCGGTGTTGGCGTAGGACTGCGTCGCGACGGCGCCGATGTCGGCGACGGCGTACGGCACGACCGCGCCGACGGCCAGGAACTTCGACGCGGTGGCGACACCGAGGTCACCGTTGGCGGGGTCGCGGGCGACGATCGAGAAGGTGCTGACGGGCCGGAGCTGAGGCATGCGCAGAGCCTACCAGTGGCCGGAACGGCGCCCGCTCGCATGGTTCAATGGACGCCGTGCCGTTTCGTATCAAGGTCTCGCTCTGGCTGCTCGCCTTCTTGCTCGCCGTCCCGCTCGTCGGGCCGTTCCTGGTGCCGATCCCGGCGCTGCGCGACGTCACCAGCCCCGCGGCGCTGGCGGGTCCGGAGTCGCTGTTCGTCGAGGTCGCAGGTCTCAGCGTGCACGTCGAGACGTGGCCCCCCCGCCTCGCGCCAGGCGACGCCGACGCCGCAGCGGGCGACGCCGTCGGGGTGGTGATGCTGCACGGCTTCGGCAGCCAGACGCGCACCTGGCGGCACCTGGGCGAGGCGCTCGCGACGCACGACGTGGGGCTCGGCGTCGCACTTGCGTTCGACCGCCCCGCCTTCGGGCTGACAGAGCGCCCCGAGGCCGGATCGTGGGGCCGAGGGCCGAGCCCGTACGGCCCGGCGGCACAGGTCGCGCTCACGCTCGGCCTGATGGACGCCTACGGGCTCGAGCGCGCCGTGCTCGTGGGGCACTCGGCGGGTGGCTCGTTGGCGCTGCAGGTCGCCCTCGAGCACCCGGAACGGGTGGCCGGGCTCGTGTTGGTCAGCCCGTCGGTGTACGCCGGCGGCGGCGCACCGGCCTGGACGCGACCGCTCCTGTCGACGCCGCAGCTGAACAGGCTCGGACCGCTCATCATGCGGCAGTTCGCGGGCACCCCTGGCGACGATTTCCTGCGCGCCGCCTACTTCGACCCCGACGCGCTCGACCCGATCGACGAGGCCGCCTATCGCCGCGCGCTGGGGGTCGAAGGCTGGGACAGCGCGCTGTGGGAGCTCGTCAAGGCGAGCCGCGAGCCCGACCTGGCCCCGCTGCTGCCACAGCTGCGCGTGCCGACGCTGGTGCTGACGGGGAACGCCGACGTCATCGTGCCTCCCGAGCAGAGCGAGCGGCTGGCACGCGAGCTCGCCGACGCCCGCTTCGTGGGGATCGACGCGTGCGGCCACGTCGCGCACGAGGAGTGCGCCGACGAGACGATCGAAGCCGTCCTGGCGTGGCTCGGCGACGCCGAGGCGCGGCTGCTAGACTGACGCGATGCTGATCGGGCTGATCTCTGACGTGCACGCCAACGTGTTGGCGCTCGAGGCCGCCCTGGCGGCGCTCAAACGCGCCGGAGCGACCACCATCGTGTGCCTCGGCGACCTCGTCGGGTACGGCCCCGCGCCGAACGAGACGATCGAGTTGATCCGCTCGTCGAACATCCTGTGCACGCTCGGCGAGGCAGACGAACGGATCGCCTACGGCTTCGCCACGCGCGCCAAGCGCGCCGGCGTCGCCGACGAGACGATCGAGTGGACGCGCACGGTCATCGACGCCGACCACGTGACGTGGTTGCGCAGCCTGCCGGTCCAGCGCCGCCTCGACACCCCTGCCGGACGGCTGCGCTGGTTCCACGGCTCGGCGGAAGATCCCGCCGACCGCCTCAACCTGCAGCAGGACCCGATCAGCCTGACGCGCATGTTGCAACGGCACCGTTGCACGATCTTGAGTTGTGGCGGCTCGCACGTGCCGTACTTCCGCAAGGTCGCCAGCGCCGGCTGGGTGATCAACCCAGGCTCGGTCGGCTTGTCGCTCAACGGCGAGCCTGGGGCCGATTACGCGCTGGTGCGGATCGACGGTGACGGCGTCGACGTGCGGATGGACAAGGTCGAGTACGACGTCGCCGCCGTAGCGTTCGACATCGTGGCGTGGGGCTTGCCGGCCGTGATCGCCGAGGCCGTGCAGCGCGGCCGCATGCCGACGCGCGACACCGACGGTGGTCGCGACTGACCCGTCAACCGTCCACGCCGGCCGGAGCGGCGCTCAGACCAGCTCCACCGCCAGCGCCAGCGCCTCGCCACCGCCGATGCAGATGCTCGCCACCCCACGACGGCCGCCGCGGCGACGCAACACGTTGAGCAGGGTCACCACGATGCGCGCACCCGACGCACCGATGGGGTGCCCGAGCGCGACGGCGCCGCCGAAGACGTTGACACGATCGGCTGGGAGCTCGAACGCAGCCATGGCCGCCATCGGCACCACCGCGAAGGCCTCGTTGATCTCGAAGGCGTCCACGTCGCCCGGTCCCCAACCGGTGCGCTCGAAGAGCGCTCGCATCGCGCCGATGGGCGCCGTCGTGAAGTCGCCCGGCGCCTGCGCATGGACGCTCCAACCCACCAGCCGCGCCGCGATGGAGCGACCGTCGCTGCGGGCGGCGGCCTCGTCGGCCAACACCAGCGCGGCGGCGCCGTCGTTGATGGTGCTCGCGTTGGCGGCGGTGACGGTCCCATCCGGCTCGAAGGCCGGGCGCAGCTTCGTGAGCTTGTCGAAGTCGACCACGCTCGGCCCCTCGTCGATCGACACGGTGGTCACGGCGCCGCGCCGGCCCGGCACGTCGACGGAGACGATCTCGTCGGCGAAGCTGCCGTCGGCGGTCGCCGCCTGGGCGCGCTGGTACGAACGCACGGCGTAGGCGTCTTGGTCCTCGCGGCTGAAGGCGTACTCGCGCGCGCAGCGCTCCGCGCAGACGCCCATGTGGCTCCCGTCGTAGGCGTCGAGCAGGCCGTCGACGAGGATGCTGTCGAGCGCCTGGGCATGACCGAGGCGCAAGCCACCGCGCGCGCCGGGCACCACGTAGGGGGCGTTGGTCATCGACTCCATGCCACCGACGACGGCGACGCTCGCGTCACCGACGAGGATCGCCCGCGCGCCCTGGATCAGCGCCTCGAGTCCACTGCCGCACATCTTGTTGAGGGTCACGGCCGGCACGGCGTCGCCCAGACCGGCGAAGCGGGCGGCCTGCCGCGCAGGTGCCTGCCCCATGCCGGCCGACAAGACGTTGCCGAACTCCACGAGGTCGACGGCCTCCGGGGCCACCCCGGCGCGCTCGAGCGCGCCGGCGATGGCGACGGCGCCGAGCTGCGAGGCCTTCAGCGGGGCGAGGGCGCCCTGGAAGGCCCCGATCGGGGTTCGTGCGCTGCTCAGGATCACGACGGGCATGGTGCTCCCTCCACTCACGCAGGCCCTACGGCCGCGCTGCGATCGACGCTCACGTCCACGGTACACCCCGCGGCGCCATCAACGCCGCAGCGTCAGGGTGCCGCTCGCGCCCGCCCAGCGGATCGTGATGGGGCGCCTGAGGTCGAACCCCGCCGGGAGGAAGGCCACGGCCGCCACGGGCGCACCCGGACGGACGTCGCCAGGGTCGCCGGCGAGCACCTGGACGTCGAACGGTTCGGAGAGCAGCACCTCGAAGCCGTCTTGCAGCACGAACAGCGCAGGATCCCAGGCCGACGGTCCGAGGCTGGTGACCGCGAGGTAGAGCGCCTTCGTGCCCAGGTGATCGCGCAGACTCGCGTCGAGGGCCTCCTGCTGGTCCGGGAACGCCAGCGCCAGCATGCCGAGGTCGACGGCGAGGAGGCTGACGGCGTGCGCGCCGGCGGGCGAGGCGGCGTAGAGGCGCAGTGCGGGCACGGCCGGGGCGAGCTCGAGCACTTCGGCGGCCGCAGCCGTGGCCGCGGGTGGCGGTGGCGGGAAGGTGAGCGCGCGGCGGCGTCCGTCCGGCAGCAGCGCCTCGTCGCCGAGGAGCGCGATGCCGAGCACTTGCAGGAGGTCCTCGGGCAGGTACCAGGCGTCATCGACGAGCAGCGGCGGTGAGAAGGAGGCCACCTCGATCGGTGCCGCTGCCCCGCGCGGCTGCCAGATCGCGTCGGGCGCACCGGCGAACACCGTCAAGACGCCGCCGGCGGCGCGCAGCGTCAACCCCTCGGGTCCGCTCACCAGCGGCGCCCCGAGCGCTCGCGCCACACCGCTCGCCTCGACGAAGCGGAACGGTCCCTGCAGCCGTGCCTCGAGCGCCTCGCCCTGGGCCGCGCCGACGGCGCTCGACGCGAACCACGCGAGCACGAGCAGCGCCAGGAACACGGGAGCTCGACGGGCCGGCACGAGGCGACGCTACCACGCGAGTGCGCGTGCTAGCCTGACGTCGGTGACGGCGTCCGCGCCCCCCGAAGTGGCGCGCGGGCGTCTGAGAGGAGCCGCCCCATCGAGAAGGTCCACGGTCAGCTCGCCGGCTGCAAGCCCGCCCAGATCAAACGCCTCTCCAACCTGTATCGGCGCCGCGTGGCGCCGGAGCACGCCGTCTCGCGCGAACTCGCGCGCTCGATGGCCGAGCTCGCGCTCGACCTCGGTCGCCCGGTCACGGTGTTGATCGACCGACGCGGGCGCGTGATCACGGTCGCCGCCGGCGACGCGGAGCACTGCCCGCTGCCGCCCGCGGTGGGCGAGGCCGAGGCGCGCCTCGCCGGACTGCGCCTGGTCCACGTGCACCTCAAAGAGGGTGGGCTGTCGCGCGCCGACCTCACCAGCCTGTTCCTGAACCGCCTCGACCTGATGGTCGCCGTCGACGTGCGCGCCGGTTCGCATGGTGCACCCGAACTGGGCCTCGCCCACGTCGCGACGGTCGCGCCGCCGACGTCGGACGAGGAGGATTGGCTCATCGACGCGCCCACGGAGTTCGCGATGCTCGAACGCGAAGACGTGCTGGAGCGCGTGTCGGCCTTGGAGGAAGAGCTGGCGCGGGCGTACCGAGCCCGCGACGTGCGCCGCGGTAGCGAGGAACGCGCCGTCTTGGTGGGACTCGACACCGGCGAGGGCCCGCTCGAGTCCCAATCCCGCCTCGACGAGTTGGCCGAGTTGCTGCGCAGCGCGGGCGGCGTGGTGGCGTTCGAGGTCCTGCAGTCGCGCTCGTCGCCCGATGCACGCACGCTGGTGGGGCGCGGCAAGCTCGAGGAGGTCGTCTCGGCGGCGTACCACGAGAACGCCGACCTGCTGGTGTTCGATCGCGAGCTCTCGCCGGCGCAGTCGCGGGAGATCGAGAAGGCGACGAAGCTGAAGGTGCTCGACCGCACCCAGGTGATCCTCGACATCTTCGCGCAGAACGCGCGTGGCCGCGAGGCGCAGGTCCAGGTGGAGTTGGCCCAACTGCAGTACCAACTGCCGCGCCTGTCAGGGCGAGGCGCTGCCATGTCGCGCCTCGGCGGTGGCATCGGCACGCGCGGTCCGGGCGAGACGAAGCTCGAGGTCGACCGCCGCCGCATCCGCGAGCGGCTGGCCGCCCTCGAGCGCGACGTCGACACCATCAGCCGTCGCCGCAGCGAGGGTCGCAAGGGGCGCACGCACGGGCCCACGCCGGTGGTGGCGCTGGTGGGTTACACCAACGCCGGCAAGTCCACGCTGTTCAACGCCCTGGCCAAGTCGAGCGTGTTGGCCAAGGACGCGCTCTTCGCGACGTTGCGGCCGACCACGCGCGAGGGCTGGCTGCCGGAGCGCGGCGAGTGGGGCGCGACCGTGCTGTTCACCGACACCGTCGGCTTCATCCGCGACCTGCCCAGCGA
>REEJ01000276.1 GCA_007695125.1 Trueperaceae bacterium | reverse complement strand
GGGCGGGCCAGCGGCGCTGGGCGGTGCGAACGCACCACTGACGCCGCTCGTTCGCCGCTGCAGCTGCGGCATTCCTCACACCACTCGCGCGCGTCGACCATTGTGAAGAATGCACGTGCCACACGTGAAGTTCTGTAAGAACCCCGTGCGTGTGCATCCGTCACACTCGGATCAGCAAGAAACAGGCTCCAGGGTCCGAGCGAGGACCTAAAACCGAGGAGCCAGGCTTCGAGCGGACGCGATGATCTCCTACCCGTACTTGGGCGCTTGGGTGAGAGGGAGCGAGTAGCGCAACCGGCCGGAGCATTCCCCTAGGGAGGAATCATGAAGAAGCAACTCCTCGTCACCGCACTCATCACCGGTCTCGTGCTCGCGCTCGGGGCGGGGTTCGCGAACCAGGAAAGCGCCAGTCACGACGTCGACATCAGGATCCCCAACGTGCTCTTCCTGCGGATCACGGACGGGAACGACAACAACCGCTTCGAGGCGCCAGCCGTAAACTTCATCTTCACTGACACTGAAGAAGCGGTCGTCGCCTACCTCGACCACGTCGGTGCAATCGTGAACCTTGATGACGCGTGGAGAGGCTCTACCGACGACACACCCGCCTTTGGCGACGTCATCGTCTTCTCGCAGGTCAACTGGAGTGTCACCGTCTCCGCGGAGAACGACGGAGCCGTAGTCTTCCCCCTCGACCGTGTGCGAGTCGAGCGCGGTAGTGGTGAACTGGACTCTTCAATCACCACGGCGTCGGAGAGCTGGACACTGGCCGAGTCGGAGAGCATCTTCGGTGGCACCTCCACGCAGGGATGGCAGAGCCTCGGCTTCTCGGCTGCGAACTACGAGGTCTACCTCGACGGCTCCGAAGATCCCGGTGACTCAGTCATCCAGGTCACCTACACGATCGCCGCGGTCGAGTAACGGACAGCCTCGACCCACGCACGACGCGCCGGGGAACCACCCCACAGGAGGTGGCTCCCCGGCGTACCCACAGCGAGACAGCGCCATTACCCACCCATCGTCGCTCAGCAGGCCGCCGCAGCGGCTCGAGGAAGCCCCGTGTCACACGCCCACATCACACGTGCGCTGCTCGTCGCGATCGCGGTCCTCGCGAGCGTTGCCTTCGGGCAGCCGAGCGCGAGCCACGGGCTGACGATCGAGGTCCCGGCGTACCTCGGGATCCGCATCGTCGGCGCCGGCACCGGCGCGCGCGCCGTCGTGTTCGACTTCCAGGCCGAGCCCCAGGCGTACCTGAGCGCGCTCGCCGGCGGCGCGGCGCTGCCCCCGACGCACGTGAACCGCTTCGACGACGTCGAGCTCAACATCACCGCGAACGGCAACTGGAACGTCTGGGTCTACGCGACGCCCCTCACGACGCCCGCCGGGCCCGGTCCGCACGGCTTGACGCTCGCGAGCATCCGCGTGGTCGCCGGTGCGGTCTCGAACCTCCAACCCGATGCGGTCGTCGGACCCGGCAACGCGCCCTCCTTCGCCGGCGCCTGGGCGCTCGCGACCACCCCGGCCGAGATCGCGCGCGGCATCGGCAGCACGTCCGGGTGGCGGAGCCTGGGATTCAACGGTCTGGACTACGTCCTCGACGTCCAAGGCGACGAGACGCCCGGCAGCTACACCACGGTGGTGACGTACGCCACCGCGCTCCCCTGAGCGTATGCTGCGCATCATGCGCCGCACTCTGTTGTCACTCGCACTCATCGCTTACCTGTCGTTCGGCGTGGCCGCCGACATCGGTCTGTCGCCACCGCGCGTCGAGCTCACCGGCGCCCCCGGCGAACGCGTGACGACCACCGTCACCGTCTTGACGATGAGCAACGCATCCCAGCAGGTCGCCACGGAGGTCGGCGACTGGACCATGAGCATGGGGGGTGACCTCACCTTCTTCCCAGGCGGGACGCTCGCCACCTCGAGCGCTCCGTGGATCGACGTCGACGCCGGCGACTTCGAGCTCGCGCCCAACGGCGGCCGCGAGGTCCGTCTCGACGTTGCGATCCCCGAGGACGCCAGCGGGACGTACCACGCCATGGTGTTCTTCACGGTGGTGCCACCTCCGTCCGAGAGCGCGGGCGTCGGCGTGATCACGACGTCGCGCGTCGCGTTCACCGTCTACGTCACCGCGGCCGGTACCGAGGTCGACGGCGCCGAGCTGGTCGACCTGTACCGCTCGGGCCCGGGCACGCTCACGGCCGTTGTCGTCAACACCGGCAACACCCTGATGCGCGTCAGCGGGGCGATCGAGCTCCGCGACGAGGGCGGCGAGGTTCGGCATCGCATCCCGGTCCGGACGAGCGCCGTGCTGCGCGAGAGCGAGCGTGAGCTGACCTTCACGCTGCCCGACGACGTCGAGGACGGCTTCTACGTCGCATTGGCGCTGCTCGAAGACAGTCGCGGCGGAGTCCTGGCAGGTGAGCTGCCGTTCGACGTGCCGTGACGGCGCTCGTCCGCGCGCTCGCAGCGCTCACGGCCCTCGGCCTGTGCGCCGTCGCAGTGGCGCAGGACGGACGCATCGACGACGTCTCATCAGGGCCCATCGTGTTCGTCGTCAACGACGACGACCTCGCAGCCGCCGCCGACTGCCCCGGCTGCACGTACGCCTACCCTGACCCCGACGCCAACATCACCTTCACCGTCTTCCGCCAGAACCCCAACCGCGCCTATACGATCGACGCCTTGCACGCCGGTTGGGAGCCGGCGAGCGTGCTGCAGCTCGAGGCGCGGTACGTCGTGTCCAGCCTCGACGGTACCCGCGTGCTGCTGGAGTCCGAGTGGCTGTCGCTGAGCGAAGCCCCGCTCCCGACGCTGGTGTTCACACAAGCCTCGGTGCCGCGCGAGAACCGCGTGCTGGTCACCGTGGCGCTTCGTCTCGCGCTCACCGGTGACGAGGCCGCTGGCGACCTCGCGACGCGCCTGACGCACCGGGTCCGTGAGACCGGCAGCGCCGCCATGCACGACGTCTTCGCGTCGCTCCCCACGTACCTCCGGGTGCGTCTCGTCGGCGCCACGGAGGCGGCGACGGCCTTCGGCATCGCGTTCGACTACGGCGCCGACCCGCTCACGTACCTCGCCGCCATCACGACCGGGGTTCCGCTCGCCGTCACCGCCAGCGACCTCGCGTGGGCCGAGATCAGCACCAACCACCCGAACGGCTACACGGTGACGCTGCTGATCGAGGACGTGATCGCCCCCGCCGGCGTCGACGTGGGCGAGCGTCTGCTGTTGCTGGGCGCGCCGGCCGCCGGGCGCACGTTCTCGAGCGACGGTCCGACGAATGGCGTCGTGACGCTGTTCGAGGGGGCGGACTACGCGCTGCACGTGCGCGGCGACGAGCCGCCCGGAACCTACGCGTTCACCGTGCGCCTGCACGCCATCCGTAACCCCTGAAGGGGCCCGCTCGGTTCGCGCGGGCGAGGTCGAGCGCTCAGGGCGCCAGCACGCGAAAGCGCACCGGTTCCACCACGACCGTGCCATCGACGCGCTCGACACGCACCTCGAGCTCGTACACGGCGTCGGACGTACCGGCAGGGACGTCGACCGTGCCGCTCCAACGGCCCGGCTCGGCGTGGGCGAGCCGCAGGTCGTCGCCGAACGGCTGGCCGAGACGCACTGCCGAGGCTTCGAAGTACGTGTGCACACGCACCGTCAGGACACCACCGGGCCGCACCGGGGCGTCGCTGGAGACGTGGAGGGCGGGGGCGCCGACATCGACGATCAGCTGGGCCGACCGTGTGACCTCGCTCTCCCCCGCACGCGCCACGACGGTGAACGTCAACAGGCCGCCGGCGTGTCCGACCGGGACGGGCAGGCGTCCGCGCCAGCCGTCGCCGTGCGGCTCGAGCGCGACGTCGGCGCCGTCGGCCGTGACCAGGCGCACCGCATCGGCTTCGCCCTGAACGTCCACGCGCACCAGCGGCGCTGTCCCCGGCGGGGCGCGGTCCACCTCGAGCGCCACGGAGCGGATCCGAACTGCTTGCGAGGTGAACGCCCGCACGGCGACCACCGCCGGGCGCACCGCGAACGTCACGTCGCCCGGGACGCCAACCTCGAGCTGCACTTCTCGAACGTCGCCGTCGGTCACGGTCGCCCCGGCGGGCACATCGACGAGTACGACCCGCGTCGCGCCTGCCAGTAGGCCCCTGACCTCGAACGCGCCGTCGTCGTCCGTCACCACGGTCCTACGCAACCCTTGCGCGTCGGTGACGACCAGGCGCGCCCTGACACCGACGGCGGGCGCAGCGGTGGCCGCAGTGGTGGCCGCGTCACCATCTCGGTCCGCGAGCACGCGACCGCGCAGGACGGTGGTGCGCACGGCGCTGACGACGTGCTCGGTCGTCTCCCCGCGCCGCACCTCGAGCGTCGCGCGCCCGCCGTCCTCCAGCTGGTACGCCAGCGGCAGCGTGACGAGGTCGACGCTCAACTCGTAGCGCCCCGGCGGGACGGTCAGCACGAACGAGCCATCCTCTTCGGTGCGAACGCGGTAGCGGCCGACGGTGAGTTCGATCCCCTCGAGTGACGCATCATCCGCGAGCACGCGGCCGGCGATCGTGCCCACGTCGCGCCCGCCCGCGAGCGAGACGACGGCGTCGGGGACCGCGACGTGGAAGGCGTAGCGTGTCGACAGCGTGACGCTGGCGCTCCACGGTGCCGCCTGGTCGCCTCGGTAAGTGGCGCCGGCCGAGACGTCGAGGCGCCAGGGCGCGTCGCTCCAGGCGAGGGCGGTGCTGAGGCCCAGCGAGCGCTGGCCCAGATCGTAGGCGCCGCCGAGCGACAACGTTACGGAATCACGCTCGAGCTGGTAGCGCGCCGCTAGGCGACCATCGATCCGGCCAACC
>REEJ01000060.1 GCA_007695125.1 Trueperaceae bacterium | reverse complement strand
TGGCGCTGTACGGCTTCATCTGGGGCTGGAACGACCTGCTCTTCTCGCTCACGCTGGTGACGTCCGACAGCATGCGCACGATCGGTCCCGGCCTGCTCTTCACCTACCTCGGCGAGTTCCAGAACGATTGGGGCGGCGCCATGGCGGCGTCGATCCTGACGTCCGTTCCCATCATCTTGGCGTTCACCATGCTGCAACGCTTCTTCGTGCAGGGGCTGACCGCCGGGGCGGTGAAGTCCTGAGGACGGCAACCGCAGCGGCCTGACGAACTGCCCTTCCAGATCGACGGGAGGGAGGTCGGCCGTGGCAGCCACCGGGTCCCGGCGGCGTCGTCCTATGCTTGGAACGGACGTTCCGTGGGCCGGCCGCGGTGTGGGCGTGCCCTGCGCCGCAGCCGCGAAGCACGGAGTGAGATGGAGGTTCGATCATGCGCGTCGTCGTCACGGGTGGAAGTGGTCGCGCCGGTAGTTTCACGGTGCTGGAGCTGGCCTCGGCTGGCCATGAGGTGATCAACCTGGACATGGCGCGGCCGCCCGCGGACCTGCCGGGCGCGTTCGTGCAGTTGGACCTGACCGACGCGGGCGAGGTGTACGACGTGCTCTCGCAGTTCCGGCCGGAGGGCGTGTGTCACCTGGCGGCGAACCCGTCGCCGACGGGGTTCCCGCGGCATCAGACCTTCGACAACAACGTGATCAGCACCAACAACGTGATGCAGGCCGCCGGCGACGTCGGCGTGTCGCGGCTGGTGTACGCGAGCAGCGAGATGGCGACGGGGTGGTTGACCACCGACGAGCTGCCGGCGCAGTTCCCCTTCGACGAGATGGACCGCGTCGACTCGCCGAGCGCCTACGCGCTGAGCAAGTACCTTGGGGAGAAGATCGCGGACTCGATGGTGCGCCAATACCCGGCCATGTCGATCTGCAGCCTGCGCATCAACAACGTGATCATGCCGGACGGGTACGACGTACTGCAGTTCCGCCGGGACAACTTCCCCGAGGGCGGTTCCAACTTCTGGAGCTACATCGACGCGAGGGACGTGGCCACCGCGTTCCGTGCGGGGCTCGAGGGCGACATCTCGGGCCACGAGGTCTTCCTGATCGCGGCCGCCGACACCTGCCTGGACACACCGATCCAGGCGGCCATCGAACGCCTCTACGGGCCCGGTGCACGCTTCGCCGCGGGCCACGGCGCGTTCGATTCGGTGTTCAGCTGCCGCAAGATCGCGGAGCGGCTCGGGTGGAAGCCACGGCATTCGTGGCGGGACGGCTGAGCGAGGTCGCCTTCTGCTTCGTGGCGTTCGGGCTGGCCGTCGATGACGGCCCGTTCCAGCGCTACGGCTCGATCCGAAGGTCGTCGAACGCTAGGCGGTAGCGCTGCGGGTCGAAGGTGAGGAGCCTGTCGGCGCGCTCGCGGGCGTGTGCGCCGACCACGAAGTCGACCTCGACACCGGTATCGGCAAGGAAGCCCGCTATGAAGTCCGCGCCGGCCCCCGGGGCCTACGCCCGACCTTCTCCCACACCGACACGTGCTGCTCGCTCTCGGCGGTGAAGGGCTCGCGCTGCCAGCTAGCCCAGCGATTGCGCAGCCGCAGTCCGGCGAGCTCCGCCATCAGGTCGAGCTCGGCGGGCCACGCGTAGCGGAAGGGGACCGAGAAGCGTTCGAGGCGTCCGTCGACGACCTCGAAGTGGTGCGACGTCAGCCCTTGGTTCGCGACGTCGTACTCGTCGATCCCCCACCGTTCCGCGCTCACGTGGAAGACGCGGGCGCTTTCGCCAGGTGGCAGGCGCCGCAGGCCGGGGACGCCGACCTCGACGACGAAGCGGCCGCCGGGTTCGAGGTGGGCCGCGGCGTTGCGGAAGCAGGCGACCTGCGCCGATTGCGTGGTCAGGTTCATGATCGTGTTGAACACCAGGTAGACGAGGGTGAACGTGCCCTCGACCCTGGTGGTCGCGAAGTCGCCGATCGTCACCGCGATGGCGTCGCCGCCGGGCTTGCTCCGGAGGCGCGCGACCATCGCGGTCGACAGCTCGATCCCGCCGACCGGCACGCCGCGCTCCGCGAGCGGCAGCGCGATCCGGCCGGTGCCGATCCCGAACTCGAGGGCGCGCCCACCGGCGGCGAGCTCGGCGAGTCGGTCGACGATCGGTTCGACGACCTCGGGGGCGAAGTGCTCCACCGAGGACGTGTCGTAGCGAGCGGCTGTCCGCTCGTCGAAGTAGCCGTCGTCCTGCACGGGGGCAGTGTACGAGACGCCGGGCGTCGGACCGGGCGGCCGCGCTCCTCGCGCGGGTGCCGCTCGCGAGCCGGCGACTGGCGTTCACGATGCGCGCCGCTTCTTGACACGTGACTAAAAGGTCACATAAAGTCGTGCCATGGACACGGTGTTCAAGGCCCTCGGCGACCCGACCCGGCGCCTCCTGTTGGACCGGCTCTTCGAGCGTGACGGCCGCACGCTCGGCGAGTTCGAGTCCGGCCTGGAGATGAGCCGCTTCGGCGTGATGAAGCACCTGCGTGTGCTCGAGGAGGCCGGCCTGGTCCTGACGAGGCGGCGCGGGCGAGAGAAGCTGCACTTCCTCAACCCCGTGCCGATCCGCCTCGTCTACGAGCGCTGGGTGAGCAAGTACGCCGCGCCCTGGGCGTCGGCGCTCAGCGAGCTCAAGCGCGACCTGGAGGGGGAGACCATGGAGAAGGTGTTCGAGATCTACATCAAGACGACGCCGGAGCGGATCTGGCACGCCATCACCGACCCCGAACTGCGCCGGCGCTTCTCCTTCGGGGTGGGCGTCGAGTCCGAGTGGACGGTCGGTTCGAGCTACGCCGCCGCCACGGGGCCCGAGACGGTGTCGCCCGGCATGCCGATCGCCGAGGGCGAGAACCTCGAGGTCGACCCACCACATCGGCTGGTGCAGAGCTTCCGAGCGCTGTGGGGCGACGACGTGGTCGCCGAGGGGACGTCGCGCGTGACGTGGGAGATCGAGCGCGTCGCCGACTCCTGCCGCCTGACCGTCACCCACGACCAGCTGCGAGACGGTGCCAACGGCCAACTCTACGGCGGCTGGCCGATGATCCTCTCGGGGCTCAAGACGCTGCTGGAGACGGGGGAGGGCCTCACCACCCCGGCGTCGCTCATGTACCTCGCGCGCGACGGCGAGACCGGCGAGGTCGGTCCCGACACGGCGCGGCAGATGGCCGACTTGCCGTGACGTCGGCAGCGCGGATGTGTAGCGTAGTGCGCTACGCAGTGCTACGATGCGTCCGTGAAGGACATCAGCCAGCGCGAGCTTCGCAACGCGAGCGCCGCCGTCATGGACGCCGTCGAGCGGGGCGAGGCGTTCCGCATCACCCGTCACGGCACGGTCGTGGCGGAACTCCGCCCAGTCGTTCGTGGCGGCTTCGTTGGCAGCGCGACCCTGAAGGCTGCGTTCGCCTCGCTGCCGGCGATCGACGTCGAGTCCCTGCGCGCCGAAGCAGATGCCGTGTTCGGCGAGGATCGCGTCGGTGGCTGAGCGTCGTGGATTCGGCGTGCTGGACACGTCGGTGGTCGTCGACCTGCGGGCGATCGACGAGGCCGCCTTGCCGCTCGAGTCCACCATCTCGACCGTGACGCTGGCGGAGTTGTCGCAGGGCCCACACCTCGCCTCCACGGCGCACGAGCGTGCGATCCGGCTCGAGCACGTGCAAGTCGTCGAGGCGGTGTTCCGGGTACCGCTACCGTTCGACGCCGCTGCCGCCCGGCGTTACGGCTCCTTGGTGGCCGCCGTAGTCGATGCAGGACGTGCGGTACGTCCCCGACGGATCGACCTCATGATCGCGGCGACGGCAGCGGCCCACGACCTGCCGCTCTACACGCGCAACGTCGACGACTTCGCCGGACTGCAGGGCGTCGTCGACGTGATCGGTGTGTGAACGCGAGCCCCGAGGTGGCCCCAGGACTCGCGCCCGCCGTGTGGATCTGCCCATGGAGGGCACGGTGATGTCGCGTTCAACCGCCGTGCGCGCTCGCGCCGTCGCACTGCACCAACGGGTTCCAGTTCGCGAACAACCCGAGCGGGTTGTGTTGCCACACCCAGACGTGTAGGGCGTAGAAGGGTTCGTCGAGCAGCGTCGTGTTGAGCGTGAACTCGCGGCCGAGCAGGCTGGGTGCGGCGCCGTTGCCGGCGTCGTGCCAGGCCTGCTGGAACACGAGGTACTCGGCACCGATCAGGCGCAGGCTGCCGTCGGGGCGCGGCTCGTACATCAGCACTTCGGGGCGCAGGACGTCGAGCGACGTGTCGGCGATGCGTTCACCGTGGGTGAAGTGGATGCCTTGCGCCCCTTGGAGACCGCTCATGCAGTCGCCGAAGCGCTCGAAGCCGGCGTCCAGCGCCGCGTCGACGCGCTCGAACGGTGCGAGGGCTTCGCGCAGTGCGTTCAACTGGTCGAGCGTCGGCTCGACCACGGCCAGATCGACCGTCATCGTCATGTTCATGCTCGTGCCGTTCGGCACTGGGGGGTTCCCGGGTGCGATCACGAGGTGGGCGGATGCCGTGCCGGCCAGCGTGGCGGCGAGCGCGATCGCGAGCACCGCGATCAGCGAGCGGGGTGTGCGTGTGCGATGGGCCATGGCGACCTCCTCTTGGTGGCCGGTGGCGCGCGGTGGGGCGCGCCGCCGGCGCGGGCGCGGCCCGGGTTGCTCGAGCCGCGGTCTGGGATTCAGTGGTGGAAGTGCGGATCGAGCACGCTCACCTTCGTGATGCGCTCGATCGGCAGGTCGGTGTCGCGCGCCGCGGCCCGCAACGCCTCCGCGCTGGGTCCGTCGTAGACGCAGTACGTCGAGCGCTTGTCGTCGCTGACGTACGAGTGGACCCAGTGCACGCCGTGCTCGGCGATGCG
>REEJ01000163.1 GCA_007695125.1 Trueperaceae bacterium | reverse complement strand
GGGCCCGCTTCAGGGTGTTCGCGTACTACGTGTGGGCGCTGGCGCTCGTGGTGCTGGCGGTGTGGCTCTTCGCGCCCGGCGAGGTGCACTTCGTGGCGGGACCGAGCGCGCTCGCCCCCGCGGGGGCGTGGGCGCCGCCGCTCTGACGCACCGACCGACACATCCCGCGGGCATACCCACGGTCCTCCTCTGCGGCACATCGGCAAGCATCGGAGGGCAACGGAGGCGGAGCCGTCGGCCGCGTACGCTACCGGCATGCCTCGCTGGATCGCTTCGATCACCTTCGCTGCGCTCGTCTGGTGTGCGCCCGTCGCGTTCGGCAACCCTGACCCACCGACGTGCGAGGCGTTGGTCGCGGCGCTGCCGGACTCGCTCGCGTCCGCCCGCGAGGTCGTCGTCGCCGTGACGCTCGAGCAGGGGGGACGGGAGGTCGCCTACGAGCGCTCGCGCGTCCAACGCGACGACGACGGTGTGACGACGACCGTGCTCGAGCGACGTGGTCTGCGTCGACCGGACGGCGGCGCCGGGGGTGGAGCCGGTGGGGTCCAGGACTTCGGCTTACCGTGCGACGACCACACACTGACGCTCGAGGAGGGCGACACGGCGCGGCTCGAGCTGCGCGATCCCGACCCCGATGCCGTCGTCGAGCGCTGGTCGCTGCGCTTCGGGCTGCTCGACGGTGCGTGGCGACCGCTCGAACTCACGGCGCCGTTTACGGTTCGCGTGTTGTTCGTACCGGTACGGGGCCAGTTCGTGACGACCTTCGACGCGTGGGTGTTCTCCGCGGAGTGACGCCGAAGCGCTCGGCGCCGCTCAGGCCCGGGGGCGCGCTGCGGTGCTGGCTTCGAGCGGTACCGCCGCCCCGCAGATCACCACGGGAACGACGTCTCCCACGCACACGGGGCAACCGGGCCCGGTCTGCACGACGACCTTCAACCGCTCGCCGTCGGCGAGCTGGCAGGTGTAGGTCAGGTCGTGGCCCTTGAACTCACGCTGCATCACCCGAACGGGGGTGCCGGTGCCGTTGGTGCTGAAGCCGAGCGCCTCGGGGCGCACCGACAGCAGGACCTGACCGTGTGCAGGGCGCGCGAGCGCCAGGTTGCCCAGCGGGGTTCGCGCCGTGCTGCCCTGTCCTTCGCCGCGAACCAGGTTCGTGCGGCCCAGGAAGCTGGCGACGAAGGCCGTTGCGGGGCGCTCGTACACCCCTTCGGGCGTGCCGACCTGCTCGAGGCGGCCCGAGCGCATGACGGCGAGGCGGTCGGCGAACGTCATCGCCTCCTCCTGGTCGTGCGTGACCAGGATGGCGGTGGTCCCCGTGCGCTTCAGGATCTGCCGCACCTCGTCGCGGGTGCTGCCGCGCAGCGCGGCGTCGAGGTTGCTGAAGGGCTCGTCGAGCAAGATGACGGCGGGCGCCGGAGCGAGGGCGCGGGCGAGGGCGACGCGCTGCTGCTGCCCGCCGGAGAGCTGGTGCGGATAGCGGTCGGCGAAGATGGTCAGGCCGACCAGGTCGAGGACCGCGTCGGCCTGCTTCAGGCGGGCGGCCTTGCTGCCCTGGCGGAGCCCGAAGGCGACGTTCTGCCGCACGTTGAGGTGTGGGAAGAGCGCGTAGTCCTGGAACACGAAGCCGATCCGGCGGCGTTCGGGTTCGATCCACGTGTCGGCGTCGGCGACGGTGGTACCGGCGATGCGCACGCGCCCGGCGTCGGGCATCTCGAAGCCGGCGATCAGCCGCAGGAGCGTGGTCTTGCCGCAACCGGAGGGCCCGAGCAGGCACAGGATCTCGCCCTGCGCGACGTCGAGGTCGAGGTCGTCGACCGCCGCGTGTTCGGTGCGCGGGTAGCGCCGAGTGATGCCGCGGACCTCGACGACGGTCGCGGACGGGTGGGGGAGGGGGGTGACGTCGCTCATGCTCTCGACCGCAGTGTAACGGCCATCTCCGAGTGAGCGGGTAGGACTTGTGTCATGGGCGTCGGCGCCGTCATCGACGCCCCTCGTAGCTCACCAACAAGCCGACGAACAGGCTCGAGAACAGCACGATCGCCAACGCGAACGGCGCCGCCTCGGCCATCATCCCCTCCGAGGTGCGGGTGAACACGCGCACCGAGAGCGTCGTGAAGCCCGTCGGCGCCAGCAGGAAGGTGAGCGGCAGCTCCTTCATCGCCACCATCAGCACGAGCGCCGTGCCGGCCACCACCGGCTTGCGGATCAGCGGGAAGGTCGTCTGGAAGAACGCGACGAAGGGCCGACGCCCGAGCGAACGCGCGGCCTCCTCGAGTCGTGGCGGCACCTGCATCAGCGCCGAACGGATCGGACCGATGGCGAGCGCCAAGAAGCTGATCACGTACGCCACGATCAGGATCGCCATGGTCTGGTACAGCCACGGCACCGAGCGCAGCGAGAAGAACACCATCGCCAACGCCAGCGACACGGGCGGGATGGCGTAGCCGAGGTAGGCCAGGCGCTCGATCAGCTGACTGCCGGGGATCCGGACGCGCGCGGCCAGGTAGGCGATCGGCATCGCCGCCAACGCGGTGATGATCGCCGCGGGCACGGCGACGGAGGCGGTGCGCAGGAAGGCCTCGAGCACCGACAGCCAGGCCTCTGCGCTCGGTGGTGCGAGCACCATCCACGAGGCCAGCACCAGGAACGGCAAGCCGAGGGCGCTCAGCATGACGAGCGCCACGTAGCCGTACGCAAGCGGTGACCAGCGCCGCAGGCGCGTCATCACCACCGCGCGTTGTGCGCCGCTACCGGTGCGGGCGTACTTGCGCTTGCCCAGCAGGCGTCCCTCCGTGGCGACGATGGCGAGCGTCAAGGCGAGGAGGATGAGCGACAACCAGGCGGCGTAGGTGCGGTCGAAGGCCGACGAGTACTGCAGGTAGATGGCGTACGAGTACGCCTCGAAGCGCATCAGCGCCACCACGCCGAAGTCGCCCAGTACGTACAGCGCGATGACCAGCCAGCCTGCCAGCAGGGCGGGGCGCATCTGCGGCAGGATCACGCGCCAGACCACGGCCCGCCCGCCGTGCCCGAGGCTGCGGGCGCTCTCCTCCAGGCTCGGGTCGAGGCCCAGGAGCGCAGCGCGCACGTTGAGGAACAGGTACGGGTACGTGTAGAGCGTCAGGGCCGCGACCGCTCCCCAGTAGCCGCTGGGCCGGGGCACCACCGTGCCGAGGAGCGCGGTGAGGAAGCCGTTCGTGCCGCCGAGGCTGATGAGGGCGTAGGCCACCACGTAGCCCGGGATCGCCAGCGGCACCACCGCCAGGATGGTGATGAGGCGCTTCCAGCGCAGGTCGGAGCGGACCGTCAACCAGGCCAGTGGCACCGCCATCACCGTCGAGAGCACCAGCACGCCTGCGGTGAGTGCGACGGTGTTCACCATCAGCGTCCAGGTGCGCTCGCGCAGCACCAGCCGCTGCACCGTGGCGAGGTCGGCGTCGAATGCGCGCAGCACCAGGTACACGATGGGGATCAACGTGCCGATCCCGGCGACGATCGCCGGGATCAGCACGAACCAGGGGAGGCGACGGGCGCGGCGCGCCCAGACGGCGATGGGGGTCAGAGGAGGCCGACCTCCCTCAGCAACTCGAGCGTCCCCTCCAGGTCCTCGAGCACGTCGAGATCGACGTCCGGGCTGGCGGCGAGCAGCGCGTCGAAACCGACCAGGGCGGTGTTGGGTTCGATGCCTGGCACGACCGGGTACTCGTGCACCTCGATCGTGAAGTACGACTGGGCCTCGGCCGACAGGAGGAAGGCCAGGAACTGACGGGCAGCCTCGACGTTGCCGCTGGTGTTGACGATGCCGGCGCCGGCGACGTTCACCAGGTTGCCGATGTCGCCGTCCTCGAAGAAGCTCTGGGCGACGGGGTAGCTGGGGTCGTTGGCGAGGAAGCGCAGCAGGTAGTAGTTGTTGGTGATCGCGTAGTCGACTTCGCCTGCGGCGATGGCCTCGACCATCGTGGTGTTGTTGCGGTACGCCTGCACGTCGTTCGCGATCATGCCACGCAGCCAGGCCTCGGTGGCCGACTCGCCATGCACGACGCGCATGGCGGTCACGAAGGCCTGGAACGAGCCGTTGGTCGGCGCCCAGGCGACGCGGCCGCGGTAGACGGGGTCGGTCAGGTCGAAGACCGAGGCGGGCCAGGCCACGTCGGCAGTGCGTTCGGGGCTGTAGGCGAGGACGCGCGCACGGCCACTGGTCGCGACCCACAGATCGCTGCGGCTGGTGTAGATGCCGGGCAGCGCCGCGGTCAGCGCGTCGTCGAGGGGCGTCAGCCGGCCGGCGAGAGACAGCGCGCCGAGGGCGCCGGCGTCCTGGCCCCAGAACAGGTCGGCTGGGCTGGCCCGACCCTCTTCGAGGATCAGGACGGCGAGTTCGGCAGTGCCGCCGAAGCGGATGTTGACCTCGATGCCGGTCTCGGCAGTGAAGCGTTCAACGAGTGGTTGCACGAGGGCCTCGCCGCGGCCGGAGTAGACGGTCAGGCTCTGCGCCAATGCGAGGCCGGCGAGGCTGAGGGAGAGTGCGATCGTGATGACACGCACGAGCATGGTGGGGCCACCTTCCGGTCGCGCCGGAGCGCGAGGTGATGCGGAGTCCGATATCCTAGCTAAAGACTAGGGAATCGGTTGTGATGATGCTACGTGCGCCCACGCACTCCGTCAAGGGGCACCCGGCCATCGACGACCTCGCCGCTATACTGCGTCCATGGTCACCCTCGATCACGACGCGTACCGAGGCGCCCGAGCCTTCCTCGAACGCGGTCGCGCGCTCGAAGCGGCCGTCTTCGCCTACGCGCTCGAGGACGGTCCAGCGTGGCACGTGCTCGACGCCTTGGCGGCCTTCCAGAACCCCGACGGCGGTTTCGGGCACGGCCTCGAACCCGACGTGCTGTGCGGCGCCACGAGCGCCCTCGCGACCAGCGTTGCACTGCGCCGCCTGGCCGAGATCTCGGCGCCACCCGGCCACGCGTTGGTCGAGGGCGCCTCGCTGTGGGCGAGACGCTCCATCGACTCGGGCACGCGCACCTGGCGGATCGTGCCCCCCGAGGCCGACGAGGCGCCACACGCTCCCTGGTGGGACCAGGATGGCCTCGAGGAGCGCTTCCACGGCTTCGCGCTCAACCCGAAGGCCGATCTCGTGGCGCAGCTCTTCGCGCTCAGCGAAGGCGACGACGGTTGGCTCGATCAGCTCGCCGGCGACGTCGTGCGCGAGATCGAGCACCGTACGGCGGCGGCTGTGGCGCTCGACATGCACGAGATCATCGCCTGCGTGGCGCTCGCCGACGCACCGCACGTGCCCGTGTCCGTTCGGCACCGGTTGGTCGAGTTGCTCGCCCCGATCGTCGACGCCGCCGTCGTCCGTGACCCCGACGGCTGGCGTGACTACGGCCTCCGGCCGCTCGCCGTCGCGCCACGGCCCGGGTGCGCGTTCGCTGGGGCCCTACACGACCTCGTGCACGCCGAACTCGATTACCTGGTCGCCGAGCAGGCCCCAGATGGCGCTTGGTGGCCGACGTGGTCGTGGGGTCGGGACGACGCCACCTGGGAGCGCCAGCGCGAGGCATGGGCGAGCGTCCTCACGCTCGACGCCCTCACACGCCTGCACGCCTACGGGCGACTCGACCGCTGACGTGCTGTTCGGACGTCTGAACGGCGAACAACACGCCCTCCTCGAGCTCGTCGCGTTGCCCGTGTGCGTCGTG
Source organism: Trueperaceae bacterium (assembly GCA_007695125.1). Taxonomy (GTDB): domain Bacteria; phylum Deinococcota; class Deinococci; order Deinococcales; family Trueperaceae; genus CSSed10-48. Next base: position 17,560 of record REEJ01000163.1, on the reverse strand, counting down.
TGCGCCCGCGCCGACGAGGCCGGTCGACGCTCCCTGCAGGGCGTCTTGCGTGACGGCGTCAACGACGTCGGCGTCCGCGACGACTGGCGCTCGCGCGGCGGCCTGTGCGGACGGCACTGGCGCGTCTGGCGGCACCTCGAGTCACCGCCCCTGTCGAGCGCGATCCTGCTCGAGGACCTGCTCGGCACCTACCTCGACAGCGACCGCTTGGGCGCGGTCCGCTGCCCCGCGTGCGACGTCAGCGAGCGGGCCGAGGCGCGCGCCATCACCGCCCTGCGGCGGCTCCCGAACGCACCACTGGAGCGAGCCCTGGCCGACGGTCCCGGCCTGCTGTGTCTCCGGCACCTCGATGCGCTCCCCGAGGGCCACGTCCGGTCGCGCTTCCGGACGCGGCTGGAGGAACTCCTCGAGCACCTGCGCGAACAGGTTCGCACCAGCGATCACCGCTTCGCCGCCGAGCGGCGGGGGCCGCACGCAGACGCCTGGCTGCGGGCGCTGCGGGTGTTCGGGGGGGACGTCTAGCGCGCCGCCTCGTCGGCCGAGGGCAGCCGATCGACCAGGAACGGCAGCGGATCGAAGGCGCGGAACCGACAGCTGACGGGGTCGAAGTCGTATGCGCCGAAGTGGAGGTGAGGCGGTGTCGTCGCGGCGTTCCCGTCGTTGCCGACGTAGCCCAGCGGCGTGCCCGCCTCCAGCCACTGGCCCTCTCGGAGGTCCTCGGCGTACGCGTCGAGATGGCTGTAGAAGTACCGGCGCGCGCCGGGCCCGAGCACCATCACCGAGCGTCCGCCGCGGAAGCGTCCGCTCATCTCGTACACGAGGCCCGCCGTGGCAGACACGACCTCGGTCCCGCGCGGCGCGAACACGTCTTGGCCCTCGTGCGAGCGGCCGCCGTCGCGGGCCGCCGCGTACGTGTCTGCGATCTGCGCCACGCGGACGCTCGGGACGGGCATCAGCAGGGCCAGGTCGACCTGCTCAGGCAGCCGCGCAAGGTACGCGCCGAGCACGTCGCGGTAGCGCTGGCGCTGCTCGAAGGCCATCAGCGAGGCGGCGTCGCCCGTCTCGGGCGCCGTGCGGACGGGGCACGACAGCGTCTCCCACTCGGGTGTCAGCACCGGTCGGCCCGGGTCGGGGAGCGCCTGAGCGTGTGCGCTCGTGAGCGCGGCGAGGGCGACCAACGCGATGGCGATGCGCGAGGCGTAGGCGGTGGCGTGTCTGGCGAGCGGCAGCATGGGTTCACGGTGGCACGAACGGAGGAGAAGCGAGTGAGTGATGGCACCCGCTCATGAACGAGAGGACGTGTGGCCATGCCGCGATGGTGGCCGCCAGGCGCATCATGGAGGCGTACGGTGAGGACCGAACGCCGCGCGCGTCATCGACGCGCCCCAGGAGGGCCATGGACCACGACGTCGACACCCGCGCCCTCCAGCGCGACGCCATCCTCACCGCCGTCACGGGCGTCGGTCTCGTCGCGGGCGTCGTCGCGGGCCTCCTCGACGCCCCGCCGTGGGTCGCGGGCGCCGCTTACCTGATCGCGTACCTCACCGGCGGCTTGCCGGCCGGGGTCGAGGCCTTGCGGTCGCTCCGCAAAGGGGCGCTCGACATCGACCTGCTGATGGTGACGGCCGCGCTCGCCGCCGCGGCGGTCGGTGAAGCGCGCGACGGCGCGATCCTGCTCTTCCTGTTCAGCCTCGCCGGCACGCTCGAGGACTTCGCGATGGGACGCACCAAGCGCGCCGTGGACGCGCTCTTGCAGCTCCGGCCCGACGTTGCGCTGCGCCGCACGGCGAGCGGCGACGTCGAGGAGGTAGCTGTCGACGAACTCCGCCTCGGCGACGTGATCGAGGTCGCGCCTGGTGAGCGACTGCCCGCCGACGGCCGGCTGATCGAGGGCGCCAGCGCCGTCGATCAGGCGGCGATCACCGGCGAGAGCGTGCCGGTCGACAAGGCCGTCGGAGACGAGGTCTTCGCCGCCACCGTCAACGGGCACGGCGCCATCGCCGTGGAGGTCACCAAGCCTGCGGGCGAGTCGACCGTGGCGCGCATGATCGCCCTGGTGACCGAGGCGCGCGCGCAACGCTCGCCCAGCCAACGCATCGGCGAGTGGTTCGGTCGGCGTTACACGGTGATCGTCCTCGCCGGCAGCGCGTTCGCGCTCGTCGTCCTGCTCGCGCTCGGGCGCGAGTTCGACAGCGCGCTCTACACCACGGCCACGCTGCTCGTGGCCGCGAGCCCGTGCGCGGTCGTGATCAGCGTGCCCGCCGCGGTGCTGGCGGCGCTCGCTGCGGCGGCCCGGGGCGGCGTGCTGTTCAAGGGCGGAGGAGCGCTCGAGACGCTCGGCAAGAGCGTGACCCTCGCGTTCGACAAGACGGGCACGCTGACGACCGGTCGTCCGAAGGTCACCGAGGTGGTCGCCGTCGACGGCGACGACGACGCGCTGGCGGCGCTTGCCGGCACGATCGAGGCGCGCTCGGAGCACCCCATCGCGCGCGCCGTGATCGGCGAGGCGAAGCGCCGCGGTGTGACGATTCGGAGCGCCGACGACACCGCCTCCGTCCCGGGCCAGGGTGTCCGCGCTCGATTGGACGGCCGTGCCGTCTGGGCCGGCACGCGCCGGTTGATGGACGCCCACGGGCTCACGCTCCCGGCCTCGCTCGAGGAGCCCGTGCGCGCCCTCGAGGCGCGAGGTGCGACGATGATGCTCGTCGGCGACGCCGACGCCGTGCGCGGCGTGCTCGCCGTCGAGGACACGCTACGGCCGAGCGCCGCGAGCGCCGTCGCGCGCCTGCGCGCCGCGGGTGTCAGGCGCGTGGCGATGCTCACCGGCGACCACGCGGGCGTCGCGCGAGCGGTGGGCGAGCAGGTCGGGTTGGCAGCCGAGGACATCCATGCTGACCTACTGCCGGAGGACAAGCTGCGGATCGTGGCGCAGCTGAGCGAGAGCGGTCCCGTAGCGTACGTGGGCGACGGCGTCAACGACGCGGCAGCGTTGGCGCGCGCCGACGTCGGTATCGCCATGGGAGCGGCCGGCAGCGACGTCGCGATCGAGACCGCCGACGTGGCGCTGCTCGCCGACGACCTCGGCCGCCTGGAAGCGGCGTACCGGTTGTCGCGCCGTGCCAATCGCATCGTGCGGCAGAACCTGGTGTTCGCCCTCGGCATGATGGTCGTCCTGGTCGGCTTCACGCTCTTCGGCGACCTGCCGTTGCCGCTGGCGGTGGTCGGCCATGAGGGTGGGACGCTGCTGGTCGTCGCGAACGGTCTGCGGCTCCTCGTTCGCTCACGCGCACCATGAAGTGAAGAGGTGCCGCCTCGGAGCACCCCGAGGCGGCACGTACGTTCGGACGAAGGTGTGGGTCGCTACGCGATCATTCGCCCGTCGCCTCGATCGACTGCTCGGACAGCCACCGAACGTCCTCGAGCGTCGCACCGTGGCACGCGGCGCAGCTCGCCGTGTCCTCGCGCATCTCCCAGCCCACCACGTGCTCGTCACTCAGGAGCCAGTCCATGGTCACCTGTGCCGGGTAGAAGACGGGGATCGTCGTCGCTTCGATTTCGTCCCAATCGGGACGATCACCGAGGAAGCCGATGGCCGTGAGCTGGGCACCCGGCGTACCGATGCCGAGCTTGAGCGGGTAGGAGATGTGGTGGTAGCGGGTGCCGGTGAAATCGCGGAAGATGCCGAAGGCGACGTTGTAGGTCCGGCCGAGTTCGAACGGGATGTCGACGAGCGGGTTGCCCGGGTCCATCGCCCGCTGCAACTCGAGGGTCCAGCGGCCGTCGGACCACTGGCCATCCGAGCGGATGGCGGCCCGCGCACCAGTCGGCTCGCGAATCATCAGACGCGGGATCACGTCACCCTCTTGCCACTCGTGGTCGGGATCGAACTCGATCGAGTTCTCGGTGGTGAGGTTGTAGACGTCGGCCGTGGTCAGGTTCGGGATGTCGTCGTAGCGGAGCGCAGCGAAGCCGACCTTCTCGGGGTCGAACATCCGCAGCGGCACGCCGTCGGCGACGTTGCTGACATTGGGGCCCGAGCCGGAGTCGTTGATGCGGTGCTCGAGCACGTACTGGTCGTCTGCGAACCCCATCGACCCGCTCCGGGCCGCGCGCCAGTGCCACAGGTCGAGGAAGACGCCCTGCTCACGGAGGTCCTCGAGCATCTCCGGTGGCTTCACGGCGTCCCAGGCGGTCTCCCACCACATGTTGCCGATGCGCGAGTCCGGGATGTACTTGCGGATGTCGTTGCGACCGATCTGGCCGTACGCCGGGTGATCGGCGAGGGCGTCGCCGCCGACGGCGGTGTCGAGCGAGCGCACAGGGGCGTGGCACGTCGCGTAGCAGCCGAGGTTGGCGAACCCTGCGACGGTGCCTTGGTCGACCATGATCGTGAAGCGGTCCTCGGAGCCGATCACGCCTCCGCTGTTGACCCGCACCCACTGGCCGTCTCGGAACACGCTGACGTCGTGGAGCAGCGACGGCGTCTCGGTGGGCCAGGACAGTTGCCAGAAGACGTCCTCGCCGTTGTACGCGACCTTCACCTCTACGTCATAGGCGAGTTCGGCGGGCGCCTGTGCGGTCGCCATGGTGGACCACGCGAACACAGCGGCCGCCGCGCACGTGAGTCCGATGAATCTACCTCGAAGCATGCAGTGTACCTCCCTGAGCACACTCAACCGACGTGGCATCGGACGAGCGGCCACGATCGCTGGTGATGAGAACGTGCTCACTGTACCCTATCGACTTTCGTCGATGGGCAGCAGGGTCAAATGTTGGGAGTGCGCGGGACGCAGCTCGCACGGCCATCGGCAGCTCGTCAGGGACCGGATGAGAAGGTGAGGGCGAGCAGGCCAGCGAGCATGAGCACACCCGCGAGGATCTTCGCTCCGAGTCGGTCACGTTCTCGCAACACCAGTACGCCCACGGCCATCAGCGCCACGAGCCGGACCTGAGCGACCAAGATGACGTCGCCCGCGGTCCCACCGGCCTGGAAGGCGAGGATGATGAGCCACTGCGTGAGTGCGAAGGTGGCGGCGACCGCCCACGCCGTGGGGCCCCAGAGCGCTGGCGTGGCCATCTCGACCCGGCGCGGCCTGGCGACCACCAGCATGCCGACCCCGGTGAGGATCAGGTTGAGCGCGGTGTATCCGAGCGGGTCGAAGGGCGCGCTGATGGCCTTGTCGACCACGTTGCCGGCGCCGAACGCGACGGCCGCGCCGAGCGCAAGCAACTGGGGGGCGCTGAAGCGTAGGCGCCGCGGCCGCTCCGCGATGGTGACGAGCGAGGCGAGGATCAGCGCGCTGCCGACGAGTGAAGCCAGCGGGAAGGCCTCGCGCAGCACCAGCGTCCCGCCGATCACCGTCCACAGGGCCGACGAGCGCAGGAACAGGTCGATCTCGGAGAGCTGGGTGCGGGCGAGGGCGGCGAAGTAGAGCAGGTTGCCGAACACATAGACGCCGGTCATCAGCGCCAGGTGCGGAACTCGCTCGGCGGCCGGGGTGAGGTCGGCGCCCAGGAGCGGTAGGAGCGCCAGACAGAGCAGGCCGCCGGTCAGGTGGACGACGCCACCGAGCACCGCCGGTCGCAGCGACGCAACGAGCCGCTTCGCGGCCCACACGTTGATTGCGCTCGCCGCGCCGGCCGCGAGGGCGAACACCATCCAGGTCAACCACGGCCTCCAGCGGGAATCCTACGTCTCCATGACGCTGCGCCGCCACCGCAGCGCGCGCACGGCGGATGCACCATCGCGCCGTCGGGCCTCGGCATCACAGCCTGTGCGTGAACGCCGCGGGGTCGGCGGGCACCGCGCGCGTCAGCCGGACGTGCTCGAGGTCGTCGAACCGGGCGCGAGCGACGCTCCCGTCTTCGAACGACAGGATCATGGCACCTGGGTAGGCCATGAGGATGGGGGCGTGCGTGGCCATGAGCACCTGTGCACCGCCGCGTTCTGCCTCGCGCAAGAGCGCGAGGAACGCCAGTTGGCGCAAGGGGGAGAGCGCAGCGATCTGGCCCTGGGTCGGCGCGCATCGACTCGACACGGCGCACGAAACCGAGGGAGTCCTCCGCCCGCAAGAAACACCCCCGAGGCTGACGCGCCGACCAGCCCAGACGTAGCGCGGCCGCGAGTGGCCGGACCGGTTCGAGCGACACGTCACGCGCAAGCTCGTCCGTCCCGGCCGAGGGGAGGTCCGCTGCGAGCGCGATAGCCTCGAGGAGCGTGCCCTTGCCCGTCCCATTCTCGCCCACGAACAGTGTTATAGCTGTATCAAAGCGCAATACGGGCAGGGAGCGAAGCGCCGGAACGTCGAACGGATATCCGGCGCAGACGGCGTCTGGGTCGACGAGGACGTCCCCCAGGGCGAGCTATCCCATCGCGCTACGCGCTCCACCGTGCCCGGAGCGTCACCACCGTCGAGCGCCACGGCACCACCCGGTCGGTGAGTTGAGCCCGGTACCGACGCGCGACCGCCCGGGCGAGGTCGTCGCCGAGAGCGGCTCGCAACGTCTGCGCGTACGTCCCTGGTGCGTCGTCGGAGCCGAGCCAACGGTCCAGCGACGTCGTCGCCAAGCGCTGGTCCGCCACGACCGGCGTCTCGGCGACGACGGCGTCGCCCCACCCGGCCTCCAGCGCCAGCACCCGAAGCCGTGCCGGCGTCCAGGCCCCGGCCTCCTGATACAGCGTCGCCTCGGCTGCGCGCACCTGTTCGCCCAGCGCCTCGGCGTCGCTCCAGTCGATCAGGTCCGACAGCCGCTGGGCTCGACTGGCGTCGTTCTCGGCGAGGACGACCGACCCGCCCGGCAGCATCAGGGCGGCCAGGTCCACCAGCCAACCCACGGGCTCGAGGATGGAACCCAGCGTCGAGCGCCCGAACACGCGATCGAAGCGCAGGTCGCGGGTGCGCTCGTGCAGCGAGAGCGCGCTCGCCACCGCCCTCGGCTCGGCTTCGAGGACGACCGGACGCTCCAACTCCGCCAGCCGCGCCGCCTGCTCGCGCAGCGTCGTAGCGTGGCGCGCCTCGGCCGTCACGGCCACCACCAGGCCCTCCGGCGTTCGCCGCACCGCCTCCCAGGTCAGCAGGCCGCTACCCGCAGCGAGGTCGAGCACCACGTGGTGGCGGGCGAGGTCGGCTGCCTCGACGATGGCGTCGCGCACCGCGGCGAGGCGAGCGCCGGCTGCGGAGACGGTGCGCTCGAGCCAGCGGTCGCGGGCTCGGTCGGTCGGTCCGGTCGTGAGCGTCTCGGTCGGCGCCTGCGCGTCGTGCTCGAGCATCGCCGCGAGTTGGGCCTCGCGGCGCCTGGCCACCTCGTCGCGGACGCGGCGCTCGGCTCCCTGGTCGCTCGGTTGGTAGAAGACCTTGCCTTGCAAGGCCCCCGGGAGGTACTGCTGCGCCACCCAGTGGTCGCGGTACGCGTGCGGATAGGCGTACCCCGCGCCGTGCCCGAAGCCCTCTGCGTCGCGGTTGCCGTCGCGCAGTGGGTTCGGCACCTCGGCCTCGCGCTCGCTGCGCACCGTCTCCAGCGCGTCGAAGAAGCCCATCGTGCTGTTCGACTTCGGCGCCGTCGCCAGGTACAGCGTGGCCTGCGCCAAGTGGTAGCGGCCCTCCGGTAGGCCGACGTAGTCGTACGCCTGCGCCGCCGCGGCGACCACGCCCAGCGCCTGCGGGTCGGCAAGCCCGACGTCCTCGCTCGCCAAGATCAAGAGCCGGCGCAGGATGAAGCGCGGGTCCTCGCCGGCGTAGACCATCTTGGCGAGCCAGTACAGGGCCGCGTCGGCGTCGGAGCCGCGCACGCTCTTGATGAACGCGCTGATGGTGTCGAAGTGCGCGTCGCCCTCCTTGTCGTAGAGCACCGCGCGCTGCTGGATCGACTCCTCGGCCACCTGGCGCGTCACGTGCACCACGCCGTCGACGTCGGGCTCCGTGGTGATCACGGCCAGTTCGAGGGCGTTCAGCACCGCGCGCGCGTCGCCGTTGGCGACGTTGACGAGGTGGTCGAGGGCGTCGTCGTCGACCCGCGTGTCGAAGGTGCCGAGGCCGCGATCGCGGTCTCGCAGCGCTTGCTTGGCGACCCGGATCAACTCGTTCGCGTCGTGCGGCTTCAGCTGGAAGATGCGGCTGCGCGACACCAGCGCCTTGTTGACCTCGAAGTACGGGTTCTCGGTGGTCGCGCCGATCAGCACCACCGTGCCGTTCTCGACCCATGGGAGCAGCGCGTCCTGCTGCGCCTTGTTGAAGCGGTGCACCTCGTCGACGAACAAGATGGTGCGCTGCCCGGCGCGCTGGCGCTGTTGCGCCTCGGCCACCGCCTCGCGGATGTCCTTGACCCCGCCGAGGACGGCGTTGATGGCGATGAAGTGCGCCGCGGTGGAGTTGGCGATCACGCGAGCGAGCGTCGTCTTGCCGGTGCCAGGCGGTCCGTAGAAGATCACCGACGAGAGCTGGTCGGCGGCGATCGCGCGGCGCAACAACCGGCCGTGCCCCAGGATGTGGTCCTGGCCGATGAACTCGTCGAGGGTGCGCGGGCGCATGCGAGCCGCGAGCGGCTCGTCCTGCGGCCTCGCGAAGAGGGAGGCGGTCATGCTCGCCACGCAGCGTACCCCCGCGGCCCGGGGCCGTCTCGCTCTGGGCCGCTCACGTCACGCCGGTTCCGTCGTGAACAAGCCTGGCTGCCGGGCTCGGCCTGGGACGCGGAAGTGGCTCCCGTCGAGGACCGCGCCGCCGCGCTCCAGCCCGACGCGGCGGCGGTGGACGTCGAAGAGCGTCTTGATCTGGCGCGCGTACACACCCTCGCCGCGCATCCTGTGTCCGAAGCGTGCGTCCGACAGCGCCCCGCCGCGCGCCTCTCGGAGCCGGGCGAGCACGCGATCGGCTCGCAACGGCGCGTGCTCGCGCAGCCACGCCACGAAGATCTCCTCGACCGCGTGTGGGAGCCGCAGCAGCGTCCACGCCGCCCCGTCCGCCCCGGCCTCTGCTGCGGCCTCGAGGATCGCCGGGATCTCGTGGTCGTTCAGGCCGGGGATGATCGGCGCGACGTTCACGCCGACGGCGACGCCCGCAGCGGCCAGCTCGCGGACGGCGCGCAGGCGCTCGGCGGCGGTGCTCGTGCGGGGCTCAAGGCGCCGTCGCAGGTCCTCGTCCAGCGTCGTGATCGAGACCATCACGCGGGCCGCGCCGAAGCGCGCGAGCTCGCTCAGCAGGTCGAGGTCGCGGGTCACCAGCGCGTTCTTCGTGATCACCCCGACCGGCTGGCGGTGCGCCGCGAGCACCTCGAGGCAGCCACGCGTCACGTGCAGGCGTCGTTCGATCGGCTGGTACGGGTCGGTGACCCCGGAGAGCGCGAGGTGCTTCGGGACCCACGATGGCTTCGCGAGCTCCGTAGCGAGGAGCTCCGGGGCATCGAGCTTCGCGAACAGCATGCGCTCGAAGTCGAGGCCTGCCGACAGGCCGAGGTACTCGTGCGTGGGGCGGGCGTAGCAGTTGTGGCTCACCATGCCGTTGGCGATGAAGTCACCTGTCCCCGTCGTGATGTCGTACATCGGGAGGTCGACACCGAGCGGCTCGATGCACGTCACTGACGCCCGTTGGGCTCCTCTCAGCGCTTGACCGACCACGATCGGACCCGTGGCGAGGCGTAGAACGGTGTCGTTCGTCGTGAGGTGGGGCCTGCGGTCGGCTCCGCTCGTCGAGCCCGTCACGTGCTTCCAGCCACGCCAGGTCAAGAATCGGTGGTCAGCGCTCGCCACGACGGTCGTGCCGTCGCTCAGCGTGACGCGAAACGCAGGGCGGAGGCTTCTCCAATGGTCGATGACGGTCGTCTCGACGAGCCGCCGATCCTGTCCACTCCGCTCTGTGCCGACGATCCGATCACCGACCTGGAGATCGACGATCGGTTTCTGGCGAGTGTCGGCCATGAGGATCAACGTGTCGCCGACGAGGCAGTAGGAACAACCATGCTCACAACCCCGGTACGGGTTGAGGCTCGCCTCGAAGGGGATGTCGGGCGAGGTGTTGCGGCTGATCACGGTGCGGCTCGTGTCGCGGTAGACGCGCGTGCGTACGCGTGCGCCCTCGCCCGTGGCAGCATCGTGATCGCGCTCGTCGCCGTCGAGTTCGATCTCGCGGCCCGTGAAGCGGTTGCCGGGGTCGATGCCCGTGCCGCGGTTCGGGAAGGTCTCGCGAGCCATACCTCGAATACTAAGGCATCAGGGGTCGCCGTGCGGCTACCAGCTCCACCGGCTTGCCCAGTCGTGGCCGGTGGGCGTAGCATCCTGCCCATCCGCCGGCGGGCCCGCTCGGCAACGCCGCCGCGGCACGGAAGGGGAGACGTGCCTGAGTCCTCGTCATGGGCGCTGTTCCTGATCGCTTCGCTGGTCTTGCTCGTGACGCCCGGGCCCTCGGTGCTCTACATCGTCGCGCGTCGCGCCGGTTGACGATGGTCGGCCGCCGTGACGTGTCGTATGGCCCGTGCAACGGGGCGGTCGTCCGGAATACGCTACGGCCATGAGCGATACCGTCGCCATGCTCAAGGCCTTGGCCGATCCTGTCCGCTGGAAGGCGTTGACCTTCCTCCGTGAGCCCGGCCCGAGCACGTGCAGCCAGGGCGATCAGGGCGTCTGCGCCTGCGATCTCGAGCACGTCCTCGGCGTCAGCCAACCGACCGTGTCGCACCACATGAAGCAGTTGGTCGACGTCGGGTTGGTGCGCGCGTTGCGTCGCAGCCGTTGGGTGTTCTACGAGATCGACCAAGAGGGGTTCAGTGCGCTCGAGGCCGAGATCGGACGTTTCTCGACGGCGCCGACGACCGCTGCACGCGACGACACCGCGCTCGCCTGACGTCCACGCCGAGGGTGTGGCGGTCTGAGCGCGTCACATCGTGATGTCGAACCCTTGGACCCACAGGCTGCGCAGCGGGCCGAACCCGTCGACCCCGACCGTGATCGCCTCGTGTTCCGTGGTGACCAGCCCCCGTTCGACGTAGATCCGAACGCCGTCGCGCTCGATCGCGTCGAACGCCGCTGCGTCGGTCGGCGGCCCCGGCTCCGCCACCGGCACGCCGACCGTGCCACCGCAGCAGCCGTGCCGTGGCGACGACCGGATCGTCAGCGCGGAGCCGTGCCTCTCGAGGTACGCCGTCGCCTCGGGCCGGAGCGTGAGCCGGGCCTGCCAGTCGCTCACGCCGGCGCCGCTCGTGCGACGGTGCTCGGGAACCGGTGTCTGGTGGCGTTCGCGATGCGCACCAGCATCAGCATCACCGGCACCTCGACCAGCACGCCCACCACGGCGGCCAAGGCCGCGCCGCTCGTGACGCCGAAGAGCGCGATGGCCGTCGCGACCGCGAGCTCGAAGAAGTTGCTCGCGCCGATCATCGCTGCCGGCGCCGCCACGCTGTGCGGCACGCGCCACACCTTGGCCCAGCCGTACGCGATCGCGAACATCGCGAACGTCTGGATGATCAGCGGCACCGCGATCAGTACGATGTGCAGGGGGTTCGACAGGATCACGTCGCCCTGGAACGAGAACAGCAGCACCAGGGTCGCCAAGAGCGCCACGATCGTGGTCGGCCCGAAGCGCTTCAAAAACACCGTGTCGAACCAGACGCGCCCGTGCCTCCGGACCAGCGCCGTCCTCGTGACGAAACCCGCCACCAGCGGCACCACGATGTAGAGCACCACCGACAGCAAGAGCGTGTCGTACGGCACCAGCACGTTGCTCACGCCCAGCAGCAGCGCGACGATGGGCGCGAACAGCACCAGCATGATCAGGTCGTTCACCGCCACTTGCACCAGCGTGTAGTTCGGGTCGCCACGCGTCAGGTAGCTCCACACGAACACCATCGCCGTGCACGGTGCGGCGCCCAGCAAGATGGCGCCCGCCACGTACTGCAACGCGAGCTCCTCGGTGATGAACGGCGCGAACACCACCTGCAGGAAGAACCAGGCGAAGAACAGCATGCTGAAGGGCTTGATCAGCCAGTTCACCACCAGCGTGATCGTCAGGCCCTTCGGTTGCCGCCGGACGCCCAGGACGCTGCCGAAGTCGATCTGCAGCATCATGGGGAAGATCATCAACCAGATCAGGATCGCGATCGGGATGGAGACCTCGGCGTACGTGAAGCGCTGCAAGGTGTCGGGTACCACCGGCAGGAACTGCCCGATCGCCACCCCCGCCACGATGCACAACGCCACCCACACGCTCAGGAAGCGTTCGAAGACCCCCAAGCCCTTCGCGCGTTCGCGCTCGACCGCCTTCGTGGTCAGCGCTTCAGCCATCGCGCGCGGCCGTCCCCGGCTCGGGCGTCGAGGCGCGCACGCCGTCCTCGGTCGGGGTGCCTCCAGCGCGGAGCGTTTCGACGAGGCGCGAGCTCATGGCGCCGATGGCGTCGCGAACCTCGCGCCAGCGCGTCAGGTCGTGTCCGCTCGGGTCGGGGAACGACACGTGCAGGCGCGTCGTGCGCGCTGGGTAGCTGGGGCAGGTCTCGTTCGCCGCGTCGCACACGGTCAGGACCACGTCGAACGACCACGGCTCGGGCACCTCGTCGAGGCGCTTGCTGGTGTGCGCGCCGAGGTCGATGCCGACCTCGGCCATCACGGTGATGGCGTCGGGCTTGACCCTGGTGCGCTCCGTGCCGGCCGACCAGACGTCGAGGTCGAGGCCTGCCTCGACGGCGTGATGGCGCAGCCAGCCTTCTGCCATCTGGCTTCTGGCGCTGTTGTGGGTACACAGGACGAGGACACGCTGCAAGGGGTCGACTCCTCACGCGGGGCGGCGTTGGCGCGCCCGCGATGTCGCCAACGCTACCGCACATATCGAAGGGTGTCGATGGGCTGTATGACCCGGCGGTGAGCGGTGTCGGCTGGCGCGCGGGAGGATCCGCGATCACGTCCTGCACGTGCGCGTGCCGAACCATGACACAAGCACGCGAGGCAACCGGTACCCTGTGGTTCGGTGCGGCCCAGCCCCCTGGGGGTGACGCTGTCGCGCGAGGCCCATCCTCGCTAACCGCGGACGTGGCGAACCCGCTCGCACCACACCTCGTCGTCGACCTGCGTCAACGCAAGAGCGCCAAGAACACGCCTGCGGCCACCGCCGATCCGATCACGCCAGCCACGTTCGGTCCCATGGCGGCCATGAGCGGGTTCACCCTGCCCTGGGTCTGCTCGGACACGAACCGCTGGACGACGCGAGCGGACATCGGCACGGCCGACACGCCGGCCGCGCCGATGCACGGGTTGATGCGTTGACGCTCCGGCAGCACGAGGTTGAGGAGCTTCGCGAGCACGATGCCACCGGCGGTGCTGAACGCGAAGGCGACCGCTCCGAGCGCCAGGATGTAGAGCGTCTGCGGGCGCAGGAAGCTCTCGCCCGCCATGGTGGCGCCGATCGTGAGACCCAGCAAGATCGTGACGATGTTGACCAGCGGACCGCCGGCCGTCTTGCTCAGGCGGTCGGTGACGCCGGACTCGCGCAGCAGGTTGCCGAACATCAGCATGCCGATGAGCGGCGCCGCCGGCGGGATGGCGAGCGCGACGAGCAGCGTGAGCACCACCGGGAACAAGACGACGGCCGCGCGCGACACCGGGATCTCGTCCGGCACCGGCATGTGTCGTTCGCGCACCGTGGTCAGCAGGCGCATGATCGGCGGCTGGATCACGGGCACGAGCGCCATGTAGCTGTACGCCGCCACCGCCACCGCGCCGAGCAGCTCGGGCGCCAGGATGGCCGTCAGGAAGATCGACGTCGGGCCGTCGGCGCCGCCGATGATGCCGATCGAGGCGGACTCGTTGATCGTGAAACCGAACACGTAGTGCGCGCCGATCGCGGCGACGAAGATCCCGATCTGCGCCGCTGCGCCCAGGAGCAACGTGATGGGCCGCGTGAGCAGCGGCCTGAAGTCGGTGAGGGCGCCGACGCCCAGGAAGATGATCGGCGGCAGGAACTCGGTGCGGATGCCGGCCTCGTACACCAGCTGCAGCAGCGGCAGCGATCCGCCGTCCGCACCTCGGACGAAGGTGCTCGACGCCGCCATCATGGCGTTGGGAAGGTTCGCGAGGAGCGCACCGAAGCCGATCGGGACCAGCAGGAGCGGCTCGTACCCCTTCGCGACGGCGAGGTACAGCAGCGCACCAGCCACGGCGAACATCACCAGGTTCTGCCAGGTGAGGTGGACCAGCCCGGCGCCCTCGACGAGCGTCGCCAGGACGTCCACGTCAGCCGCCCAGCGTCACGATCGGCTCGTTGGCGCGCACCTCGTCGCCTGGGCGGACGTGCACCGTCCTGACGGTGCCCGCCTCGGGCGAGCGCACCTCGTGCTCGGCCTTCATGGCCTCGACCGTCGCCACCACCTGCCCGCTCGCGACATCGTCGCCCTCGGCGACCTTCACCTCCAAGACCTCGACCGTGCCGCCGAACGGCGAGCAGATGGGCGTGCCGTTCCGCCTGGGAGCCGCTGCCGGTTGGGGAGATGCAACGTCGGCCGGCGCCGCCGCCGGTGCAGCGACGACGTCGTCGGTGTCGCCTCCGGCGGGCTCGAGCGTGATCTGGAAGACGCGCGTCGTGCCGCCCTCGACGACCGTGGCCGTGGTGGTCACGGGCCCGCTCGGTCGGACCGTGCGCTCGCTCGTCGGTGTGGCGGCCGTGTCGGCCGCGGCCGCAGCGCTCACGGCGGGGCTCTCCCGCTCGCGCTCGGTCGCCTTGAGCGGCAGGTTCACGCGGGCCGTTCCGAGCAGCAACCGCAGCCCCTCGTTCAACTCCATCCGCTTGCCGGGCACCATGGCGGAGGCCACCAGGAAGACGTTCTCGTCGGTCGTCGCAAGGCGCTGCTCTTCGAGCGCCGCTCGGGCAGGGCCGAGGCTGTCGGCGGCGGCGGCGAGCGGGTCGCCGTCGAACGGTTCGAGTCCGAGTTGCTCCGCCGCGACCTGCACGACCTCCGGATCGGGGGGCTCGGGCGGTCGGCCGAAGTAGCCGAGCACGGAGCGCCCGTAACCGGCGTCGATCTTCTTCCAACGCCCGTGCAGCACGTTGTTGAAGGCCTGCAACCAGTACTGCTGGCTGCCGGGCGTGACGCTCGTCCAGGCGCCGCCGGCCTCCACCACCACCGGGAACTCGGCCAGGACGTCGCCGTAGCGCTCCAGGATGCCGGCCTTGGCCATCATGTGGACGTTCGGCCCGATCGCGCCACCCGGCATCGGGAAGTTCACCACCCGCGCGTCGGCCGCGAGCGTGATCGGGTTGAAGGCGTACTCGGCGAGTCCCTCGTCGAGCGCGACCTCGATCGCGTTCATCTTCGTGTGGTCCACGTCGAGCGTGTAGCCCGTACCCTTGAGCGCGTGCCACATCGAGCGGACGTCGGGCTGGCTCGTCCCGGAGGCGAGCGGCCGCACCGACAGGTCGATGCCGTCGACGCCGCCCTCGATGCCGGCCAGGTAGCAGGCGACCGCCATCGAGGCCGTGTCGTGCGTGTGCTGCCACAGCGGCACGTCGTCGGGCAGGATCCGTTTCAGGCCGCGCGCCGTTTCGAAGCAGGTGCGCGGGTCGGTGGTGCCCGACGCGTCTTTCATGCACACCGAGTCCACGCGCACGCCGCTCGCCAGGACGCGCTCGACCACGTCGACGTAGTACGCCGGGGTGTGGGTCGCATCCGAGGCGTAGGGGAGACCCATGGTGGCTACGCACAACTGGTGCTGCATGCCCGCGTCGACGATCGGCTTGGCGGTCGCGACGAGGTTGTCGACGTCGTTCATGAAGTCGAAGTTGCGGTCGATGGTGGTGCCGTGCTTGCGCATGAGCGTCGCTTGCAGCGCCAGCGCCGGCAGCGCCTGGGTGGTCAGCGTCACGCCCGACACGGAGCGCGTCAGGATCTGCAGGTCGACGCCCTCGCCCGCCGCGTCGCGCAGCTGGTCCATGGCGTCGAACGGGTCCTCGCCCACGTACATGTAGGGGGCCTGGTAGCGCGCGCCACCGCCGAACTCGAAGTGCCGGACACCGGCCTCCACGGCGACCTTCAGGGCGGGGACGATGTCGGCGGTACGCACCTTGCCGCCGAAGACGCTCTGGAGGCCGTCGCGGAACGGCGTGAGCATGACGCGGATCTGCTTGCCGCTCGCGCTGTGGATCATGACGGCTCCCTCGCTGACGTCTCATCGATGCGCGTGACGCGGTACCCAGGCCGATGCCACTGCAGCGCAGCGTGCAGCGCTGCGATCAGCGCGGGATCGGAGGCGCCCTCGGCAGCTGCCGGCGCCTGTGCCACGAGCCGCTCGCGGAAGGCGAACGCCAGGAAGCGGATGACGAGCGCCAGCACCGACAGCACCACGATGACCGCGAGGAAGGCGCTGAACGAGAGGGAGAAGAGGTTGGGATCGGTCATACGCGTCCTTCCGGCGCTGCCGCACGCGCGGCACGCCGCCGGTGGAACGGCAGAACGATGCATCGGATGCTACGCCGGCGAGCCCAGGCCGTCGAGGGGCAGGCGTCCTCGCGTCGGGGCGCGGCGTGCAGCGCTCGGGATCAGTCGAGGAGCGTCAGGCGTCCACTGCTGACCACGGCCTCGTGTTCCATGAGCTCGAGGCTCAGGTCGTCACGGAGCGCCCGGACCGTTCCGGTCCACCGTGGCTCGCCGGCGTGCTCGGCGTCGGTGACAGGCCAGACCGCCACGCGCCGGCCCACCACCAGCGATCGTCGCCGATAGGCCTCGATGAGTGCGCCGCCGTCGCTGGCGCGCACCTCCGCGACGGCACGGTCGAGCTCGTCGAGGAGCGCCACGGTCAGGGGCGTGAGCGCCGGGGCCGCCTCGCCCGCCAGCTCGTCGAGGCTCCCGGCCGGCGCCACGCGTGGGTCGCGTGCGACCTGCGGGGCCTGGTGCACGTTCACGCCGATCCCGATCAGCACGTGCGACACGCGCTCTGCGATCACCTGCGTTGCCGAGATCACGCCCCCGATCTTGTGCCCGGCCAGCATGATGTCGTTCACCCACTTGATGCCAGGTCGGACGCGCCCCCCGGACGCCCGCTCGATCGCGCGGACGGTGGCCACGGCAGGCAGCGCCGTCAGGACCGCCTGGGACGCGACCGCTGAGATGTCCACGCGCGCCACGAGGCAGGTGTGGAGGTTGCCCCGCAACGCAGACCAGCTGCGTCCGCGCTGGCCACGGAAGCCATCACCCTCGAGGGCGATGCAGGCGAGATCGTCGGGGAGGTCGGCACCCGAGCGCAGCGCCTCCTGCAGGGCGGCGAACTGCGAGCCGCGCGCGCGCTCGACCGCGATCAACGCGCGCCCGGGTGTGATGGCCGTGTGTGGCGAGTCGACCATGCCCACCCAGGCGTCGGAATCGGGGCGCTGGGCGAGGCGACGCCAGGCATCCTGGAGGAGCGGTGGCACGTCGTCGCTGCCGATGCGCCGCGGCGCGTGCGCCCCAACGGCCGCGACCGTCGCCGGGGTGTCGGCGAGCACGATCACGACGCGTGCCTCAGCGGCCGACGCTGACGGCGAGCGTGCCCTGATCGCGGCTGCCGTCTGGGAGCGTCACGTCCACGGTGATGACCCAATCGCCAGCCATGTCGAAC
>REEJ01000134.1 GCA_007695125.1 Trueperaceae bacterium | reverse complement strand
TACGTGCCGAACATCCGCTCGAACTCGCTGACGCTGATCGACGCCGCCGAGCGGCGCGTGCTGCGGCACGTGCTGGTGGGCAAGGGGCCGGAGGGCGTCGCGGTGCACCCGAGCGGCGAGTTCCTGTACGTGGCGGCGCAGCACGAGGACGTGGTGCAGGTGATCTCGACGCAGACGCACGAACTGCTCGCGCGCGAGAGCGTCGGTTCGACGCCGGTGCGCATGGCGTTCTCGCCCGACGGTCGCTACGCCTTCGTGCCGAACCGCTCCTCCAAGGACCTGTCGGTGCTCGACACCGAGCGGCATCGCGAGGTCAAGCGCATCCCCATCGGCATCTGGCCCGGCGGCGTCGTGTTCGAGCCGAGCGGCCGCTACGCGTACGTGGCGAACAACAAGACGAACGACGTCTCGGTCATCGACGTGGCGTCGCTGTGGGAGGTGGCGCGCTACCCCGTCGGCATCCACCCCGATGGCATCGGCTACGTACCGGCCTAGGGCGAGGCACGCCTGCGCGGCGCGCACCGAGCCTCAGCGCCGCAGCCGCTCGAGCCTGGGCGGGACCTCGCCCAGCTCACGCTCGAAGCGCCGCGAGAGCCGCTCGGCCACGGTGCGGGCGGTTGCCTCACCGGCGACGGCGCGGGTGGCCCGTACCAACTGCTCGTTGAGCGTCTCGTCGAGGGGGTCGACCTCCACGAGCTCGTCGGCGAGTTCGAGGCGACGTCGGTGGTCGCCGCGCGCTCGCAGCTCCTGGATCACCGCGACGCCCAGGCGCCGGAGCGACCACACCACCTCCTCGCGCACGTGGCTCGCCCACTCGCTGTCGGCGTCGGGCAGGAACGGGCCTCGGTAGAGCCGGAGGGCCTCGGCGAGGCCGGACTCGCCGCCCGCGGTCACCGCGCGCCACAGCCGTGACACGTCCGCGTCGAGGTCCAGGCCTTCGCTGCGGACCCGGTAGGTCCGTTCGTGCTGTCGGAACGGGATGCTCAGCCCGGGCACGGCGCGAGCCAGCTCGTAGCGCACCTGGTGGAGGTAGCTGCGGGCGCGTGGCGCGTCGCTGTCGGGGAACAGATCGAGCAGCAGCTGGTCGAGGGTGGTATCGGGGTTGGTGATCAGGTAGGCGAGCACCTCGAGGCTGCGGCGGAGGTCGAGGCGCACGCGCCGGCCGTCGAGCCGCAGCTCGGCCGATCCCAGCGTGCGGAGTTCGAGCGGCACCGGTTCGGCGTCGCTGACCCGGCGCAGGTCGCGGTACAGCACGCGGGGGTACTCGTCTTCGTCGAGCCGCGCGAGCAACGACGCGACGGCCGGCACCAGGCGCAGCTCGCGGACCAGCCACGCGCCGCCTCCGAGCGCGTGCCGTACGCCGGCCGCCTCCGACAGCGCTCGCATCGCTGCGCGGTCGCGACCGGCCCCGAGGTGGGCGGCGGCGACGTGGAGCCGGCACCAGCCCTGTTCGCGCAGCAGACCGATCCGCTCGAACGCGGCCGCGGCCGCCTCGCCCGCCTTGACGCTTGTGGCGCGCCCCTGACGCGTGAGGATGGCGCACTCGCGCAACAGCGTCAGCGCCTGCAGCCTCTCATTGCCCGCGAGGTGCCGGGCACGGGCGAGGAATGCGCGAGCCTCGTCCAGCCTGCCGTGGGCGGTTGCGATCGCGCAGCGTCCCAGCTCGGCGTACGCCTCGGTCTCGGGTTCTCGGGCGGTGCGCGCCGACGTGGCCGCGGCGTCGAAGCGTGCTTCGGCGGCGCCGAGACGCCCGCGCATCAGTTGCACCACACCGGCGACGTACGCGAGGTACGGGCCGACGAGCGGTACGAGGTCTTGGTTCGCGCCGGCCTCGTCGAGATCGCGCTCCGCCTCCGTGAGCTCACCGAGGTACGTGCGGCACAGCGAGCGTGTCGCCAGCAGTTGCACGGTGCGCGCAGGGTTGGCCATCGCGAGCGCTTGCGTGAGGTAGTCGACCGCTTGCCGGTCGAAGCCGCGGTCGGTGTAGGCGACGCCCAGCGCGTGGCCGATGGCCGGGAGGATGATCCACCCCAGGCTCGCCTCGTGCGCGATGGCCCAGGCACGCTCGAGCACCTCGCTGGCGCCGGTCACGTCACCCGCCGTGTAGCGCTGGGCGCCCCACTCGCGCAGCGCCAGGGCCCGATCGAAGGTCGACAGGCGCTCGGCGTCGACGGCGGTGAGCGCGCTGCGCGCCAAGTCCATCAGCCCGAGCTGCCGGTAGGCGGTGGCCAGTTCGATGCCGGCCGCCTCGCATCCAGCGGCGCGGGCGCGCAGGAACATGTCCCGCGCTTGGTGCAGCGCCTGCAGGTTGAAGAGGCAGACCCCGGCCCAGCGCTCGTCCTCGGGGGTCGACGTCTGCAACGCGGTGAAGGTGGTCAACCCCTCGGCGTACGCACCAGCAGCGATGCGAGCCAGGATCGGGTGCACCCCCGGACCTCCCCGGCGACACGCCAGGCGCCGTCGACGACATACGACGCAGGGCATCGCCTCGAGTGGTCCAGGGTACTCGACGACGCGTGATCGTGGCGCGGCGACCTTCACGCTCGACCGGCGCAGCGCCGGTGGTCCTTCGGCCGGGCACCCAATACGCGCCCAACACGCCGCTCTCCTATCGTGGCCGCACATCTCACGAGGGGAGGGCGTCATGAAGGGCTGTCGCAGCGTCGCAACGGCACTGATCGTCGTCGCGATCGCACTGATCGGCATCGCCACGGCGGGCCCGGGAACGGGCCTCGGCGGGGGGCTATAGCACCTGGTGGAACGAGGGGAACCACGATCTGAGAGGAGAGACGCATGGCTGAAGCTGACGAGCAACTGATCATCTTCCCGGAAGCGGTGTTCGAGGACGAAGAGCCGACGGCACTGGAGTCTGCGGCTCAGGTCACGGAGGGCTTCGGGGACGAGATGGCCTTCGCGCAGGAGATGGAGGCGTGTTGGTCGTTCGGCCCGCTGCGGGCCTGCGCCTCCGTGGTCGGGAGCAGCGAGGTGCGCGTCACCGCGTCGTTGCTCGGCCGGAGCATCCTGTCGGGCACCCTCAGCCCTCGGCGCACGAGGCTCTGCGCGAGCCCGAGCATCGGCCTGGCGAAGGCCGAGCTCTGCGTTGCGCTCGACATTCGGGGCAAGCAGGTGCGGGTCGAGGGGCGCGTCTGCGTGCGGCGCTGGACCGGCCGTTGGCGCTGCTCGGGCTTCAACTCGAGGCTCCTGTCCTGGTGAGCGGGCGGGGGGGGGGGGGGGGGGTTGGGGGGCCCCCCCCCCCCCCGCGACCGGCTGCCACCCAACCTGGAGGTGCGCATGGCGATCGAGTCCCTGACCAAACCAGAGGCGCTGCTGGCGGCCGAGGCGACGCGTGCGGCGCCGCCGTCGAGGCGCCACGAGGGCCGCCTCGGACCTGGCGCAGACGTGCGCTCGCGCTCGGCCGAGGTCTTCACCGTCAGTGGCCGCGGCGAGAGCATCGGCTTCGCCATGGAGACGGTGATCGGCACCGACGAGCGCAAGCGCGTTCCAGACACCGATCTGCATCCGTGGCGCAAGATCTGCGCGCTCAGGATCCGTGGCCCCGGCGGGACCGGAGCCATCGGCACGGGTTGGTTCATCGGCCCCCGGACCGTCGTGACGGCCGGGCACTGCGTCTTCAGCCAAACCTTCTTCGGCGGTTGGGCCGACGCGGTCGAGGTCATCCCGGGCCAGAACCGCCAACAGAACGGAACCTTGATCAGGCCGTTCGGCAGCGCCGTCGGACGCAGGATGTCGGTGTTGGACGAGTGGGCCAAGAGCGACGACCGCGAGCCCGACTTCGACATCGGCTGCATCCATCTCGACGAGCCGCTCGGCGACAAGACCGGCTGGTTCGGCTTCGCGTCGCTGCCACCGAACGAGTTGGCCGGCTTCATGGTCAACATCTCGGGCTACCCCTCGGATAGGGGCGGCGGCGACGAGCAGTACTTCGCCAGCAACCGCATCCTGCACGTCGGTGAGCGGCGCGTCTTCTACGACGTCGACACGCACGGCGGCCAGAGCGGCGCCCCGGTCTGGATCCAGGAGGCGGACGACGCTCCGCCGCTGGTCGTGGCCGTCCATGCCTACGGCATCGGCGCCACCCCGACCTCCCTCGGCATCGTCGCGAACTCCGCGCCGCGCATCATCCCCGAGATCTATGACATCCTCGAAGGGTGGCTCGAGCACGACACGCAGCCGGCGACCGCCGTGGGATGACGACCCGCCGGTGGCTCCGAGGGGTCGTCGTGGACGGCGCCGACGCGCCGGTGCCTGGGGCTTACGTCGTCGTGGTGGAGGCGTCGGTGCCCCTGCCCGAGATCGCGCTCGTCGCCGACGCGCAGGGCGGCTTCGCGATCAACCTGCCGGAGGGGACGTGCCGCCTGCGCGCCGAGGACGCCGGCCGTGCGGGCGAGGTCGAGGTCACGGTGCCGGCGCCGGGCGAGGTTCGCATCCAGCTGCGTTGACGTGGTGAGCGCCGTAGGGCCGCAGGCCGCAGCGTGTCACTCGACGCAGGCGAGGCCCTCGTCGCGGATGTCGCGCAGGCGCGCGGCTCCGATGCCGGGGACGCGGAGCAGGGCGTACAGGCTCGGCAACGGGCGGAGGCGCTCGATCTCGCTGGCGCGCTCCGGTCCGATGTGCACGATGGACTGCAACAGCTCGTGCGGCGCGGTGTTGAGGTCGATGCAGGCGTCGCCCGCGACCGCGCCGTCGCTGTGGGTTGCGCCCTCGTTCGCGACGGCTCCGGGCGCCGGCACGCGCTCGGTGCTCACGCTGAAGCTGCCGTCGGGCGCGGCACGGATCACCACGGCGCCGTGGTGATCGGTGCGGTAGAGCGTGGCGCCGTGCCGGAGGTACATGGCGACGATCGACGGGTCGGGGTGGCCGTAGC
>REEJ01000217.1 GCA_007695125.1 Trueperaceae bacterium | reverse complement strand
GTCGATGTCGGCGACGGTCTCGACCGCCTCGAGCAACCTCGCCGCCCGATCGTCGGCCAGCGCGTCGAGCAAGCCGTCCTTGGACTGGAACTCGGTGTAGAAGACCATCGTGGAGCAACCGGCAGCTCGGGCGAGGGGGCGCATGGAGAGCGCTTCGATGCCCTCTGCCTCGAGGCGTTCACCGGCGACGTGCAACAGCCGTGCCCGGAGCGCTGAGCGCGCGCTCGCCTTCGCCTGCTCGTACGCGGACGGCTCCGTCGTCACGATCGCAGGATATCACACCGTCATCGTTCACCGACATCGTTTGGCACAGGCGACTGATGGCCTTCCCTGACGTACGTGGCGGATACCACACGCAATCGGTGCCGCTGCATGTTTGATAATGGCGATGACCCTGACGCCACGGCCCCGCCACGATCCACTGGCTCGAACCGAGCAACTCCACCGCTGGAGCGAGGAGGCGTTGCGACGCTTCGCGGTCCTCGCAGCCAACGAGCGCGATGTGGACCGTCTCTGGTCGCTCACCGAGGCCCACCTCACGCTGCATGGCCACGCCGGTGTCGCCACGTCGCGCCACACGCACCGTGCCTACCGGCGCGGCGTCGTCGAGCTGGTCGCCCTGTGGCACGACGTCAACCTGCTTCGACCAGCCCGTGACGCGGGCGTCATGTACGTCCAGCGCCTCCGTGCCGGCGATCGCGAACCGCTGATCGACGCCGCCGAGCCGGGCAAGCGCGGTCGCCGACCGAAGCGCGGCCCGTTGGCGCCGGCCACGATAGAACTGCGGATCGCAGCGGCGCGGGCGCTGTACGCCGCGCTGCGCTGGTCGGGCGCCACGGAGGCCGATCCCTTCCGCGACGTTCGTACCGGCCGTGACGCGACGCGCGCGGAGGACGTGATGGCGGCCAAGGTCTACACGGAGGTCGAGATCATCGAACTGCTCGGGCACGCTCGCGACGACGACGACCGGCTCGTGCTGCTCCTCGGGGCGCACGCCGGCCTGCGCGTGAGCGAGATGCTCGCCCTGCGCTGGGAACACCTCGATCTGGAGGGGCGCCGCTTGCTGGTACAGGCCGGCAAGGGCGGCAAGGACGCCCTGGTCTCCCTCACCCCGAAGCTCGCTGCGGCCCTGCGCGAGGCGGAGCGCCGTGCGCTCGTCGACGACCGCAGGCCGAGCGTCGTGCGCCTGCGCTCGCAGTACGGCGTGTACCGCCGCCTGCGCCGGCTGTGCGACCGGGCAGAGGTGCGGTTCCGCGGCGTACACGCCCTGCGCCACGCAGCCGGTACCCGCCTGTACCGTCAGACCGGCGATCTCGGCCAGGTCCAGGACCACTTACGCCACGCCACGCTCGACATGGCACGACGCTACGCCCGCTCGGACCGGCGTGTGCTGGAGCGATCGCTCGACGACTGGACCTGAGCCAGCGGCCGCCGCGCTCGTGCTATCCTGCAGCGCAACCGGTTGCGGGCCGTCGCTCGCGCCACGAGGGGGCCTCGCATGAAGGCGGTGACGCTGCAGGACCTCGCCGATACGCTCGGCGTCGCACGTTCGACGGTGTCGCGCGCGTTGCGCGACGACCCCCAGATCTCCCCAACCACTCGTCACCACGTGCGGCGCCTCGCGCGCGACCTGGGGTACCACCCGAACGCCGCAGCCCGTGCCCTCACGAGGCGCCACAGCGGCGTCGTCGGCGTGGCGTTGCCGCGCTCGGCCCCCTTCGTCTTCGCGAACCCGTACTTCTCGACACTCCTGGAGGGGATCGCCTCGGTCGCGGAGGACGCTGGCGTGCCGATCCTCTTCAGCGCCAGTCCGACGCCCGACTACGAGCGCTGGTTGCGCGAGGGACGCGTCGACGGCTTGATCGCGCTCGGCTACGGCGTGCGTGCCCTCGACCTCGAGCAGCTCGAGGGTCTCGCCGGCGGCTCGGCCGCGATCGCGCTGGTCGGGGCCCCCCCGCGCGCCACCGAGCTCCCGACGGTGATCGCCGACGAGGCGCCGGGCGTCGCGACCGCCTGCGCCCGACTCGCCGCCGCCGGGCACCGCGAACTCGCGCTGGTCACTGGGCCCGAGGGCGCGGCCTACGCGAGGGCGCGCGCGAGCCTGTGGCGTGCGAGCGCGGCGAGCGCCGGCATGGCGATCGTCGCCACGCTCCACGGCGACGACACCCAGCCTGGCGGCGCTGCGGCTGCCCGTCACCTGCTCGAGCAAGATCCCGTCGCCGACGCGTGGCTCTTCGGGAACGACGCCATGGCGTTCGGGGCGCTCGGCGCCCTCGAAGCCGCTGGCGTGCGGGTCCCGACGGACGTCGCCGTGGTCGGCTTCGACGACGTCCCGCCCGCGGCGCTGCTCGGGCTCACCACCGTGCACCAACCGATTCGCGCACTGGGGGAGCACGCGATGCGACTCGTCGTCGCCGCTCTGCGTGGCGACACCGCTCCCGACCACACCTTCAGCACCCACCTCGAAGAGCGCCGCACGACGCGCTCGGCCCCGAGCACGCCCGCCGTGTCGAGCCACGGCGTCACGGAGGACGTCACGTGATCACACCAGCCCCGCTCCGCATCGCCTTCGCCACGGTCGTCCGAGACGCCTTCAAGGGTGACGCCGCGGCGCTCGCCTCGCGCGCGCTCGCAGCGCTCGAGCAGCGCGGCGCGACGCTCGGATACGCAGTCGACGCCGCGCCCGAAGCTGTGCGCGACGTGGACGCCGCCACCCGGGTCGGGGCGTGGGTCGCCGCGGGGCGCTACGACTTCCTCCTGATCATCCACGCCACCTTCGCCACGGCCGACCTGCTGGCTCCCCTGCTGCAGTCCAGCGATGCGGTCGGCGTCTGGGCCGTTCCCGAGGCGGAGGGTCTGCCCTTGGGTCGCCCCGGCGTCCGCACCGGCATGCGGCCCCTGCCGCTCAACAGCCTCTGCGGCCTCAACATGACGCTGTCCACGCTCGACCACCCAGCCGTCGCCGCGCAGGGAACGGTCAAATGGTACTGGGGCGCCCCCGCGAGCGCCGCGTTCGAGCGCCGCTGGGAGACCACGGTACGCGCTCTCCATGGACTGCGAGCGCTCGGCCAGGCGCGTGTTCTGCAGATCGGCGGGACCGCCCCGGCCTTCTACCGACTCGAGGAGAGCCCGAGCGCCCTCGGGGCCGTCGTCGACAGCGTGCCGCTGCAAGCGTTGTACGACCGCATGGCGGCGTGCCCCGAGGACGACGTCGAGACACGCGCTGCGGCGTGGAGCGCGAGCGAGGTCCCGGTCGGCGCGACGCCCGAGCACGTGCGCGTCGCTGCCCGAACCGAGCTGGCGCTGACCGCCCTCGCCGCCGAGGGCGACTACCAGGCCCTCGCGCTGCGCTGCTGGCCCGAGTTCGCCGACGCGTGCGGCGGCATGGCGTGCGCCTCGGTCGGCGCCATGGCCGATCGCGGCGTGCCCACCGCCTGCGAGGGCGACGTGATGGGAGCCCTCTCGATGCTCGCGCTGCAAGCGGTCGCGCGCGCGCCCTCGGCGCTGGTCGACCTCTCCGACCTCGATGCCGAGGGCGACCGGCTCCTGCTGTGGCACTGCGGCAACGCGCCGATCGCCTTCGCCGGCGCGGCAGGTGCGCGGCTGACCACGCACTTCAACCGCGACGGGGTCGGCGTGGTGCGCGACATGCACCTGCGCCCCGGAGCGGCGAGCGGCTTCAGGCTCCTCGCTGGCGGTGCCGCGGCCGTGATCGTGACCGGCTCGATCGACGAGCCCTCCGAGCCCGACGTCGACGGGGTGCGCGGCTGGTGGCGCGACCTGCGCTGGGACGGCACCCCTCGGACCGCCTTCGAGGTCGTCTCACAGGTGCTCGACGCACGCCTCCCTCACCACCTGGCGCTCGCGCCCGGTGAGGTCGGCGAGGCCCTGCACGAGTTGACCGTCCGCTTGGGCGGGCGGGTGGTGGAGTCGGCGCGTGTCCGCGACGCGTTGATCGCGGCGCCATGACCACAGCCGTCGTCGTCGCCGCCGTCGGCCTCGCCTGCCTCGACCACGTCTGGCACGTCGACCACTTCCCGCCCACGCGCTCACGCACCCACGCCAGCAGCTACCGCAGCCACGGCGGCGGTCCCGCCGCCACGGCCGCCGTCGCCGCCACCCGCCTCGGCGCCGAGGCGCACCTCTGGGCGAGCCTGGGCGAGGACGAGGCGGCCACGACGGTCGAACGCGAACTCAGCGAGGAGGGCGTGCTGCTGCACGCGCTGCGCGCGGCGGGCGCACGTAGCTTCGTGAGCGCCGTGCTGGTCGAGCCGTCGGGCGAGCGACACATCTTCCCCTACCGCGGCGACGCGCTCGCCGATGATCCAGCACGCCTCGACTGGTCGGCGCTCGTACGCGCGCGAGCGCTGCTGACCGACGCTCGCCATCCGCAGCTGAGCGAGCACGCGCTGCAGGCCGCCCACCGCAACGGCATCCCCACCGTCGGCGACTGGAGCGATCTCCGCCACTGGGATCAGACGGCGTTGGTGGATCACCTGATCGTGTCCGAGGAGTGCGCACGCGCCGCGCTCGGCGACGTGGCCCTCGGTAACGAGGCTCTCGGCGAAGACGACCTGGCGGCGGCGCTACCGCGGCTGCGCAGCGCCGAGCACCAGCTCGTGGCGGTGACCCTGGGACCGCGCGGTATCCTATGGGACGCGGGTGACGGTGTCAGGCGCACCCTCGCACCTCGTGTCGACGTGCTCGACAGCACCGGCGCGGGCGACGCCTGCCACGGCGCCTACGCGTTCGCCCTGGCCAGCGGCCGCTCCGTCGCGGACGCGCTGCGACTGGCGAGCGCGGTCGGCGCGCTCGCGTGCACCGGGCCGGGACGCGACGCACTGCCCGACCTGGCGGCAGCCGAGCGGCTCGCCGCCACCTTGCCGGACGAGGAGCAGCGATGAGCGACATCAGCGGCGTTCCCACCCTTCCCCCAACGACACTCCCTGCCGCGACGTTGCGAGCCCTGACGACGCTCGCAGACGACACCGGCCGCTTCGGCATGATCGCGGTCGACCAGCGGCCGCCCATCTTCGCCGCGCTCGCGCGCTACGGCAACCGTCGGCCCGAAGACGTCGGGTACGACGAGGTCGCCGCCGTGAAGGGCGCGCTCGTGGAGGTGCTCGCCCCAGATGCGAGCGCCGTGCTCTTGGACCCCGTGTGGTCGCATCCGCACCACGTGGCGCTGGTACCCGGCAGGGTCGGGCTGCTGTCGACGCTCGAGGACCACGCCTTCACCGTCCAGGATGGTGAGCGACGGTCGCATGCCATCCCGGGCTGGAGCGTCGCGAAGATCAAGCGCTCGGGCGCCCAGGGCGTCAAGGTGCTGGCCTGGGACCGACCCGACGTGTCGATGGCTACGCGCGCTCATCAGGACGCGTTCGTCGCCGAGGTCGGTCGCGCCTGTCGTGAAGCCGAGCTGCCGTTCGTGCTCGAGCTGCTGACCTACCCACTCGGCGACGAGGACCCCGCTGGCGACACATACGCCCGCTCGAAGCCGCAGCGGGTGCTCGAGTCGGTGCGGCACTACGCCGACGAGCGCTTCTGCGTCGACCTGTTCAAGCTCGAGTTCCCCGCCGACCTGAAGTGGACCAGCGAGTTCGCGGCGGGTGCCTTCGACGGCCGTCGGCGCGACGCCGTGTACGACCTCGACGAGGTGCGCGCTTACCTCGCCCAGCTCGACGCGGCGGCGAGCGTCCCCTGGGTGCTGCTCTCGGCCGGCGTCGGGCCGCACGAGTTCGCGTTCGACGTCGAGCTCGCATGTGTCGCCGGAGCGAGCGGCTTCTTGGCCGGTCGCTCCGTCTGGTACGACGCGCTCGAGGCCTACCCCGACCTGGACGCAGTGCGTGCACGGCTCCGTCGTGTCAGCCTGCCCTACTTGCGCTCGCTGCGCGCGATCGCGCAACGGGGTCGGCCCTGGACCGAGCATCGTCGCTACGCGAGCGGCGTCACCGTGGCTGGCACGGGCCCTGCGTGGCACGAGGTGTACGGCTCGTGAGCGCCGACGTCGACCGGGCCGCGGCGGCCGCGAACGGAACGACGCAGGCAGCACGAGCAGGCGCCGACCCGCTCGGTGTGATCGTCATCGGCGCCGGCGACATGGGTGCCAGGCACGCCTGCCACTGGCACGCCATCGGTGCCGCGGTGATCGCGGTCGTCGACCCGGCCTCGGCGCGCGCCGAGGCCGTCGCCGCCCTGGTGGGGGCTGAAGCACACGCCGACCTCGGCGATCTCCTCGACCGAGGCGACGTGCACGTCGTCTCGGTCTGCACGCCCACCTACCTGCACGCCCCCGCGACCGTGGCCGCGCTCGAGGCGGGCAAGCACGTCCTGTGCGAGAAGCCTGCCGCGCTCACCCTGCGCGACGCGGTGGCGATGCAGCGCGCCGCGGAGCGCTCGGGCAGGCAGTTGCGCATCGGCTTCATGCGCCGCTTCGACCCGGCCTACCGACCGCTGATGGACTTCACCGAGCGCGCCGGCAGGCCGTTGCTGGCGCAAGCGACCATCACCGCCGGCGTGCGACCGAAGCGGCTCATGCACGACGCGCTGGCCAACGGCGGCCCGATCATCGACATGTGCTGCCACGTGTTCGACCTGTGGGGGCGCATGCTCGGCGGCGAACCCGTGGCGGTGCGCGCCCGTGGCTACACCTTCTCCGACGACAAGCCCGAGCTCGCCGGCATCGCCCAGCGCGCGCTCGACAGTGCGCTCATCACGCTGGAGTACGCGGGGGGCTCGGTCGGGCAGATCCAGGTGTCGTGGGGGTTGCCGTCCGGCATCGAGCCGGTCGAGCGACACACGTACGTCGGTCCCTCCGGGATGGTGAGCGTCGATTGGCCCAGGCACATCACGCTGCGCGACGCGGACGGCGTGACGCGCTGGCGCAGCCGGGGCGTCGACCCGTATCTGGCCGAGATCACCCAGTTCCGACGCGAGATCGTCGAGGGTGCGTCGCGAGAGGTCCCCGACATCGGCGCCGGCATCGCCGCCCTGCGGGTGTCGCTGGCCGTGCTGGAGGCCATCCGCGGCCACAGCGTGACATCGCCGGCGGAAGCCGTCGACCTGGAGGTGCCGACGTCATGATGCACGCTACGCACACCGTCACGGCGCCGCGCGACGCGCGCGCCGACGCGACCGAACTCGAGACCAAACGCCAGCGCGTCATGGACGTCGCGCGCACCGCCGGGGCGACCGCGCTGGTGGTCCGGCGCGCCGACACGCTGACGTGGTTGCTGTGCGGCGCCGACGTGTTGGTCAGCCGCCAGGGTGGCCCGGTCGCGGAGGCCGTCGTGCACGACCACGGCGTCGAGGTCGTGACCACCCGGATCGAGGCCGAGCGCCTGCGCCACGAGGAGCTCCCCCACGGCGTCGACGTCGTGGCCGTCCCGTGGGAGCACCCGAGCGCCGTCGGCGACCGCGCTGCGGAGCTGGCCCTCGAACGGGCGCAGGGCGGCGCCGTCGCAAGCGACGCCGAGCTGTCGCTCGACACCACCCGGTGGCCGCTGTTGGGCGTGGAGATCGAGCGTCTGCGAAGCGCCGGGGCCGTGACGGCGCGCGTCGTTACCGACGTCGCCGCCACGCTCTCTCCGGAGCTGAGCGAGCACGCCGTCGCCGGTCGCCTGATGGGCGCCCTGCGCGAGCGCGGGCTGCACGTACCGGTCGTCCTCGTGGCAGGCGCGGCTCGACTCGGTCACGTGCGCCACCCCGTGCCGACGCACACGCCGATCGGCCGCGCAGCGATGCTGGTGGTGTGCAGCGAGGCACACGGCCTCGTGAGCGCGGCCACACGCATCGTGCGCTTCGGTGACGAACCTGGGCCGATCACAGAGCGCCTCGCACTGGTCCTCGAGGTCGAAGCCGCGATGCTGAGCGCGACGCGCCCAGGGGCGACGCTCGGCGACGTGTTCGAAGCCGGACGGGCTGCCTATGACGCGGTCGGTCACCCCACTGCGTGGCGTGACCACCATCAGGGCGGCCCGATCGCGTACCGACCGCGCGAAGGGCTGGCCGTACCGGGTGACGCCCGCGCCGTCGTCGTCGGGGCGGCGTACGCCTGGAACCCGTCGCTGCCGTGGGCCAAGAGCGAGGACACCTTCGTGCTCAGCGAGGCCAGCCTGGACAACGTCACCTGGGACGAGCGCTGGCCGAGCATCGTCGTCGACGGGCGGTCACGTGCGGACATCCTGAGCCTGTGACACCGAGGCGCGACCCGCCACCGTTGGGCGTCGCGCTGGTCGGCGCCGGGCGCTGGGCAACCGTCCACCGCGCGGCCCTGCCACGAGCCGGCGCCCGCCTGGTCGGGGTGGCGACCGGCAGCGACGCCTCGCGCGCCCGCGTGGCGCGCGAATGGGACGTGTTCGCGACCACGGACATGGCAGCGCTCCTGGCGCGCCCTGAGGTCGAGGCCGTCGTGATCGCGAGCCCCAACGACCTGCACGCGACCCAGGCCTGTGCGGCGCTCGAGGCCGGCAAGCACGTCTTGGTGGAGAAGCCCATCGCGATCGACGTCGCCTCGGCCGAGCGCGTCGAGCGGGCCGCCGAACAGAGCGACCGCGTGCTCGCGGTCGGCCTCGAGATGCGCGTGTTCACGCTGTTCGAGCGCGTCAAGGCGCTGCTCGACGAGGGCGCACTGGGCGCACCGGTGCACCTCGCGCTCGACCTGTTCAGGCGTCCCCACCGGGCCGGCTCGGGCGGCTGGAAGCACGACCCCGAGCGGCGCGGCTCGAGCGTGCTCGAGGAGCCGATCCACTACCTCGACCTGGCGCGCTGGTACCTGGGCGAGATCGCATCGCTGCGGGCCTGGGCCGTCTCGCGCCCGGGCCGCGAGGCGCTGCGCGAACAGCTCGACGTGCGCCTCGAGAGCGAGCGCGGCGCAGTGGCGAACGTCACGCGCAGCGTCGCCGCAGGCGGCCATGCGGTGGACGTACGGGTCGTGGGCGAGCGCGCTGCGTTGCGCGCGACCTGGCGCGGTCGCATGGACGTCGACCCCAGGCCCGCCGTTCGGCTCGAGCTCCACGACGCCGCCGGCAGCCGGCTGCTGCCCATCACGGCGGCGACGGGTCACGCGCACGACGTGTGGCGCCAGACCGCCGCGTTCGTGCGCAGCGTGCGCAAGGGCGTCGAGCCGCCGGCGACCGCGCACGACGGGGTCAGGTCGGTCGAGCTGTGTCACGCCGTGGAGCGATCGCTGGCGAGCGGCGAGCGGGTGACGCTGCGCCAGGGGTGACGGCGCCGCCGTCCGCACGAGCGGAGCGCCGAGGCGGGCAGCACCTCACTCCGGCGCAGGCGTGCGAGCGCGCTCGCCCCGCAGCACTCGCAGCACCTCGTCGACCGCGTGCTCGGACGCGCGCACATTGGCCTCGACCGTGACGCCGGCGACGTGGGGCGTGAGGATCAGGTTCGGGCAACCCGCCAGCGGATCGGGCTCGGCCGGCGGCTCGCTGCGGCGCACGTCGAGCGCTGCGCCGCCCAGGTGCCCCGAGCGCAGTGCGACCGCGAGCGCCTCTTCGTCGACCAGTTCGCCGCGGGCGGTGTTGATCAACCACGACCCACGCGGCATGCGTTCGATGGCCGGGGCGTCGATCAAGTCACGCGTGGTGGACACGAGCGGCACATGGAGCGTGATGGCGTGCGAGCGCTCGAGCAGCTGTTCGAGGCCGACGAGCTCGACCTCGTGTTCCTGGACGGCGGCCGTGCTCTCGTGCACCATCGGATCGGTCGCCAGCAGGTGCATGCCGAGGGCCCGTGCCCGGCGAGCGACGCGTGCACCGATGTCGCCGAGGCCGACGATGCCGAGGGTGGCACCGGCGATCTCGTGTCCCATGAACGCCTGGCGCTGCCAGCCGCCCTCGGCCACGTGACCGGTGGCGGGCCCGAAGCGGCGCGCCAGGGCGACGATCGCCCCGATGACGTACTCCGCCACGCTGGTGGCGTTGGTGCCCGGCGCCCACGAGACGACCACGTCGCGAGCGGAGGCTGCGGCGACGTCGATCATGTCGAGCCCGACACCGACGCGCCCGATGACCCTGAGTCGAGGCGCCGCATCGAGGAGCGCCGCATCGACACGCGTCTGGTTGCGAACCACCAGCGCCTCGGCCCGGGCGAGCGCTTCGAAGAGGCGCGGCCGGTCGGCGTGGAGCGCGCTGTCGACGACGACCTCGTGCTGGGCTTGTAGCCGCTCCAGGGCGGCGCCGTCGATCCATTCCGAGACCACGACGAGAGCCATGCGATGTCCTCCTACAGCGATGCTAACGCGCGACCACGGTGCGCTCGCGACGTTGCCGAGCCGTGTTCGGGGGTCGTAGGCTGGGGGGCGTGTGTCCGGCCGTGGCGTGCCACGGCACCGGCCGTGGGAGGTTCCATGTACATCGGTCTGCTCCACCTGCACAACTTCGGTCGCTGGCTGGTCCTGGTGGCCGCCGTCGTCGCGATCGTGATCGCCGTCCTCGGTCTCGTGCGCGGTGCGCCGTGGGGTCGCGGCGCCAAGCTGTCGGGCCTGGCGTACTTGATCATGATGGACACGCAACTGCTGATCGGCCTGGTGCTGTACGGCCTGAGCCCGCTCGTGCGCGCCGCGATGGGCGACATGTCGCTGGCGATGGCCGACACGCAGCTGCGCTTCTTCCTGGTCGAGCACTTCCTGCTGATGGTGGTCGCCGTGGCGCTGGTCCACGTCGGGTACGCGCTGTCCAAGCGGGCGACCACGGCGAAGGCGGCCTACACGCGAGCGAGCGTCTTCTACACGCTTGGCCTGATCGCGGTCCTGGCTGGCATCCCGTGGTGGCGGCCCCTGTTCCCGGGCGCCTGAACGGCGGGGGTCGCCCAGGCGGCCGCTGATCGCAGGGTGATCGCCGCGTCGTCGGTACCAAAGGGTGGACCCCGCGTGGGAGGCGCGGGGTCCGGGTTCGGAAGAGAGTGGGAGGTCTTGGGAGGAGACCTCATCGATCCACGTCCTGATGGTACGGATGTCGACTCACGGGATTCTTACTCGCCCTGCACTCGTATGATCACACCGTGAGCGACATCCCCACCTTCGACAGCTGGGACGCCGTCCCCGACGGCCTTCGCCCTGCGAACGACCTGCGCTTCGCCGGGCTGGAGCCGCGCGGGACGCCGGTGGCGTACCTGCGCGTCGGGGGACGCACGGTCGAGCTGTTCCGCAGCGCCGACGCGGTGCCGCGCGAGCGTGCGGCGCGCACGGAACGGGGCCGGGGCAGTCTGGACCCGGCCACGGCCGACGCTCCGATCGGCTCGGCCGGTTCGACCGGTGGACGTGCCAGCCGTCGCTCAGCCGTCGCGCTGCCGGCCGCGCCCGCGCGCGAGCGCGCGGCGGCCGCGAAACGATCTGCGGTGCCACCCGACCCGGAACGCGCACGTGGCTGGATCCGCGACCTCCTGACATCGGACTTCGTCGTGCTCGACAGCGAGACGACGGGCCTCGGCTACCGCGACGAAGTGATCGAGGTGGGCGTCGTCGGCGCCGACGGGAGCGTCCTGCTCGAGACGTTGGTGCGCCCGTTCGCGGGCGCGATCCCGGCAGGCGCGACGCGGATCCATGGCATCACGATGCGCGACGTTCGTGACGCACCGACCTGGGACGAGGTGTACGACGAGGTCCTGCGGGTGACGCGTGGGCAACGCGTGATCGCCTGGAACGCCCCCTTCGACGAGCGCATGGTGCGCCAGTCGGCGACGTTGTGGGGCCGGAGCGAGCGCCTGCGGGGCTTCGAGTGCGCGATGCTGGCGTACGCCCGTGCACGCGAGTTGCGCTACGGCCGCTGCAAGCTCGAGCGCGCCGCGGCCGAGATGGGGGTCCTCGAGGGGGGCGGGCAGCGCCATCGCAGCACCGATGATGCCCGCCTGAGCCTCGCGGTGTTGATGCGCGCGGCCGCGCGCGGTCGCTGAGACCCGCGCCTCAGCGCACCAAGGGCATCGTCAGGGGGCCGGCACGAGCAATCGTTCGACCTCGGCGGCGTCCTCTGGGCGGTTCACGTTGAGCAGCGCGCTCGGGCCCATCGCCGACGGGTCGACCGCCGCGACGCGACCGTGCGCGGCGAGCGCATCGAGCCAGCGCTGGAAGCCGAGCTGCGCCGGATCGCCGCTGGCGACGGCACCGCTCAACAGCGCTCCCAGCGAGCCGTGGTAGAGGGCGGCCAGGGGCTCCCAGCGGCCGCGCTCGTCGCGCGGCACGATCGCCGCGGCGCGCTCGACATGCTGTTCGGCGAGCCACGGCCACCAGTCTGCGGGAACCAACGGCAGATCGGCGGCGAGCACGGCCGTCCAGCCGTCCGGGTGCCGGGCGAGCGCGGTGGCGAGGCCCCCCATCGGGCCATGGCCCGGGTGGTCGTCGGGGAGGGCGTCTACCCCGCGGGGGAGCTGGTCCGCGACGGCGTCCGCGCGCTCGCGCGTACCGAGCAGGACGCTGCGCCCGTCGGCTCGGGCAAGCGATGCGAGCGCGGCGTCGATCAGCCGTCTGCCACCGACCGTGACGAAGACCTTGTCGCGTCCGAAGCGGCGGGCGGCGCCAC
Source organism: Trueperaceae bacterium (assembly GCA_007695125.1). Lineage (GTDB taxonomy): Bacteria > Deinococcota > Deinococci > Deinococcales > Trueperaceae > CSSed10-48. The sequence goes on along the minus strand of REEJ01000217.1, from coordinate 10,887 downwards.
CCGCGAGCACCACGCCGTGCCAACGCTTCGGTGCTCCAACGCGCCCTCGGGTCATGTGTCAGTGTACGGTCCGGGGCGTATCGAACAGGATTGATGCGTCGCCGCGCGGATGCGTTCGACCGAACCGCACCGCGCCGCACCTACGGAGGTTCGACATGCAGGGCTGCCGCACGCTCGTCCGTTCGCTCGCCTTCATCGCGCTCGCCGGGTGTGCCACGGGCCTCGCCTGGGCCGCCACGCCGCGGGTGCAGGTCGAGGCCGACCTCGAGGCCGTGTTCGCTGCGCTGTCCGGCGCGTACGCCCCTGGCGTGGAGGCCACCGCCGAAGGCGCCGAACTCGTCCTCGCCGTTGGGGCCGTCGACTGGCGCGAGGCCAACGCCGTCGCCGTCACGCCCGACACGCTGCTCACCCTGGTGATCGACACGCCCGAGGCCGCCGCCTTCCTGCGCTTCGCGGCCTCGCCTGCCGGGCAACGCGCCCTGATCGACGCGGGCCTGCTCCCGAGCAGCGTGACCATCAGCGATCAGGACGGCCGCACCATCGACCTGGCGCAGCCGGTCGAGCGCATCTTCAGCCCCTACGCGCTGGCCACCTACATGGTGTACGCGGTCGGCGGCGCCGATCGTCTCGTGGTCGGCAACTACCTGGGCGCGCGCGACCCCGAGGGCGCGGCGGCCATGACCCGCATCGACCCGCTCTTCCCCGAGCGCAGCCGCAACGCACCAGAGGACACCACCAACGCCGAGTTCGTCGCGACCCTGTCGCCCGATCTCGTGCTGGCCTCGTCGAACTCGCCCTGGACCGATCCGGTCGAGGCGATCGGCGTGCCGGTGATCGGCTTCGAGGGCGAGTCGACCGAACGCCTGCGCGACGCGATGCGCATCCTCGGCCAGGCGCTCGGCCCCGACGCCGCGGCGCGGGCAGAGGCGTGGATCGCGTACTACGACTCTGTCCTCGAGGCCGTCGCGACGTCGACGAGCGGCGTGGCGACGCGCCCCGGCGTGCTCTTCACGGGCACCAACCGCACCCGCGTCGCCTCCGGCACGATGTACCAGAGCGCGCTGATCAGGGCCGCCGGCGGCACCTCGGTGACGGCACATCTGGGCGGCTCGTGGAACGACGTCGACGTCGAACAGGTCGCGACCTGGAACCCCGACCTCATCCTGGTGGCGCCATACGGGCAGGCGTCGGTGGCGGCCATCGTCGAGGACCGCGAGTGGCAGCTGCTCGACGCCGTTCGCGCCGGCGAGGTGCTGCGCGTGCCGAAGCTGGTGGCCCCCTGGGACACACCCGTTCCCGACTCCGTGCTCGCGGTGGTGTGGTTGGCCGAGACGCTCCACGGTGAGCTCACGGGCCTGAGCTGCGAGAGCGAGACGGCCTTCTTCTACCAGCGTTTCTACGACTACGCCATCTCGGCCGAGGAGATCGCGGCCTTGTGCCAGCGCTGACGAACGATGACGCTCCCGTCGCTGCGCCCGGGTCACACGGGCGCAGCGACGAGCCCGGCGCGGCCTGGCGCGACGCGCTGGTCGTCGTCGGCTTGGCGTCACCGTTCGTGCTCGGTGTGGTGGCGTTGACGCTCGGCTTCTACCAGATCGGTGTGCTCGACGTGATGCGCTCGCTGCTCTCGCCACTCGTCCCAGAGGCCGCGGCCGACGTGCCCGAGATCGCCCGACGGCTGGTGCTGGACGTGCGCCTGCCGCGCGTGTTGGCAGCGCTCCTGATCGGCGCGGGCCTGGCCGTGACGGGCGTGGTGTTCCAGGGCATCTTCACCAACCCCCTGGTCGACTCGGGCCTGCTCGGCGTCACGGCGGGCGCCGGCTTCGGCGCGGCGCTCGTGATGCTCATCGGCGGCGGCAGCGTGATGATCCAGGTCGCAGCCTTCGCATTCGGCCTCCTCGCCGTCACGTTGGCCTTCCTCGGCTCGCGCCTGTACCGCACCGCCCCGACGATCGTCCTGACGCTGATGGGGATCTTGATCGGCTCGTTCTTCGCATCGCTCACCTCGCTGCTGAAGTACCTCGCCGACCCGCTCGACACGCTGCCTGCCATCACCTTCTGGCTGTTGGGCGGCCTCACCGGCGTGAGCTGGCGCAGCGTGCCCCTGCTGCTCGTGCTGACGGTCATCGGTAGCGTCTTCTTCCTGTTGGTCCGCTGGCGCCTCAACGTGCTCTCGATGGGTGACGCAGAGGCGACGGCGCTGGGCATGAACCCCCAGCGCATGAAGGTCATGCTGATCGTCGCCGCCACGCTGGTGACGGCGGTCGCCGTCTCGGTCGGCGGTGTGATCGGCTGGGTCGGCTTGGTGATCCCCCATGCGGCGCGCATGCTCGTCGGTCCGGACCACCTGCGTCTGGTGCCGATGTCGCTGGCACTCGGCGCCTCCTTCCTCCTCACGATCGATACCGTGTCGCGCTCGCTGCTCCCGTCCGAGGTGCCTCTCGGCGTCTTGACGGGGCTGATCGGCGTGCCCCTGCTCATCGCGCTCTTGCGGCGCCAGGGGACGGGCTGGTGAGCGCACACAAGCTCCAAGCCACCGACGTGACCTTCGGTTACGACCCGAAGGTGCCGGTGGTGAAGGGCGTGTCGGTGCACGTCGACGCAGGCGAGGTGGTGTTCCTGCTGGGGCACAACGGCAGCGGCAAGACGAGCCTGTTGACGTGCTTGAACGGCGTGCACCGCGCCAGTGCCGGACGGATCACGATCGACGGCCGTGACGTCTACGCCATGACGCCGGCCGAGCGCGCACAGCGCATCGGCATGATCCCCCAGACCCACGTCGCCGTGTTCGGTTACGACGTGATCGACGTCGTGTTGATGGGCCGCGCCCCGCATCTCTCGACCTTCTCCGCCCCCACCAAGGAGGACCGCGCCATCGCCGTCGAGTCGCTCGACCGTGTGGGCCTGGCGGACTTCCAGCGCCGTCGCTACACGCAGCTGAGCGGCGGCGAGCGCCAACTGGTGATGGTCGCGCGCGGCCTGACGCAGCGCTGCGACGTGCTGCTGATGGACGAACCCGACGCGCACCTCGACCCGCGCAATCAGTTCCGGGTGCTCGAGGTGGTCTCCGACCTGGCACGCGATCACGGCCTGTCGTTCGTGGTGTCGTCCCACGCGCCCAACAGCGCGCTGATGTTCGCCGATCGCGTGCTGCTCCTGCGCCGTGGCCACACCCTGGCACTGGGCACGGTCGAGGAGACGCTCACCGAGCCGCTCCTGACCGAGGCCTACTCGATGCCGACCGAGGTGGTGTCGAAGGTGGTCAACGGCCGCCGCGCGCCGCGCGCGATCCTGCCGCGACGCATCGATCGCGTCCCTGAGGGCGTTGCCACGTTGGCGCTCGAACCCGACGCGCTCGAACGTCCCGACTCGGCGCTGGCGCGCTTGGTCGAGGCGTCGCGCTCACGACCGCAGCGCGTGCTGATCACCGGCCACAGCGGCTCGGGCAAGAGCCGTTGGTGCGAGCGCCTGGTGGCGTTGGCGCACAGGCGCGAATGGCGCGTGGCGGGGGTGTTGTCGCCGCCCGCGATGCGTGATGGGCGCAAGGTTGCCATCGATCTGCTCGACCTCGCGACCGACGAGCGGCGACGGCTCGCCGAGCTGCGGCGCGGCCCGAGTGCCGAGGGCCCGGCGACGGAACGCTGGCGCTTCGACGAGGACACGCTGACGTGGGGCGACGAGGCGCTGCGGCGCGCGGCCGCCACGGCGGCCGACCTGGTGGTGGTCGACGAACTCGGTCCGCTCGAGTTCCAGCGCGGCATCGGCCTGGTCGCCGGGCTCGAGCTCGTCGACGCGTTGACGAGCGGCGTGGCCTGCGTGGTCGTGCGGCCGTCGCTGCTCGAGACGGCGCTGAAACGCTGGCCCGACGCGCTCGTGATCGACGTCGAAGACTGACACGTCGGCTCCAGTGGTCGCGCGGGCTCGAGACGAACCGCTCTTGTGTTCCCGGCGACGGTGTGCATACGATTCAACTGTGGTTGATTCGATGACCGTTGATGCGATCATAGCGCACGCCCGAGCCTTCAAGGCGCTCGGAGAGCCCAATCGGCTGAGGATCCTCGCTCACCTGCAAGCGGGCGAGTCGTGCGTGTGCGAGGTGCAAGAGGCACTCGACATCCCCGCCAACCTGCTGTCGCATCACCTCAAGGTGCTGCGCGAGGCCGGTCTCGTGATCGGCACGCGCCGCGGCCGCTGGATCGACTACCGCGTCGATCCCATCAACCTGACGCTGCTCGCAGCGGTCCTCGCCGAAGCGGCGGAGCGCCCAGCGACGGCGTGCTGCGCGAGCGATCCCGAGCTGACACACTCGGCGTGAGCGCCCACGGCCATGCACCGCGTCAACCGCGCCTGCTCGCTCGTCACCACCACCGGCACCCCCTCCGTCGGTTACCTGCTCGACACCGTCCCGGGCTGACGCCCCCACATCAGAAGGAGACTTCCATGCACATCAAGGTACTCGGCTCCGGCTGCGCCAACTGCAAGGCCACCGTCAGCCTCATCGAGCAGGTCGCCAACGCCAAGGGGCTCGACGTGACCATCGAGAAGGTCGAAGACCTGCGCGACATCATGAGCTACGGCGTGATGTCCACCCCAGGCGTCGTCATCGACGGCACCGTCGTCCATGCCGGCGGGCGGCCCAGCCAAGCCAAGATCGAGCAACTGCTGGGCACCTGAGCGCCTACCTGGGGCCGCGAGACGACACGCCCCCGCCGACCCGATCCCCGGATGCGCCAACCGGTGCCTGGCGGCGCTCAGGCGCGCGGCGGGATGAGCAACACCGGTGCCGGCGAGCGACGCACCACCTTGTGACTGACGCTGCCCAGCACCAGTTCACCGACGAAGCCGCGGCCCTGGGTCGCCATCACGACGAGTTGCACGTCACGGCGCTCGGCGACCTCGAGGATGATCTCCGACGGCGATCCGTGTACGATCTCGATCTCGACGGACCCAGCGCCCTGCAACGTGTCGCGCAGCGTCGCGAGTCGATCCCTGTCGATGTCGTCGAACGCGCGCATCCGCTCCGCGCCGTGATGCGCGAGCTTGACGACGTCCTGCACGTGTACGAGCGTGACCCTGTGCACGCCGGCGGCGACGATGTCGCGCACGTACGAGAAGGCGTGGTCGGCTGCCGTCGAGAAGTCCGTCGCGTAGAGCACGTGGCCGCTGAAGTCACACCGCGCGACCGGCTCGCAGCGCGTGCCCCCGCCGTCGCGCATCTCGACAGGCACCGCCAGGACCGGCGTCGTGGCGTGGTTGATGACCGCGTACGCCACACCGCCGAGCAGGCGTTCCGCGACCTGTGATCGTCCTTGCGTGCCGACCACGATGAGCGAGTACGCCTCGTCGCGCGCGGTGCGCACGATCTCCTGCTTCGGTGAGCCGACGACGATGCGGGTCTCCACGCTGAAACCCTGCACACCCAGGATCGCTCGTTGCTCGTCGAGCATCGCCTCGAGCGACGAGGTGCCGTAGGAGAGCGCGGCGGACGCCGCGCTGGCTGTGCTGATGCACTGAAGGAGCAGGCAGTGCTCGGCACCGAGGGCCCTCAGGCGCCCGAGGCAGCGCACGACGGCGTACGACGCCGGCGAGAGGTCCGTGGCCACGATCAAGCGGTCGAACATGCTGACGCTCCTTCCGCGGCAGGCCGTGTCGCTCCGGTACCCGTAGCGTACGGCTCGGATCGATGCCCGTCGATGGGCGTTCGGCCCTGACCGTGTGCGCAGCGCGCTCGTGGCGGCGGTGTGTAGGCGCTCCCGGTACGGCACCATATGCCTTCGCCATCAACAGATCGATCAACATGAATGCGGCGATCTCGAACCCGGAGAACATCGACCAGGACGAATATGACGTTCGTCCCTGCAAAAGGGACACGGTTGTCGTGATACTTGGCACATGCTCCACCCAGCCGGTGCCCTGCCATGACGACCGCTCCTCAGACGACCCCCATCGCGACCGACCTCGCCGTCCTCGACCTGCTCCTCCAGCTGATCGCCGGCACGTACCGCTCGCCTGCTGATGCGCTCCGCGACGATCTCGCATCGGGCGCCCTGGCCGAAGCGTGCTCTGCGCTCGCCGAGGCACTCGACCTCGACGCTCCCGGATTCCAGGCGCCCGTCTGGACCACGCTCCAGGCGGCCTACGTCGACCTCTTCGTGAGCAGTGGCAACGGCGTCGCCGCTCCGCCCTACGTCGGCTACGCCATCGACGGTGAACTCATGGGGCCCAGCGCCCAGTTGCTCGGCGCCGCCTTCAGTGACCACGGCATCGAACTCCAGGACGCCTGGAGCGACCTCCCCGACCACGTCGCGGCGGTCGCCGAGGGCGGCACGTTGCTCGCACACAGCGCTCGGCCCGAGGCCGCGCACGCGCTCCTCGAGGGGTACCTCGCGCCCTGGTTCGAGCGCTACGCAACTGCCATCGAAGCGAAGGACGTCAGCGGTTTCTACGCTCCGATGACGAAGTTCCTCCAAGCGGCGATCAAGGAGGTCACGCGTGAAGCTCGGTCGTAGGGATTTCATCAAACTGTCGTGCGCGACGGTCGGTGCGCTGGCGGTGGGGAGCACGGCGAAGGCTCAGCTCTTCCCCGGCGGCTTCCCGAACCCGTTCCGCCCACCCCCAGGCAAGTGGTTCGAAGGCGACGTCACGACGTCGTACTCGTACTGCGAGATGTGCTTCTGGAAGTGCGGGATGAAGGTGTCCGTCGAGGGCGGCAAGGTGCGCAAGGTCGACGGCTACGTCGAGAACCCCAAGTCGCGCGGCATGCTCTGCCCGCGCGGCCAAGCCGCCCCGGCCACGACCTACGACCCCGACCGGCTCAAGAAGCCGCTCATCCGGGTCGAGGGGAGCGAGCGCGGCGCCGGGCAGTACCGTGAGGCGAGCTGGGACGAGGCTTTCGACTACATCGCGGAGAAGATGTTCGCGATCCGCGACGAGCACGGCACCGAGTCCGTCGCCTTCATGGGGCACGGCACCGGCGACGAGTGGTTCGCTTCGTACCTCCCCGGCGCCTGGGGCACTCCCAACGCCGCCAAGCCGTCGGTGAGCCTCTGCACCGCCCCGCGCGAGACCGCCAGCGTCTACACCTTCGGGCGCGGCATCGCCGGTCACGAGCAGATCGACTGGGACGAGACCGACTACATCGTCCTGATCGGCCACCACATCGGTGAAGACACCCACAACACGCAGCTGCAGCAGTTCGCGCAGGCGTTGACGCGCGGCGCGGAGCTCGTGGTCGTCGACCCGCGCTTCTCGGTCGCCGCCGCCAAGGCGAAGGACTGGCTGCCGATCAAGCCCGCCACCGACACCGCGCTCCTACTGGCGTGGATCAACGTCCTGATCGAGGAAGAGATCTACGACGCGGAGTACGTCGAGAAGTACACGCTCGGCTTCGAACAGCTCGCCGAACACGCAGCGCAGTACACCCCCGAGTGGGCCGAGGCGATCACCGAGATCCCGGCCGACACCATCCGCCGCATCGCGCGCGAGATGGCCGCCCACGCCCCGCGCGCCGTCCTGCCAGTCGGCCGCCACGTCGTCTGGTACGGCCACGACGACTCGCACCGCATGCGCGCGCTCTACTTCGTGAACATCCTGCTCGGCAACTACGGCATGCCCGGCGGTTACTTCCTGTGCGACGCACCGATCGTCGACACGTTCCCCGCCCCCGAACTGCCCCTCGCACCCGCCGCCGGCGGCTGTGGCAGCGGTCCGGTCGAGGTCGGTGACAGCCCGTTCCGCCCGTCGGTGGACCGTGGCAAGTTCTTCGGCACCGCCACATCGGTACAGGAGTTCATCGAGCCTATGATCACCGGCGAGCCCTATCCGGTGAAGGGGCTCTTCGCGTACGGCGTCAACCTCTTCCACTCCATCCCGATGGTGGAGCGGACCAAGGAGGCGCTGCGGCACCTCGACCTCTACGTCGCCATCGACATCCTGCCGATGGAGCACGTGATGTGGGCCGACGTGATCCTGCCCGAGTGCACCTTCCTCGAGCGGCACGACGACCTCAACCTGGTGGCCCACAAGACGCCCTTCATCCAGGCGCGCTTCCCGGCCGTGGAACCGATGTACGACAGCAAGCCCGCCTGGTGGATCGCCCGCGAGCTCGGCATCAAACTCGGGCTCGGCGAGTACTTCCCCTGGGAGGACATCGAGGAGTACCTCGACCGGCGGCTCAGCAGCATCGGCTCGAGCCTCGAGGCGATGGCGGAGCAAGGCACGATCGTCCGCCGCGGTCGCCCCTACATCGCCGACTGGGAACGCCTGAATCGCAACCCGTTCGACACGCCCTCTGGTCAACTCGAGTTCTACTCCGAGCGCTTCGCAGAAGCGGGCCTGGACCCACTGCCGGTGTTCATCGACCCGATGGAGGGCCCGTCGGGGTACTACCGGCTGCTGTACGGGCGCAGCCCCGTCCACACCTTCGCTCGTACGCACAACAACGCCGTGCTGATGGAGATGGAGAGCGAGAACTCGGTGTGGCTCAACACGCGTGAGGCGGAACGTCTCGGCGTCAGCCACCTCGAGTACGTCTACCTCGAGAACCAAGACGGGGTCGTCGAGGGTCCGGTGCGTGCGAACGTGACCGAGCGCATCCGCCAGGACTGCGTCTACATCACCCACGGCTACGGCCACAAGGCACCGCTGATGAAGCTCGCGAACGGCCGCGGGGCCTCCGACACGCACCTGCAGACCCGCTACGACCTCGATCCGTACTCGGGCGGCGCTGGCCTGCGCAACAACTGGGTGCGCATCGTCCCCGGAGCCCCGGATCCGCAGCACAAGCCCATCGCCCAGCTGGTGCGCGAGAGGAGCCAAGCATGAGCCGCATGGCCATGGCCATCGACCTCGCCGCCTGCGTCGGCTGCGCCGCCTGCTCGGTGGCCTGCAAGCACGAGAACGAGGTCCCGATCGGCGTCAACCGCCTGTGGATCCGCAACACCACGATCGGGACGTTCCCGAACCTGGTCACCGAGTTCCGTCCCGAGCAGTGCCTGCACTGCGAGAACCCGCCCTGCGTCCCCGTCTGCCCCACTGGCTGCTGCTTCGTTCGCGCCGACGGCATCGTCGACATCGAACCGATGAAGTGCATCGGCTGCAGCGCCTGCATCGCAGCCTGCCCCTACGACGCGCGCTACATGCATCCCGACGGCTACGTCAGCAAGTGCGACTACTGCAAACACCGCGTCGAGAAGGGTGAACTGCCAGCCTGCGTCACCACCTGCCCGACGCTCTGCCGCAGCTTCGGCGACCTCGACGACCCCGACAGCGACGTCTCCATCGCGCTGCGCGGCGCGCGCCGCGTCGACCTCCTGCGGCCCGGCCTCGGTACCGGTCCGAAGCTGTACTACCTGAACGCCCCCGCCAAGTTCGGTCTCGTCGGTGAGGAAGGACAGCGCTCATCATGATGACGGAGTTCTACGCCCTCCCCAACACCGAGCACTTCTGGCACTGGCCGACCTTGATCCACTTCTTCCTGGTCGCCATGGCCGGCGGGGCCGCGGTGATCACGACCATCGCCCTGCTCACCAAGCATCCGAAGGTCCGCACCTACGCGCTCGTGACCATGGTGCTGATCGTCCTCGACCTGATCACGCTCTGGGTCGAGTCACCCGCGCGCTTCCGCTTCACGCACGTGTGGATCTTCCTGTCGTTCGCGCCGGCGGCGCCGATCTGGTTGGGCGCATGGGGCCTGTCGATCTCGCTCGTGGCGAGCTTCTTCGTCTGGCTCCAGAAGGGTCCTCGCGCCCTGTGGGCCACCCTGCTCATCATCGGCAGCGCGCTCGCGCTGATCTACCCCGGTCTGGCACTCGCCGCCAACATCAACCGCCCGCTCTGGACGCCCGTCGTCCTGATCCTGTTCCCGCTCACGGGCATGCTCACCGTGATCTCGATCGCACACCTGTTCAAGCAGGACTGGGCGAAGCGCTGGATCGCGCCGCTGAGCCTCGCCAGCGTCGCCATGGGCATCGTCTACCTGGCCGGCCTGGCCATGGGCGGCACCGAGGCCCGCATGGCGTTCGACTACCTCATGGGCCACGGCGGGCTGCTCTTCGCGCTCGGCCTGGTCCTCATGGCGATCGTCCCCGTCATCCGCCGCGTCCCCGTCGTCGCCGCCCTGGTGCCGCTCGCAGGCGCCACCATCATCCGCAGCCTGATCGTCGAGGTCGGGCAGATCCAATTCTTCGGGTTCTAGGGCTGCACGGGCCCTTGCCATCCATCTCAGGAGGAGTACGCATGAAGAAACTCGTCATCACCGCGATCGCCGCACTGTTCGTCAGCGCTGGCTTCGCCCAGCCCGCCCACAACGCCGCCACCGAAGCGATGGCCGCGTTCATCGACGAAGCCAGCCAGGCCGCATGGCTGCAGATCGGCCCCGTCGAAGCGTTCGACTTCATCGAGCAGGTCGAGCCGTTCTTGCTCGACGTGCGTCGCCAAGCGGAGTTCGACGAGGGGCACATCGAGTTCGCTACGTTGATCCCGCTTGCGGAACTCGACGGCCGCATCAGCGAGCTGCCGCAGAACCTCGACGCGCCGATGCTCGTGTACTGCGCCGTCGGCATCCGCGGCAACTTCGGCCTCGTCTACCTCAAGATGCTCGGGTACAACAACGTCCGCAACATCCGCGGCGGCTTCGGTGCCTGGACGGCCGAAGGGCTCCCCACCGTCCCGTAATCCACACGTTCGAGCAATGCGATCGGCCCCGGCACTGCGCGTGCCGGGGCCGATCGCATGATGGCTGCATCGGTGGTCAGGTCGAGACGCCGTCAGCCTCACCCTCCGTGTCGCGTGCGTTCGCGGCCAGCCTACCGAAGTCGTCTGCCAACGCGCTCAGGGCGTCTGCGTCGAGTTCGTAGAACACGCAGCGGCTGCGCCGCAGCTCGCGTA
>REEJ01000061.1 GCA_007695125.1 Trueperaceae bacterium | reverse complement strand
CGCTGGACACCGAAGCGGTCTTGCAGCTGGCGCGCGACCTGGCGTCGGAGCTCGAGACGCGAGCGCAGCGACACGCACCGAGGTCCCGGGCACGACTCCCTCGTACGACCCTGCGAATCGATGATGAGCGACGCCATCGAACGCTTCAACCGATCCCTCGCACCCGCCGACCGAGAGATCTGCGCGCTCCTCGCGACCGAGATCGACCGAGGCTTGCCCGATGCCGAGAGCAAGATCTGGCACGCGCACCCCGTGTGGTTCCTGGACGGCAACCCCATCGTCGGTTACAGCCGCCTGAAGGACGGCGTGCGGCTGCTCTTCTGGAGTGGCCAATCGTTCGACGAAGAGGACCTCCGACCGCAGGGCACGTTCAAGGCGGCCGAGATTCGTTTCACGTCCGCCGAGCAGGTCGACCGCGACGACCTCGCCCGCTGGCTTCGCAAGGCCGTCGAGATCCAATGGGACTACAAGCACATCGTGAAGCGCAAGGGGCGGCTCGAGCGGCTGCGGTGACGTACTGCCGGCGGCTTCAGGGGCCCCGACACGCCCTCTCGATCTCCCAGCGCAGCCGCTCGGCGAGCGGCACCGCCACCGCATCGCGTCCGCGCCAGTCGTCCGCGCACTCGCCCACGTACGCACGGCCGGCCAGCTCGAGCCATGCCCCCTGCCCGCTCGGCAGTCGCGCCGCCGCCCACGCAGCGGCCGCGTCTTTCGTCACGAACGCACCGGTTGCCGCCGTCCGCCACATGCGCGCTAGGGTCAGCAACACGTTGCGCTCGTCGCCACGGAGGTCGCCGAGCAACTCCGGCAGCGCGTCGAGCAGCGCTCGCCGCAGGTCGACCTCGGGCACCGGGTCGAGCAGCTCGCGCGCCGCCGGTCCGCGCAGGGCGACGCCGATCGCCCGGGCCTGCGCCAGCGCGATCGCCACGTCCGGGTGCGGTCCCGGGGCGGGGCCGGTGCCCGCCTCGTACGCGGCGCGCAACCACTCGCCGTACGCGAACGCTCGCGTGGGCGGGTAGCGCCACGGCACCACGTCCGCGCGGCGCACCAGCGTGACGTCGAGCGGCCGCACCGGCGCGCCGCCGCCGTAGCGACCCGACACGCCCATCAGCGCCACCGCCAGCCGCCCGCGGGCAGCCTCGTCCGGAGCGTCCTCGACCACGACGAGCAGGTCCACGTCGCTGAGGGGTCGCAGCCCACCGTCGACGGCGGAGCCACTGAGGATCGCACCGAGCGCCGGTCGGCCGAGGACCGCCTCGACCACGTCGAGGGCCGTGAAGGCCTCGTCCGGCGAGCGGGTCACGCGGCGGCGTGACGCAGCGAGCGCGCCCCATATGTGCTCATATGGCCGCCATCCTATGCGGTGCGAGGACGAGCCGCCCCCGCACCGCGAACGCGACGGCCGCTGGCGCTTAGGGCGCGACCCAGTAGAGCGGCACGCTCAAGTCCCCCGTGCGTCTCGGCGTGCAATCGTCATGAACCGCCTGGTAGAAGAGCGCGATGGGGAGGATCCCGGAGCGGATCACCTGCACCTGGTACGTCGCCTCCCTGCGGTTCGACCTGCGGGCGAACCGCGCGAGCGTGGAGGCGATCTGCCGGCACGTCGACTCACTGCCACTCGCCCTCGAGCTCGCAGCCAGCTGGGTGCACGCCCTCTCGCTCGAGGCCGTCGAGCGATCCCTCGCCACTGAGAGCGACCTGCTCCAGGCACCCCGTCTCGACCTCCCTCCGCGCCAGCGCAGCATCGAGCATGTGCTGGGCGCGTCGTGGGAGATCCTGCCCGACGACCTGCGCGACACGTTCGCCCAGCTCGGGGTGTTCCACGGAGGCTTCACGGTCACCGAGGCGGAGGCCGTGACGGGCGAAGGCGTGGAGCGGCTGCTGGCGTTGGTGGACCGCTCCCTCGTCAGGGTCGCGCAGCCGGGTCGCTTCGAGCTCCACGAGCTCGCGCGACGCTTCGCGGCCCAACGCCTCGCCGAACGCCCCGATCGACACGACGTCGCCCGCCGCCACCTGACGGTGTTCGCGGACCTGGCGGAGACCTGCGGTCGCGCCGTCTTCGGCCCCGACCTCGTCGCGGCGGTCGCCCGCCTCGGAGCCGAGCAGGACAACGTCCGAGCGGCGTTGCAGTGGGCGCTGAGCGCGCCGGCGATCGAGCACGACCTCCTCCGGCTGCTCGACCACGCGGCGCACCATTGGCGGCTCACCGCCGCGACCGCGTAGGCTCGATCCTGGTTCGACCGTGCCTTGCGACGGTCTGGTTGGGAGCAGCTCGACGTGGCGACACTGCGCTTCCACCTCGGGCACATCGCCTGGATGCGCGGCTCGTTCGACGAGGCGGCCGAGGCACTCCACGAGGCCGTCGCCATCTTCGAGCGTGTCGCTCCCGGGGATGAGCACGCTGCTCGCGCGCGCTGCAGCCTCGGGATGACGCTCTCCATGCAGGGCGACGCGGCCGCGGCGACGGCGCAGTTCGACGCGGCCGTCGCGGCGTCGGAGGGTCGGGATCCGTGGTGGGCCGCCTGCGCTCGCGGCTGGAAGGGGAAGACGGCGGCGATGTCGGGGGACCTCGACGCAGCAAAGGCGTGGCTGGACGACGCCGTCACGGCATTCGAGCGCCTCGGCAGCGCCTGGGGCGCGGGCCTCTTCGTCGGCACCGCCGCAGAACTCCACCTCGCGCACGGCGACGTTCGCCGTGCGCGCCACTTCGCCGATACCTCCATCGCGCTGCTCGAGGGCGTCGGCTTCGTGCACGCGCTCGCCAACGTCTACGACCTGCGGGCCATGATCGCTCGCCTCGACGGCGACGAGCCGCAGGCGCGATCGCTCCTGCACCGCTCGATCGAGTGCTACCGCCACCTCGGCGACGACGTCACCGCGCTGGTCGTCGAAGGAAGGCTCGACCGCGCCGAGACGGGGTGAGCCATCCTGTCGGAGCGTAGGTCCCGTCGTGCATGGGCGCGAGGTGCAGGTCGAGCGCGCGCAGCGTGACCGCCCGCCTACCCTCGGTAGATCCTGAGTTCCGGCACCACGGCCGCGACATGGTCGAAGTCTCGATCGTCGTGCAGCAGCATGTGGTCGTACTCGATCGCCGTACGAGCGATCCAGCAGTCGATCGTGCTCCTGATGGTGAAGCCAGCCGCGCGGCACGCGGCGTACATGCGCGCCGCCTCCAGGGCGGTCGACCACGGATCACGGCTCTCGATGCGTCGTTGGGTCGACAGGTACACGGCGAGCTTCTCGGCCATCGCGCCGTGTGCGACCCCTTGGAGCAGCTCCATGGCGATGAGGCTCGTCAACGCGACCGGCACACCCTCGTCCAGCAAGCGGTGCAGCAGGTCGGATCGAGGTGTACTCGACCCCCGTAGGTACGGGATCCACACAGACGTGTCGACGAGGATCACGACTCGTCGCCGCGCAGCTCCTTGTGGTCGTAGCCATCGACGAACCGCACCTGCCCACGAAGGTCGCGCAAATCCAGGCGGCGGCGGTGCTCGACGAACTCGCGCAGCGCGAGGTGCACCAGGTCCTTCTTCGTGGCGACGTCGGCATAGGCGAATGCCTCGGCCACCAACTCGGGGTCGAGGTCGATGTTCGTCCGCACCATACACCTCCTCGTACACCCCATCATACACCGTCGCCCGAACCCGTGGGCGTCGGGGCCGTCGGGGCCGTCGGGGCCGACCTACGACACCGCCCCGACGACACACATCATCACGATCACGCGAAGGTTCGTCTCGAACGCCTCGAGCAGAACGAACGCGCCGTAGGTGTCGCGCCAGGTGACGGCCAACACCGCGCGGATGCCGGGGACGTCGTCCACCGTCGCCAGGCGAACGATGGTTATGCCGAGCACCCCCCGGCATCGGGCCCGACGCCCTCCCCTGGGCCGCCCTCACCTTGGGCCTCGCCGCCATCGTCGTCGTCTGGCTGAACCGACACGCGATGCTGTCCCGCACCGGGGCCGCGACCACGATCCTCATGGCTCCAGCGGATGAGCGACCCGAAAGCACCCGGAGGGCGTGAGCGAGCACGCCGTCTCGATCGCCCCCTACGCTCGATCGCCCCTAGAGGTGGCCGGCGCGACGCGGCGTCAGCTGGTCACCGGCTGACCGATGCCGCGGAAGAGCCGCCCCAGGATGTCGGTCCCCGTGATGATGCGCGGGTGCTCGCCCCACAGCAGGATGACGTCGTGCTCGATGACCTCGGTGCCGGCCGCGCCGCTGGCGACACGGAACCGGTGCAGATGGCGGCCAAGCTTCTCGCCGGCGTCGCGCACGACGATCGGGCGGTGGCAGTAGCGCAGCGGGTCGACCGGCCGCTCACGCGCGAAGATCGCGTCGGCCAGGAACTCGCTCGTGTGGAGCACGAGCAGGGGCTCGCCGTCGCCACCAGTCAGCACGGCCCATTTCTTGCCGGTCTCGTGCAGGCGCCGGAGGAACGGGTCGGTGGCGTCGGCCGCGAAGCTCTGGAAGACGGGTCGGCCGTCGCGGACCTCCACCTCGATGACGCTCTCCGGCGTCACCGGTTCTCCCTCGTCGGACAGCGCGACGTCGTCGATGTCGAGGAAGTTGAGCGCACCTTGCCCCTCCACCCGGGCGACGTCGGTGTCGGCAGAGGTCATGTGCAACTGGATGACGCTGCGCAGGTCGCGCTCGTCGAAGAAGCGGATGCCCTCGGGCCCCAACCAGCGATCGAGCACCATGGCCGTCGGCTTCGCCACCGGGTAGAGCAGCACCCGGTAGAAGCGCAGGAGCGGCGCGAGCGCCGCCGCCACCGTGAGCGCGTGGCGGGAGAAGTACGCCTGCGGGATGATCTCCGCGAACACGGTGATGACGACCGTGGAGAACAGGAACGCGACGACGCCCGCCAGGACCGAATCGGCCAGCAGCGCGAGCAAGACGTTGACGGCGACGTTGCCCCACAGGATGGTCACGAGCGTGCGGTTCGCGTCCTG
>REEJ01000062.1 GCA_007695125.1 Trueperaceae bacterium | reverse complement strand
CCCTGGCGTACGAGCGGCCCGACGCGCTGATCGACGCCCAACGGCGCTTGTACCGGGCCAAGGTCGCCGTCGACGCCTGCGTGATCGCTGCCCTCGCCACCATCCTCTGGGCGCCAGGGCATCCCGCCACGCGCTGGGTCGACCTCGGGGGCTCGGTCGCCGTGGCCGTCTACCTCGGGTGGAGTTCATGGCGGACACTGGCGGCTGGCGGTCGCCCGATGCGCCCGCCGTCGAGGGGCTCGACGAGCTGACGCTCGAGTCGATGGGGGTCACGCATGTCGTTGACGACCACGCGCCCCAGCAGTAGTCTCTACCCATCCATCGACGACCATCGATGCATAGGAGGGGTGGTCATGACCACGGCCGAGTTCCTCGCACACCTCGAACGGCACCGCGATCACCGCCTCGCGTTCAACGCCGGCGATGTCGGCGTCGCAGCCGGGTACCACGTCACCGAGGTCAAGGCCACCACGATCCACGCCGTCGATTGCGGTGGGCGCTCGACGCACTGGAACGAGACGACGATCCAGCTCTGGTCCCCGGGTACCGCACCCGGCGACGAACTCATGGGCGTCCGGAAGTTCCTGGACATCTACGACCGCGTCGGACGCATGGTCCCGATCGACGACGCCGCCAGGGTCCGCGTCGAGTACGGTGCACCGGGCGAACCCGCCATCGCCTACGTCGTCACGGACGTGGTGACGCGCGAAGGCGGCGTCCTCGACGTCCACCTGGCAGCGCCGGCCGTCGCGTGCAAGGCGCGCGACCGCTCCGTCGGCGACGTCCCGCTCATCGACGCCGCCGCACCGACGCTCGAGCGCACCGGCGCGGTGCTCGACGTGGTCGACGCGCGCTGCTGCGCGCCGAGCGGCACGTTGCACCACCCGAGCCGCCCGCCCGCCGAGGACTGCTGCGGCTGAACGTCGCGTTCGCGCTCGACGGTTGGTGGGGCCTTCGGCGCCCCCCCACGGTGCTGGCGCTGGCCTCCTAACCGAACGCCCGCCCGTGTCCCGGCGCGTTGCGAAGCATCCCGATGGGAGACGTCGGCCAGGGCCGCCTCCGCCACGGCGGCGGTCAGCGCAGCCTGGGCTCGGAGCACGGCGATCTCGCTCACGATCGCGTCTCGACCAGCCTGGCCAGACGGTCCAGGGTGCTGGACCAACCCTCCCGGTGGCCATCGCGGGAGGCGGCGGTGTCGAAACCGGTCTGGGTGAGGGTGATGCGGGTGTGTTCGCCCTCCACCTGGAACTCAACGGTCACGACCGTCCATGGCGACGATCCGCCGTCGGCCCGTCGCCACTGGTGCTCCTGGACGATCCGCTCCGGGGGTGTGATCTCGAGGTAGGTACCGAAGGCCACGTGGCGCTCGTCGTCGTCGTGGTCGGCGACCATCACGACCTCCCACGCTCCCCCCACCTGGAAGTCCACGTCGGCGTGCCCAATGCGCATGCCTTCTGGGCACGACCACAGGTGGAGCAGGTCGGGGTCCGTCCAGGTGGCCCACACGCGCTGGCGGTGCGCGCGGCCGATCCGGTCGAGCACGAGGACCGGCGCCTGGGTTGCTTCGTGCCTCATGGGGTCTCCTCCTCGGTCTCGACCAGGAGGGTGAAGCGGTCGAGCGCCCCCTCCCAGTGCGTTCGGTAGAACTCGAGCCACGCCGTGGCCTCGAGCACGGCGGCCGGCCGGACCTCGCACAGGTTGCTGCGTCCGCGCCGCATGCGTTCCACCAGGCCTGCCCGCTCGAGGGTGTCGAAGTGCTTCGAGATGGCGGGGCGGGAGATGGGGAAGGCATCGGCGAGCGCTCCCACGGACGCCGGAGCCCGGCTGAGGCGCAGGAGGATCTCGCGGCGGGTGGAGTCGGCCAGAGCGCCGCACACCGCGTCGAGTCTGGGAGCACTGTTGGTACCCATATGTAGGGGCGGTGGCGCCCGCCGTCAAGGCCGTGCACCGGGTCTGGCGCATCACCTTCGTCGCACGTAGCAATGCCGCCTGCTTGCAATCACACGTGCATGCATGTGCAGTTGCAGGCATGGCGGGGCCTGCGTCGGAGCGTCCAGGTCGTCGCCCTCGGCCATCGCCGTGCGCACCAAGCCGGGGCTGATGCTGAAGACACGCACCCCGTGCTCGTCGACGCTCGCCGCCAACGTGTCGGTGGAGCGCACCAGTGCCGCTTTGCTGACGGGGTACGCGGTGCCCGCCACGCCACCACCCATGCTGGCGCGGATCCCTGCATAGCTCTCGACGTTGACGATCGTGCCCGACCGGCGCCGGATCATCGCCGGCAACACGACACGGCAGAGCAGCATCGGTCCGCGCAGGTTGACCTCCAGCGCTCGCCACCACGCATCGGGATCGCACTCCCAGAGCGGTAGGTTCGGGCCCCCGACTCCGGCGTTGTTGACCAGGACGTCGACGGGGCCGAGACGCCTCTCGATCTCCACGCCGACCGCCTCGACCGCGGTGCGGTCGGCGACGTCTGCGCTCCGGCCGATCGCGATCGTCGTGGCACCCGAGCTCGACGGTCGCCGGGCGCGTCAGGGCAGCAGCAGCCGCACGGCGGCGTAGTGGTGCTCGTCGTGGTGCACGACGACGCGCAGCGCCTGCACCAGGTTCAACCGGCCGATCGCCGGATCCCACACGGTCACGCGGCCGAGCAGCGCCTCGGGCTTGCCGGCGTAGACGCGTGCCACGGCGTCGTGCTCCTGCGCCAACGCGCGCTCGAGCTCGGCGAGTGGCGCGGGCAGCGACGGCGTGCGCTTCGGTGGCCACAGGAAGCCCACCCAGCTCGGCGTGCCCGGACGACGCCGTCCGGCGCGCTACCATCGGGGCGACACATGACCGTGCACAGGTTCGACCCCACCACGTACCACCGCACCTTCGGCAGCCACGACGGCGTCCTCACCCTCGCGAGCCGCGACGGGTTGCTGACGACCACGGTCGACGCGAGCGGTCGCGACGAGCGGGGCGAGCGCGTGACCGATCCCGGCAACCCGCTGACCGGTCCGTTCCTTATCGACGGCGCCGAACCGGGCGACACCCTCGTCGTCCGCGTCCGCTCCGTGCGCCCCAATCGCCCGACGGGGTTCTCGAGCGCCGCGCTGGCGCCGGTGACCGTCGATCCCGCGTACGTGTGGGAGCTCGAACGCACCGATCGTCGCATCGATTGGCAGGTCGACATGCACTCGTGTACGGCGCGGCCGTCGAAACCGATCATCGGCCTCGAAGGGTTCCAGGTGCCCGTCGAGCCCATGCTCGGCTGCATCGGGGTCGCGCCCGAGGCCGGGCAGGCGATCTCGACCGCCACCTCGGGCCGGCACGGCGGCAACATGGACTACCGCGGGATCCGTGCTGGCGTGACCCTGCGCTTCCCCGTGCTCGTCCCAGGTGCGCTGCTGTTCGTCGGCGACGTCCACGCGGCCCAGGGCGCCGGCGAGCTGACGGGAACGGGCATCGAGATCTCCGCCGACATCGAGCTCGAGGTGGGCCTCGAGCGCGGCGTTCGGCCCGAGGACCGGGTCGTCTGGCCGCGCGGCGAGACCGACACCGTCCTGTTCACCATGGGCAACGCCCGCCCACTCGACCAAGCCGCCCAGCACGCGACCACCGAGATGGTCCGCTGGCTCCGCGGCCGCTACGGCCTGTCCATCGAGGCGGCTTCGGTGCTGATCGGCCAGGCGTGCGACTACGACCTCGGCAACATGTTCGACCCGGCCTACACGATGGTCTGTGTGCTCGAGAAGCGCTACCTGCCCACAGCGACCTGACCCTGCCGCTCAAACCAGCCGCTCAACCAGCCGCTCAACCAGCCGCTCAACCCTGCCGCTCAACCCTGCCCCACCACACGCACCTGCTCGCCCTCGAACCGCTGCCACCAGTGCCCGAAGCGCCCGTACACCGCCTCGTCCCGACCGTCGAGCAGCTCCAGCAGCGCGCGGGCTTCCGCCTCGACCCCCTCCCACGCCGCGTCGTCCAGCGCGTGGAACGCCGTCACCTCGATGCCACCCTCCGCGTGCCGCCACACCCCACACACGAAGCCGTCGACGAGCACGGTCGGGAGCACGTCGCCGTTGCGCCGGATGACGAGCGGACGGTACGCGGGTGGGATGACCCGGCTCCGGTCGGCGTATGCGAGCAGGATCGAGTCCCACATCGCCATCAACCGCGGCGGCGCCGGGACGTCGCCGTCCGGCAGCGGCGCACCCGGCACGTCGTAGAGCGTCTCGCCGGCGGGGCCCTCGAGTTCGACGAGTCCGTCGGCCAGCGCATCGAGCGCGGGTTCGATCTCGGACTGCCGCAGCAACGCGAACTGCGCGACGTCGCGCCGCGACGCGGGTCCGAACGCCGCCAGGTAGCGCAGCACCAATCGCTGCGTCGCGGCCGCCTGGTCGTCGGGCTCACGCGCGTTCGGCGGGGCGACGAACGCGGGCGTCCGGCCGTACGACCACGGGCCGCCCGTGGCCGCGTGCACGAGCGGCGCGACGGTGCGCAGCGCCCACCACACGGCGCGATCGGGCACGGCACCGAGACGCTCGGCGAGCAACGCCTCGATCTCGGCCCGCCGCTGCGGCCGCCGGGCGACGGTCGCGAGGTGCGACGCCAGGTCGTCGGCGTCGTCGACAGAGAGTCCGGTCGCCAGGAAACGCCGGTCGTTCAGGCGCGCCGCGCGAAGCGTCGTGCGCATAGCATCGCGGAAGGTGCCGTGGTCCTCGGCGGCGACCGCGTGCAGGGTGATCCGCATCAGCGGCGCCTTCACGACGGCGTATGCGTGGAACGCGGCGTCGAGCGCAACAGGGTCGAAGTCGCGCAGTCGGTTCCACAAGGCCACGTACGGTGACGCCGGCTCCTGGGCCTGCAACGCCACCACGCGCCGAACGGCGTCGACCACCGGCAACGCTTCGCGCTCGAGGAGGAGCTGGCGGGCGAGCGTCGCTCTGTTCAGCGCTCGTGGTGAGAGGCGCACTGTCGAA
>REEJ01000251.1 GCA_007695125.1 Trueperaceae bacterium | reverse complement strand
TCACGTACACGGTGGTGATGCCGAGCACGCGCTGGATCTCCTTGAGCTCGGCGCGCACGCGGATGCGCAGCTTGGCGTCGAGGTTCGAGAGCGGCTCGTCCATCAGCAGCACGGCCGGCTCCATCACGATCGAGCGGCCGAGCGCCACGCGTTGCTGCTGCCCACCGCTGAGCTCGTGCGGGTGGCGCGCCTCGAGGGCATCCAAGCCCAGGAACTCGAGCACCCGCGCCACGCGGCGCTCGCGCTCGCCCTTCTCGACGCGGCGCAGCTTGAGGCCATAGCTGACGTTCTGCAGCACCGTCATGTGCGGGAACAGCGCGTAGTCCTGGAACACGATCGAGACGTTTCGGCGATTCGGGGGCACTTCGTTCTGGCGCGCGCCGTCGATCAGGATCTCTCCAGCGTCGGGTTCGTAGAAGCCCGCGAGCATGCGCAAGGTCGTCGTCTTGCCGCACCCGCTCGGGCCGAGCAGGGTCGTGAACGAGCCCCGGGCGATGACCAGATCGAGGTCGTCGACGGCGAGGGTCGATCCGAACGACTTGCTCACGCCGCGGAGCTCGACGTGCGGGTCGGTCAGGTTCGGTGACGCTTCGGTGGCTGTGATCGTGAGGTCCTTTCTCGCGCCGGTCAGACGTCGAAGAACGCGAAGCGACGGCCGAGGACGAGTTTCGCCAGGGCCAACGCGAGCAGGGCGGCGGTGATCAGCATGGTCGCGAGGGCGGCCGCCCAACCCCAATACCCCTGCTCTGCGAGGTTCAAGATCGACGCGGACGCCACGACGTTCCCGTGCGAGATCAGGAATACCACCGCCGACAGCGTACCGATCGCCTTGACGAAGCAGTAGACCAGCGCGGCGGAGAACGAGGTGCCGATGAGCGGCAGCACCACGTCGACGAACGTGCGCATGCTCGACGCCCCCATGTCGGCGGCGCTCTCCTCGATCGACGGTGCCAACTGCTGCAGCGTCGCAGCGGCGATCCGGTAGCCGACCGGGAGGTACGAGAACACCATGCTGATCACGATGATGGTGCCGGTGCCCGTGAGTTGCAGCGGTGGCGTGTTGAAGGCGAGCACGTAGGCGATGCCGAGCAGCGTGCCCGGGATCGCGGCGGGGAGCAGCGAGACCAGGTCGAGGGCGCGCCCGAACGGAACCTTGACGCGGTAGACGAGGAAGGCGCTGACGGTCGCCAGGATCGCGCACACCAGTGCTGCGCTGCCGGCGAAGCGGATGCTGTTCCACAGCTCGCCGGTTCGCACCAACACGTGCGTGACGTTGTCGAGCGTGAAGCTGTAGTCGATGCCCCAGACGGGCGTGAACGCGCCCAACACGATCACTGCGTACTTGGCGCCCATGAAGAGCGTGATGGCCAGGCAGAAGGCGAACAACGACCAACGCACCCACGGCGACAGCGGAGCCGCCTCGAGCCTGGAGCCGCGACCGCCCACCGTCACGAAGCGCCCCACCGATGCCCCTTGCAGGTGGCGTTGCAGGAAGAAGAACACGATCGCCGGCACCAGCAGCGCCAAGCCGAGCGCGGCGCCCATGCGCATGTCGGCCCAGCCGGAGATCTGCAGGTAGGCCTCGGTTGCCAGCACGCGGAAGCGTCCCGCGATCAGCATGGGGTTGCCGAAGTCGCCCAACACCGCGATCGCGACGAGCAGGGCCGCGGCGCCGATGCCGGGGCTCGCGAGCGGCAGGAGCACGCGCCGGAAGGTCGTCCAGGCGCTGGCACCCATGCTCTCGCTGGCGCGCTCCAGGTTCGGGTTGATCGAGCGCAACACACCGGCTATGGCCAGGAACGCGATGGGGAAGAACGACACCGTCTGGGCCAACCACAGGCCGTGCCAGCCGTAGATGTTCGTGTTCAGTCCCAGCAACTCGTACGTCACGATGCCGCGGCGACCGAAGAGCAAGATGAACGACAGCCCCGACACGAACGGCGGCGTGATGAGCGGCAGCAACGGCACCAGCGTGAAGAACCGTGCCCACGGCACGCGAGCCCGGGTGATCGCGTAGGCGTAGATGAAACCGACGAGGACCGACGAGACGGTCGAGAGCGCCGCCATCGTCAGGGTGTTGCCCATCGTCACCCGCCAGCGGGCGGTCGTGACGGCGCGCAGCCAGTCCTCGCCCCGCGGTGTGACGATCGCCATCGCCAGCGGGTACACCACGAACAGCGCCAGCGCAAGCACGACCAGGGTCAGCGTGATCGCCAGCACCACGTCGCGGCGCCACAAGCGGACCAGCGCAACGACCTCGGCGATGACACCGCTGTGCCCCCGGCCCCCCCGTCGGGGGGGGCCCGCGGCACAGGCTCAGGAGCTGCCTGCGACGGGATCAATCGAGCGTGCTCTCCCAGCGGCGCAGCGTCTCTTCACGCTGTGAGCCCGCGAGGTCGGCATCGAAGTCGATCATGTCGATCGAGGCGCGCGCGATCGCCGCCTCGGGCAGCGCGACGTCGGGGTTGAGCGGCGTCGTGAGCGCGATGTCGGTGAATGCCTGCTGGGCATCGACGCCCATCACGAAGTCGACGAACTGACGCGCCAGGTCGGGGTTGGGGCCGCCGGCGACGATCGACACCGCACCGGCCTCGCCGCCAGTGCCGGGCGGAACCACCAGCGTGACAGGGAAGCCCTGCACGATGGTGGAGCTGAGCGAGTGCACGAAGGCGACGCCGAGGATGTACTCACCCGTACCGACCATGCGAGGCGGCGCCGAGCCGGAGGTGGGGAACTGGCCGACGCGCGGCGCGAGCGCCTCGAGGTACTCCCAGCCGTCATCCCAACCGAGCCGCTGCAACTGCGTCTGCAGGAACAGGTAGGCGGTGGACGAAGCGATCGGGTCGGTCATGACGATCTCGCCGGCGAAGTCGGGGTCGAGGAGGTCTTCCCAGGTGACCGGCAGCGGCTTGTCGCCGTAGGCCTGACGGTAGCGCTCCTCGTTGATGCCGATGCCGAGGGCGGTGAGGTAGAAGCCGGTCCAGTAGCCGTCCGGATCCCGTTGGTTGCCTTCCAGGAACGGCGCGGCGTCGCTGAAGTACGGATCGAGCACACCCGCGTTCGTCATCGCGATGTGTAGGTTGCTGGCGCCGCCGAGCACCACGTCGGCGCGCGGGGCGTTGCCCTCGGCGATGACACGGGCCACGATCTCGCCGCCTGAAGCGCGGATCGTCTGCACCTCGATGCCAGTCGCGGCGGTGAAGGCCGTCGTGATCGCGGCCGCGTCTTGCTCCTGGATGATCGAGTACACGAGAAGGGGGCCCTGGGCCAGCGTGGTCGCACCTAGGCCGAGGACGACAGCGAGGAGGAGCGCGAGCGGCGCGCGGCGGCGCATGCGGGGCGATGGGGCGGTCCGGGGCGCACCACTCGGCGCGGCACTGACGACTCGGTCGATCACGTGAACCTCCTAGCGAACGTCCATCCCGTCGGTGTGACGCTGGGGTCGGTCCGAGTGGACCGGGTCCGGGTGTGGACCGCGCCAGCGTACTGCGTTATGGGGTGTCGAGAGAACGCCATCGTGGCGTGGTGGTACACGCGGTTGCACGAGTCCGATCGTCCACAGCCAGCAGAGAGTTCGGGGGTCGTGCTGCTGCCACCGTCCCCGAACGCTTCGTCTCTCGCGTCCGTCTTCCGGGGTGACCTTCATCACCGGTACGCTTCCGAGGAGGTCACGGACGACCCGCGTACTGGTCCTCTGATGTGTAAGCGGTGCGTCGAACCCGCACGTGGGTGGCCTCAACCCCGCCCGCCACCGGCCTCGCGCAGCGCGTCGCCGAGCAGGTTGATCGCCATCACCGTGAGCGTGATGGTGACGCCGGGCACGACGGCGAGCCAGGGCGACTGGCGGTAGAAGGCCTGCGCCTCGAAGAGCATGCCGCCCCAACTCGGCGTCGGCGGCCGCATGCCGTAGCCGAGGAAGCTGAGCGCGGACTCGATCAGCAGGACGTTCGCCGACAGCAGCGTGGCGGCCACGACCAGCGGGGGGAGCGCGTTCGGCATGAGGTGGCCGAACAGCACGCGCACCGGCGTGTTGCCGAGCGCCTGCGCGGCCTCGGCGTAGGTGCGTTCGCGCAGGGTGAGGACCTGGGCGCGCGTGATGCGCGCCAGGTCGGGCCACGTGACGACGGCGAGGACGATCGCGAGGACCAGCACGTTCGGTCTCAGCAGCGCGCCGGCGACCATCGCCAGGCCGAGCGCCGGCACCGAGAGCATCGAGTCCGCCGCGAGCGATACGAGCCGGTCGACCCAGCCACCGAAGAAGCCGGCGAGGGCGCCGACGGTGCATCCGAGCACGACCGCGAAGCCGGTGACGAGGGCCGCGAGCGAGAGCGAGACGCGGCCGGCGTAGAGCAGGCGCGTCAGGACGTCGCGGCCGAGGTCGTCGGTGCCGAGCAGGTGCTCCGGGCCGGGGGGCTGCTGCATGGCGCGCAGGTTCACCGCGGCGGGGTCGAAGGGCGCGATGAGCGGCGCGGCGAGCGAGGCGAGCACGAGCAGCGTGAGCACCACCAGTCCGGCGGCGCCGAGCGGGCGGCGCAGGAGGCGGCGGAGCGTGCTCACGAGTAGCGCACGCGCGGGTCGAGCGCGCCGTAGAGGAGGTCGGTGAGCAGGTTGACGACAACGACCGCGGCCGCGGCGACGAGCAGCACACCGAGCACGACGGGGTAGTCGCGCGCGACGAGGGACCCGTGCAGGAGCCGACCGATGCCGGGCCAGGTGAAGACGACCTCGGTGACCATCGCTCCGGAGATGAGCCGCGGCAGCTCCAGGCCGAGGACGGTGACGAGCGGGAGCAGCACGTTGGGCAGCCCGTGGCGCAGCAGCGCGCCGAGGCGCGAGCGACCCTTGGAGAGCGCGGTGCGGATCATGTCCTCTTCGGCGACGGCGTCGAGGCCGGCTTGCACGAAGCGCATCCACTGCGCCACGTAGACCGAGCCGAGCACGAGCGCGGGGGCGGCGAGGTGCCACAGGGCGTCG
>REEJ01000166.1 GCA_007695125.1 Trueperaceae bacterium | reverse complement strand
ACGCGCGCGAACCACCTGAAGCGGCTGCTGGCCTACGCCTCGCTGTCGCACATGGGCATCGTGGCGGTCGGGCTGTTCGGCCTGCACCTCGCCGGCCTCTCCGGTGCCATGTACCTGCTCGCCGCGCAGATGGTCACGACCGGTGGGCTGTTCTTGATCAGCGGCATGCTCCACGCCCGCCGCGGCAGCCTCGACGCCGACTCGTACGGCGGCATCGCGGCATCGGCGCCGGCGCTCGCCGCCGTGACGCTGCTGGTGCTCTTCGCCAGCATCGGCGTCCCGGGCCTCGCCAACTTCCCGGGTGAGTTCCTGGCGCTCCTCGGCGCGTTCCAGGCCAACACCGCGGCTGGCGTGCTCGCCGTGCTGGCGGTGATCGCCGCCGGCGTGTACGGCGTCAACCTCTACCAGCGGCTGTACCAGGGTCCGCAGCCGAACCCGGTCGCCGACCTGCGCCCACTGGAGGTCGTCGTGCTCGCTCCCATCGTCGCGGCCACGCTCTGGCTCGGCCTCGCGCCGGCTGCCCAGCTGCGGGTCTTCGAGGCCGACGCGATCGTCACCGTCGAGCGCATCGAGCAGGCGAAGGACGGCGTCGACGCCCCGCTCGTCGCGGCCGGGGAGGTGCGTCGATGATCCCCGCTGACGGCTTCATCGTCTGGAGCGTCCTGGCGCCGGCGCTGATGCTGCTCGGCTTCGCGGGCATCACGCTCCTGCTCGCCGTGTTCCAGAGCGACCGTGGCTTCATCGCCACCGTTGCGCTGACCGGCGTGGTCAGCGCCTCCGTGTTCGCGCTCAACCTGCTCATGCAGGCCCAGGGCGGACTCGCCGAGGCGGGATTCGGCCTGCGCTACCTGGCCGACGTCCCCGCCACGGCCTTCACGCTGGTCGTCCTGCTCGGCACGGCCCTGGCGATCCTCGTGGCTCAGGGGACGTTGGGACGCATGGGGCTCGACCACCCCGAGTACTACCCGCTCGTGCTCCTGTCCGCCACGGGCGCGATCGTCATGGTCTCCGCCGGTGATCTCATCACGCTGCTGCTCGGTCTCGAGATCATGTCGCTGGCCGTGTACGCCCTCGCGGCCTGGCGTACCGAGGCGCGCCAGAGCCAGGAGGCGGGCCTCAAGTACTTCCTCCTAGGCGCCTTCGCGTCGGCCTTGTTCATCTACGGCATCGCGCTCACCTACGGGGCCGGCGGCCACTTCGACTACGCCATGCTCATGGCCGCGTTCACGCAGCCTGGCTTCGAGGCGCACGTCACCGCCCTGCTCGGTGCGGTGCTGATCATCGCCGGACTCGGCTTCAAGGCCGCGCTCGTGCCCTTCCACCAGTGGGCGCCGGACGTGTACACCGGCGCACCGACGCCAGTGACCGCGTTCATGGCCGTGGTCGTGAAGGCCGCTGCCTTCGGCGCCCTGTTGCGCATCGCCTCCACCGTCTTCGCGAGCCTCGAGGTGGGCGCGCTGGGCGCCTTGCTGCCCGGCGTGTTGAGCGTGCTCATCGGCGCCACCCTGATCGTCGGGAACTTCGGGGCGCTGCTCCAGACGGGCGTCAAGCGGATGCTGGCCTACTCGGCCGTCGCGCACGCGGGCTACCTCGGCCTGGCCGTGCTCGCGGCCGACCAGGCAGGGATGGCCGCGGCCGCCTTCTACCTCGCCGCGTACACGCTCATGAGCATCGGCGCGTTCGCGGTCCTGAGCGCCCTGATGGACGACGACGACAGCGGCGACGGCATCGAGCGCTTCGCCGGTCTCGCCCGCACACGGCCGTGGCTCGCTGCCGGCATGGCGGTGAGCCTGCTCAGCCTGGCGGGCATCCCACCGCTGGCAGGCTTCGTCGGCAAGGTGCTGGTCATCCAGGCGGCCATCGCCGCCGGCCATGCCGCGCTGGCGGTGCTGGCCATCGTCACGAGCGTGGTCGCGGTCGTGTACTACGCGCGCGTCGTCGTGGCGATGTACCTGCGCGAGCCGAGCGGGGCAGCGCGCACGGCCGAGCGTCGCACGGCGCGGCCGCTCGGGATCGCCCTCGGCATCGCGGTCGTCGGTACCATCGTGCTCGGACTGGTGCCTGGACTCTGGTACGGGCTCGTCGACCACGGCCAGAACCTGCTCGTCTTCGTGTCGCTGCGCTGAGCCTGGCGCGGCGACACGCGGCGACATGCGGCGCCCGCGCGGCGCCACCTGGCGCCAGGCGGCGCCATCTGTCGCCAGGCGGCGCGGGCGCTCAGCCCTGCTCGACGGGCAGACCGTCTTCCTCCCAGGCGAGGATGCCTCCTGCCAAGTTGACGGCGTCGTAGCCCTGCTCGAGCAGGAACGCCGTCACACGGCCGGAGCGGGCGCCTGAGCGGCAACTCACGACGATCGGCGTGCCCTTCGGCACGGTCTCCTCGTAGCGCGTGAGGAACTCCGACAGCGGGAGCCGCGCTGCACCGGGGATGCGCTTCGCACGGACCTCGTCGCTCTCGCGCACGTCGACGTGGTACGCGCCCGCCGCGATGCGCGCCTCTGCCTCTCGGGGCTCGATCTCTGGGACCTCGGACGATTGGGGCATGGGCCATGCTATCCCCCGCGCCGCGCTGGTAGCGTGGCCCGCGTGGACCCGTACCTGCGCAGCATCCTCGGCCGACTGGGTGACCTCGACCCGATCGACGTCCTCACCGCAACACCGATCCGCCTCGCCGACCTGGCCGACGTGCTGACCGACGAAGGCTGGTCGGCGAGCCATGCGCCGGGGAAGTGGCCTGCTGGCACCGTTCTGGCGCACCTGGTCGACACCGAGCTCGGGCTCGGCTTCCGGCTCCGCCAAGCCGTCACCGCACCGCTCGACCTGGGCGCGCATAGGGTCCAGCCCTTCGACCAGGACGCCTGGGCGGCACGCAGCGCCCGTGCCGATCCCAGCCTCGCGCTCGAGGCGTTCAGGGCCCTGCGCGCCTGGAACCTGACGCTCCTGGCGGGATTCTCGCTCGATGACTGGATGCGCGAGATGCTCCATCACGAGCGCGGGCTCGAGAGCGTCGACACGCTCGTGCGCTTCCTCGCCGGGCACGACCTGCACCATCTCGATCAGCTCGAGGCGGTGGCCCACGGCGCCTGAGCGAGGCGCCCAGCGCCGCTCGCGGTCGCCCGCCGCCGCGTCGTGGAAGCCGCGTGGTAGAACACGTCCCATGGCAACCGAACGCACCTTCGCGATGGTCAAGCCCGACGGCGTCAAGCGCAACCTGGTGGGAGCGATCCTCGCTCGCATCGAGGCCAAGGGCTACCGCATCGTCGGCCTCAAGCAGATGGTCATCCCCCGTGAGATGGCCGAGCGCCACTACGGTGAGCACCAGGGCAAACCCTTCTTCGACGGCCTCGTCTCGTTCATCACCGGCGGCCCGGTCGTGGCCATGGTGCTCGAGGGCGAGAACGCGATCACAGGTTGGCGCGGCATGATGGGCGCCACCAACCCGAAGGACGCCGCCCCGGGCACCATCCGCGGCGACTTCGCCACGACCATCGACGAGAACGTGGCGCACGGCTCCGATGCCCCGGCTACGGCCGAGCGCGAGATCGGCATCTTCTTCGGCGAGGGCGACCTGCTCGACTGAGCACGGCGCGTTGGTAGCGAGAACGTATGCGGCGCGCACGGCGCGCCAGGGTAGAGGTGAGGCATGTCCGGACTGTCGCAGCGCATCCAGGCCCTCAAGGCGTCGTCGACCGTGGCGTTCAACGCCAAGGCGCTCGAACTCAAGCGATCCGGGGTCGACGTCGTCGCCATGACGGCCGGCGAGCCCGACTTCCAGCCGCCGCAACACGTGCTCGAGGCGGCGCACGAGGCGATCCGCAAGGGGCTCACCAAGTACACGGCCTCCGAGGGGACCCGCGAGCTGCGTGACGCGATCGTCGCCAAGCACGTGCGCGAGAACGACCTCCACTACACGGCCGATCAGGTGCTGGTCTCAACCGGTGGGAAGCAGGTGCTCTACAACGCCTTCATGGCGCTGCTCGACCCGGGTGACGAGGTGATCGTCCCCGCCCCGTACTGGGTCAGCTACCCGGCCCAGATCGAGCTCGCCGGCGGGGTGATGGTGTCGGTCCCGACCAGCGCCGAGGAGGGTTTCGTGGTCGACCCGGAGCGGGTCGCCGCGGCCATCACGCCGCGCACCAAGGCGATCCTCGTCAACTCGCCGAGCAACCCGACCGGCGCCGTGTACCCCGAGGGCGTGCTGCGCGCGATCGCCGATCTCGCCGAGCGGCACGACCTGTGGTTGATCACCGACGAGCTCTACGAGCACATGGTCTACGACGGCGCGTTCACCCCGGTGGCGCGCTTCCATCCCGAGCGCACGCTGCTCGTGCACGGTGCCAGCAAGGGGTACGCCCTCACCGGTTGGCGCATCGGCTGGGGCTGCGGCCCCGCGCCGTTGATCAAGGCGATGAACAAGCTCCAGGGCCAGGTGACGAGCAACGCCAACGCCATCGCGCAGTACGCCACCCAGGTGGCGCTGAACGAGGTCGAGGCCACCGCCGCCTTCCAGGCGATGACGCGGCAGGCCTACCGGGAGCGTCGCGACGTCATCGTGGCGGGCCTGAACGACGTCGGGCTCCCCACCCCGATGCCGCACGGCGCCTTCTACGTGATGGCCGACCTGCGCCCCATCGACCCGGACGAGACCGTCGCAGCGATCCGGCTGCTCGAGGAGGCGCACGTGGGCGTGGTGCCCGGCACCGACTTCGAGGCGCCCGGCTACGCGCGGCTCTCGTACGCGTGCAGCATGGAACAGATCGAGACCGCGCTCGTGCGGATCGGGGCGCTGCTCGCATGAGCGCCGACGGATCCAGCACCGTCGTCGCGCGAACCGAGCCCGGCAGCTTCACGACCGACGTGCGCGTGCGTTCGCATGAGCTCGTCATGGACGAGCCCGAGGCGCTCGGCGGCAGCGACGGCGGCCCGACGCCCGGCGAGATGGTGGCCGCCGCGCTCGCCGCCTGCACCACCATCACCCTGCGCATGTACGCCGA
>REEJ01000064.1 GCA_007695125.1 Trueperaceae bacterium | reverse complement strand
CCTGGCGTACCTGCATCGCGATCGTGCGCCAGAAGGTGGTGAGCAGCGCGTGGTCGGCCAACTCGATGAGCGTGGCGTGGAAGCGCTCGTCGACCTGATTCAACGTTCGCGCGTCGCTTCCGCTCTCGGCCATGGCATCGCAACATGCGTGGAGCTCCTCGAGGTCGCGGTGGCGTCCGATCTCGACGATGCGCCCAATCGCGAAACCCTCGTGCAGCGCACGCATGCGGTGCAGCTCCTCGACGTCACGCCGGCGTAGTCCGCGCACGGTGGTGCCACGGTACGGGACGGTTTCGACCAGGCCATCGAGGCTGAGAATCCGCAATGCCTCGCGCACCGGTGCGCGACTCACACCGAGTTCGGACGCCAACGCGATCTCCACGAGTGGCGTCCCTGGCACGAGTTCACCGTCGAGGATCAGGTGCCGCACATGATCCGCGATGCGCTCTCCCAATGGCACGTTGGCGACATCGCCTAGGACATCACTCGAACGCGGAGAAGGAATGGGTTCGGTCGTCATGCCTCCTGCTTCGAATCATGTTGCCGAGTGTGTGCCGTGTCGCCGTGGTATTGCATCAAGGATGCTCCGAGAGGTGAACAATCGACTGTCGACAATGTAACACTATGGGCGCGGCCTGCGTCTACCCTGAACGCCCGCCCCGAGGAGGTCGGTTCCCGATGACTGAAACGCCAGCGACCCCGATCACCGACACCGAGTACCGCGCGCGCGTCGCCGCCGTGCAGCACACACTTCGCGGGAGCGACCTCGATGGCGTCTTATGCTTGGACTTCCACGACGTCGTGTACCTGACCGGGTTCTTCCACTCCCCGAACGAGCGTCCGGTGGGCTGCTTCGTGCCCACCGAAGGGGACGTCACGTTGTACGTGCCCCTGCTCGAGCGTGAGCACGCCGCCGAGACCTGGATCGCCCGGATCGAGACGTACGAGGAGTTCCCCGGGCACGTGCACCCCGCCGTGTGGATGGCGCAGGACGCGGCAGCGGAGCGCCTAGGCGTCGATGGCCTGGAACTGCGGGTCGCCGCGGCTCTCGAGGCTGCCGGCGTCCGTATCACGCTCACCGACGCGGTCGAACGCCTGCGTTGGCGCAAGAGCGCTCGCGAGCTCGACCTGATTCGCACCGCGGCGCGGTTCGCCGACCGCTGCCTCGAACACGTGCTGCAGCAGGCCGGGGCGATCGCATCGTCGGGTGGTACCGAACTCGACATCCTGGCGGCCGCGCTGGCCGGGACCGAGTCCGACATGCGCGACGCGCTGGGAACCACCTTCGACG
Organism: Trueperaceae bacterium; assembly: GCA_007695125.1. GTDB lineage: Bacteria > Deinococcota > Deinococci > Deinococcales > Trueperaceae > CSSed10-48. The sequence continues at coordinate 3,707 of REEJ01000064.1, read as the reverse complement.
GGACGCCGACGCGGGTGGTCGGCTCCGTCCACACCGGACCGCAAGCGGCGCTCCCCCACGGCCGACCGGGCCTGCGCCGACCCGGCACCGGCGACGTCCTCATCGCTGGGATCGGCGTCGCCATCGGTGGGTACCACGCCGAGAGCGGCGCGACCTTTGTGTTCGGTCGGGCCGACGACGATCAGCGCCGGTGCCTCCTTGCTGCCGAAGCATGCGACCGCGAGGCGCGCGAGGCCTGTCGACCGGGCGTCCTCGGCGAAGACGTGAACGAGGCCGGGTTGCGCGTGCTGCGCGACGCCGGCCTCGGTGGCCACATCCGTCACCGCATCGGCCATGGGATGGGCCTCCAAGGCCACGAGAGCCCGTGGCTCGCTCCCGGCGGCACCGTGCCGATCGCAGCCGGCATGGTGTTCTCGAACGAGCCCGGCATCTACCGCCCCGGCGTCGACGGCTATCGGACCATCAACACCATGATCGTGCACGACTTCCACGTCGAGGTACCGAGTCGCTTCCAGGCGACCCACGCAGTCGAGCAACGGGTGCTCTGAGGTCAGCCGCCGCGGTGCCGTTCGACGACACCCGCGAAACGGTCCATGGCCTCCTCGATCCGCGGGAGCGGTTGGAGGTAGCTCATCCGCGTGTAGAGATCGCTGTCATCGCCGAAGAGGCTACCGGGGAAGAGCAACACGCGCCCCTCACGCAACAGCGTCTCGCAGAACGCAGGCGAGAGCATCCCGGTGCCAGAGGTGTTCGTGTACAGGTAGAACGCCCCGCCAGGAAAGCCGTACGTCAGCCCAAGACCGTCCATTGCTTGCATCAAGAAGGCGCGCCGCTCGGCGTAGGCGTCGCGCATCGCAACGAGGGCGTCCTGTGGTCCGGTCAACGCCGCGAGCGCCGCGAACTGCGAGGGCGTGGCGGCGTTGATGCTGAGCATGTGGCGCGGGTCGATGAGCATCCGCGTGAACGCCTTGGGTGCGGCCATGTACCCAACGCGCCAACCGGTCATCGCATATGACTTCGAGAAGCCGTTGAGCACGATCGTGCGCTCGCGCATGCCGTCCACAGCAGCGATGGAGAGATGCTCCGCGCCCTCGTAGATCAGCGAAGCGTAGATCTCGTCGCTGATGACGATGAGATCGTGCCGGATGGCAAGCTCCGCGATCTGCCGGATCACGTCCGGTGGCGTGACGGCGCCCGTCGGGTTGTTGGGGCTGACCAGCACCAAAACCTTGGTTCGCTCGGTCAACCGCGCCTCGATCTCGGACGGCATCAGGGCGAAGTCGTCGCTCTCGAAGGTTGGCACCGGCACGGGAACGCCGCCGAAGGCGTGCACCGCCTGGTCGTAGGTGGTGAAGCGCGGCGACGTGATCAGCACCTCGTCGCCTGGCTCGATCAACGCCAACATGCACAGCGTGATCGACTCCTGCACGCCGGCGGTGACGATGACCTCGTCGAGGTCGTAGCGCAGACCGTACTCGCGCGAGAGCGTGTCGGCGATAGCCTCGCGAAGCTGTGGGATACCTGCAGGGTGCGTGTAGTGGTGCTCGTTGGCGTCGATGGCCCGCTTGGCCGCCTCGACGATATGTGCCGGCGTGTGGAAGTCGGGGTCGCCGCGGCCCATGGCGATGACGTCGTCGAGCCCCGCGGCTATCTCGAGCATCTTGGTGCGGAACGAGACGTCCTCCTCGATCAGGCGACCGGCCCGACGCGCGAGCAGAGGGTCGCGGGCGCCGCCGACGGCGCTCACACCAGCCTCCGGCCGGCGACGTAGGTGTGGCGAACCCGCTCGAGGGCGTCCAGGTCGGCGACCGGGTCTCCGTCGACGACGATCAGGTCGGCGGCCTTACCGACCTCGAGCGAACCGATCATGTCGCCCATATGCGAGAGTTCGGCGGCCAGGATCGTAGCGCTGCGGATCGCGGCCAGGTTGTTCTCGACCACGCCGAGCTTGACCATGAACTTCAGCTCGGGTGCGACGACATTGTGGCCGACGGCCGGACTGCCGGCATCGGTACCGAAGACGATCGTCACACCCGCCTTGGCAGCCCGGACCAGGCCGTCATAGCGACTGGCATCAGCCACCGCGCGCTGGCGCTCCTCGATCTTCCACTCAGGGATGTTGAACTTCCGCGCGATCTCGGGTTGGCTCTGCATCACCACCGGTGCGAACGTGGTCACGATCGGGACCCTGCGCTCGACCAGCAGGGCGATCGTCTCGTCGCTCATCGATCCGCCGTGCTCGACCACGTCGATACCGAACTCGACCACGCGCCTGATGCAGGCGTCGAAGGTCGCGTGCGCGGTGATCGGCAGACCGTTGCGGTGGCTCTCGTCGATCACGGCCGCGAGCTCGTCGTCGGTGAACTCCAGACGGTCGTGGCACGCCATGATCTTGATGAGATCGGCCCCCGCGCGCACCTGATCACGAACGGCGCGGCGCATCTCGTCAGGGCCGCTTCCCTCGCGACAGCACCAGTAGGTGTGACCACCGGTCTGCACGATCGACTCACCCGTCACGAGCAAGCGCGGTCCTGGGAAGATCCCTTGCTCGACGGCCTGCTTCGCGGCGAGGTTGGTCTTGTTCATACCCAAATCGCGCACCATGGTGACGCCGGCACGCAGGCTGATAAGCATGTTGCCGGCGATCTTGTACGCGCTGATCTCGGGGCCGTCATCGAGCGACTGGCGAGCGAGGTCATGAATCCCGTCCCATGCCAGGTGGGCGTGCGAGTTGATGATGCCCGGCATGATGGTGGAGCCGCCGAGCGCGACGACCTCGACGTCGTCAGCCCCGCTTCCCAGTTCCGCCTCACGACCGACACCCTCGATCTTCCCGTCGCGCACGAGGACGAAGCCGTCGTCGATCACCTGATCGCCGACGGCCGTGACGACACGCCCCTTGAACAGTCGCGCCGGGGCAGGCACCTCGAACATCGGCTTGATCAACTTCTGGAATCGCCACGCAGGTGCTTCAGGCATCGCACTCCCTCTCCGCTCGCGGCGCCCCGTACCATACGAGCGCCCAACGCATTGTCGACAATCGACGAGCTTGGTACCACGATACGCGCGACCCGGGAACGCGTCAAGAAGGCGCACCGCGCGCCGACGACACAGCAGCCGCGGATCGAGGTCGCTGCACCCGCTGCGCTGGATCCGCGCGTCAGGCCCGCTGGCCTCCGAAGAACGCGAACGTGCCCTTGCCCTCCTGCTTCACCCGGTACATCGCGACGTCGGCCGCCTTCATCAGACCGTCGCTCAGACGAGCGTCGTCCGGGTACAGCGCGATGCCGATGCTCACCCCGACGAGCACGTTGCGCCCGCGCAGCGAGAACGGCGCGTCGATCGCCTCGCCGAGCTTCTCGGCGACCAGCCCAGCGTCTTCGCGCTGGGCCACGTCCGCCAGGATCACGCCGAACTCGTCGCCGCCTAGGCGGGCGACGGTGTCCTCGGCGCGCACCTGCTCGACCAACCGCTTCGCCGCCGCCTCCAGGAGTTCGTCGCCGACATCGTGCCCGAGCGTGTCGTTGACGTCCTTGAAGCCGTCGAGATCGAGGTACAAGAGCGCCACGCCAGACTTGCGTCGGTGCGCCCGTGCGACCGTCTGTTCCAGTCGATCCTGGAACAGGCGCCGGTTCGGCAGGCCGGTCAGGGGGTCGTGGCTCGCGAGGCGCTCGTAGCGCCGCCGCTCGGCCTCCAGGTCGCGCTCG
>REEJ01000214.1 GCA_007695125.1 Trueperaceae bacterium | reverse complement strand
CCGTCGAGGAGCACGAGCAACAGCACGCCGGGCAGCGTGAGCAGCAGCGCGAGCGCCGCCGACACCGGATCGAGCGCCGCACCGCCGCCGAGCCGCGCGAACAGCTGCACGGCGGTGGTCTCCACCCGCCCCTGACCGACCAGCACGGTCAGCACCACCAGGTGGGTGCTCAGCAGGAACGCGAACAGCGCGGCGGCCGCCACACCCGGCGCCAGCAGCGGCAGTCGCAGGTACCAGAACACGGCCCAGGCATCGGCGCCGTGCACGCGTGCGGCGTCGGCGAGGTCGCGATCGAAGCCCTGCTCCACCGCGGCGAGGGTGCGCACCAGGTACGGCAGCGTCGGCACCACGTGCGCCGCCACGACGCCCCACCAGGTGCCGGCCACGCCGAGCTGCACCGCGCTGACCGCGAGGCCCAACGCCACCGCCAGCTCGGGCACCACGAGCGGCGCCAGCAGCGCCAGCTCAACGGCCTGGCGACCGCGGAAGCGCTCGTGAGCGATCACGCGCGCCGCCGGCCACGCCACCGCCAGGCCCAGCGCCGTCACGGCCGTTGCGACGGTGACGCTCGTGAGCAGCGCCGGCAGCGCCCGAGACGCGGACGACGCCACGTAGTCCCAACCGATCGGCAACCGGACCGTCCGGCGCGCCTCCCACCACCACTCCGTCGGCAGCAGGTCGGGCCAGCTCCACCGGAACGCCAGCGACGCGACCACGAGCGCCGCGAACGGCAGGGTGGCGACCAGCGCCCAGCCCCAGCGCCAGGCGCGCGCCATCAGCGCCCCGCCACCCCTGGCAACCAACGTCGCGCGGCGGCGAGCAGGCCAGCGACGGTGAAAACGACACCGGCCGTGAGGCTCCAGGCGATCGCCAGGGCCTGCGGCCGCTGCGTCAGGTCGGGATCGGCGTACACGCGCCACGCGCTCACGGCCAGCGTGTCGCGCACCCCGCCGCCCAGCAGCAGCGGGACCTCGAGCGCGCCGAGGTTGTAGGCCAACGTGATCACGGCCGCGGCCAGCACCGCCGGCATCACCTGCGGAAGCGTGACGTAGCGCAGCCGTTGCAGCGAGGTGGCGCCGAACACGTGCGCGACCTCGGCCAGCCGCGGGTCGGCGCCGGCGCGCACGGCCGCGACCAGCAGCGCGGTGAACGGCACCTGCTTCCAGACGAAGGTGACCAGCACGCCGACGCCGGCGGCGCCGTCGAGCAGGCGCGGGAGGTCGTGCGGTACCTCGATCAGGCCGAGCGCCGCCAGCGCCCGGGCGAGCACGCCGCCGCCCGCGAGCCAGACGGTCGCGAGCGCCACCGCCACCACGTACGGCACCAGGAGCGGCACCTGCACCAGGCTGGCCGCCGGGTCGCGTCGCGCCGGCAGCGCCAACCCCAGGGCCGTGCCGAGCACGAGGCCGAGGATCGTCGCCGGGAGCGCCGTCGTCAGGGTGCGCACGGCGGCGGTGGCCACGCCCGCGTCGGTGAACACGGCACGGTAGTACCGCAGCGTCGGGAACGCCTCGACGCCGTACGCCGGGGCGTGGCCCAGGCTCTGCGCGAGCGAGCCGAACAGGGCGGTACCGAAGACGGTCGCCAGCAACGCCAGCGCCGGGGCGAGGCCCAACGCGACGCGCCAGCGCCGGCTCACGGGGTCGCGAGCGTGTCCGCCACCACGTCACCGAAGGCGCGAGGGCTCGCTCCGGCGATCCAGCGCTCCCACAGCCGATCGATCAGCGGCACCCACGAGGCGTGCATGTCGGGCGCCGCGTGTTCGGCGAGGTCGTCGTAGTCGACCCCACGCAGGTCGGGTGAGGCCGCCAGCGCGACGGCGCGCTGCTCGCTCGTGAGGCGCGGCAGGTCGAGCGCGATGGGGTAGCCGATGAGCTCGAGTTTCGACACGTGGCTCTCGAACGACGACAGGTGGTCGGCCAGCACGAGCGCGGCGGCTGGGTTGGGGGCGTTCGCGGGGATGGTGAGGAAGCTCTTGTTCACCCGCATCGCGCCTTCGGGGAACACGATCGTGCGCACGCTCTCCGGCAGGCGACCGCGCTCGACGGCGCTCTGGGCGTGGAAGACGTTGTCCTCGCAGGCGAGGTCGATCTCGCCACCGGCCACCAGCCGCTCCCACGCCGCCGCGCTCGGTGGGTAGACCGGCGCGCCGCGCACGCCTTCGGCCCCGCCACCGCCGAGCAGGAACGGCTCGAGCGCGCGCAGGTAGGCGAAGCCCGGCTCGAGCAGCCTCGCGACGTCGTCCACGCCGAGGCCGGCGACCTCGTTCAGGAACGCGTCGAGCGTCGGCGCAGCGTCGGCCGCTCCGCGCGCGAGCGCGTCGGCGTACAGCGCGACCACCGCCTGCTGGACGAAGGCGGTTCCGATGTAGTCGGGTGGCCTGACGTACGTGAAGCGACCCGGGCGTTCGCGCGCCAGCGCGAAGAGGTCGGCGTGGTCGCGCGGTGCCCGCTCGAGCGGCAGGCGCGCGGTGTCGACGTAGCAGACGTACTGGCCCGCGAACCACGGGATCGACCGCAGCAGCGTGGGCGTGCCGAGGTCGAAGAGGTTGATGGCGGCGGCGGGATCGGCCGGATCGAGGGCGTACCAGACGGCGTTCGGTACGCGGTCGGCGAAGGGGCCGAAGAGCAGGTCGGCTTGGGCGAGGGTGCGGAAGTTGTCGCCGTTGATCCAGATCAGGTCGACGCTACCGCGCCCCAGGCCGCGGCCGGCGGCCGCCTCGGCGAGCACCACGTCGACGGCGTCGCGCGTGGCGGGCACGCGCACGCTCTCGACCCGGATGCCGTCCGCCGCCAGGTTCGGCAGCACCACGGTGTCGATCCAGGTGTTGAGCTCCTCGCTGCCACCCCAGTGGTACCAGCGCACCGCGCCCTCGGACCGGGCCCGCTCGAGGACGTCGGCCCAGTCGAGGTCGCCGGCCAGGAAGGCGTCACGGAGCGCCAGCGCGGCCGCATCGTGCTCGAGGTCGGCGCGCAGAGCGGGGACGGCCGTCGCGGAGGTCGGATCCGGAGCGGTCGTGGTCTGGGACCAGGCCACGCCGGCGAACGCTGCCAACAGCGCGAACGGGAGCGCCCAGGTGCGAGGGGGGGCAACGTGTCGTCGTGTCACCGTGCGAGCGTAGCGAGTCGAGGCGCGCCGTGACCGTCAGGCCGCCGACGGTTCCGTCAGCGAGTGACGAACCTCGTGCCCCCGACACTCGTCGGTCACGTATCCTCGTCGCGATGGACGGTCCTCATGGCGCGCGCGTCGACGCTGGGCCCCGAGAGCGCGCGCATGGCGCGGCTCCAGGCGCCCCCGTCACGCTGCGGGCGCTGCTCGTCGTCGAAGGGGCCGGTGGGGCGCAGCGCATCACCCGAGCACTCGACGCAGCAGGACTTGCGCCCCGCACGCTGCGCGTCGACACGCTGCCGGCGCTCGACGGGGCGCTGCGCGGCCGGGACTGGGACGTGGCGATCATGGCCTGGCCGCCCGGCCGGATCGGCGGTGAGGTCGCGTTGGCGCGGCTGCTCGACGGCGGTGAATCGTGCCCGGTGATCGTCATCGGCGCCGACCTCGACGACGCCGAAGTGCTGCGGCTGGCCGCCGCGGGCGTCTCGCTCGTGATCGACGCCTACGACCACCACTCGCTCGGCGACGGCGTTCGGCAGGTCCTCGACCTCTCGGCCGGCGAGGCCTGGGAGGACGATGTCGGCCTCGCGCTCGCATCGCGCATCCTCAGCCACCTGGAGACCGGCAGCGACCTGTCGTCCGCCCTCGAACGGACGCTCGAACTCGTGTGCGCAGCGCTCGATCAGCCCTACGCCGAGAGTTGGCTGCGGCGCCCAGGGCGCATCGATTTCGCGGCCGGACCCGGCTTCGAGCGCGAGCCACGGCTGGCCCTCATGCGCGAGGACGTCGATGCTTCCGCCTGGTCCAGCGGCGTCGTCCGCGAGGTCGTGACGCTGCGCCGCGCGCGGGTGGTGGCGGCCCTGCGCGCCGACGGCGGGCGGCGCTTCGGACGCGCCCGCGCCGCGCTCGACCTCGGCCTCGACGGCGTCACGGCGGTGCCGGTGACGGCGAACGGCCAGGTGGTCGCGGTGATGCTCACGTTGGGGCGCGACGGAACGCCACCCGATCCACGGGTGCGCGGGGTCCTCGAGATCGCGGCGCAGCACCTGGGATCGCACCTCGCACGGAGCTCTGGCGACGGGCACCTCGAAGCCGACCGGCGGCGCCTCGAGGCGCTGCTCGACCATCTCGAGGACGGCGTGATCGCGAGCGATCGCGACGGCAGGATCACGCTCTTCAACCGCGCCATGGAGCGTTTCCACGGCAAGGGGCCCGCCGTCGGCGTCGAACCGGCAGGATGGGCCGCCGCCTACGACCTGTACCTGGTCGACGGCGTCACGGCCATGCGGCCCGACGAGGCACCGCTGTTCCGGGCGCTGCGCGGAGAGACCCTCGAGGACGAGCGCTTCGTGATCGCCGCACCCGGCGTGCGACGCCGGGCCGTGCGCGCGAGCGCGCAGCCGCTGCGCGATCCGGACGGCGCCATCGAAGGGGCTCTCGTCGTCGTACACGACGACAGCGAGCGGGCGGCGGCGAGCGCCGAGGCGGTGGCGGCGGGTGAGCGCGCGCTGCATACGTTCAGCCTGCTGCTCGATCAACTGGCCGACCTGGCCCTGCGCGTCGGGGAGGCCGAGACGCTCCACGCCGTGTGGCCCGCCTTCGCCGACTTCGCGGAGCGCACGCTCGGCGCCGACGAGCTGTACGTGGTTCGGAGCGACCCGGCGGCGACGCCGGAGGGTCCCGCGCCGTCGGTTCGATTCGCGGCGGCACGCCCTACCACCGTGTTGACGGGCGACCAGGCCGTGACCGTCGCCGTGGGCGCGCTCGCGCTCGAGGCCATCACCACACGGCGCGTCGTGGTCGAGCGCGACGTCGAGCGCGACGGCCTGGCCGCCGCGCGGCCGATGCGCTCCGCGGCGGCCGTCCCGCTCACGCTCGGTCCAGAGGTGCTCGGGGCTCTCGAGATCCGCGCCGCGCAACCCTTCGCGTTCGACGATGCGGCCGCGGTCGCTCTCACGATGGCGGCGACCCTGGCCGCCATCGCGATCGACCACGACACGCTGGTCGACGGCGAGCGTCGCTCGCGCGGGGTCGCCGAGGCGGCGGCGCGGCACTTCCGTAGCGCGTTCACCGCCAACCCGGCCGCCGTGGCGCTGCTCTCGCTGGAGCACTCGAGCGTGCTCGACGTGAACCCCGCCATGGAGGCGTTGACGGGCTTCGAGCGCGCGGAGCTCGTCGGCCGCGACGCGGCGACCCTCGGTCTGTGGGACCTCGCCGATGCCGACGCGCTCGCGGCGCTCGCAGCGGACGAGGGGGTGCGAGGCCGCGAGATGCGCCTGCGCCGCAAGGCCGGCGAGTGGCGCACCTGCCTGGTGTCGGCCGAGCCGACCGAGCTCGTCGACGACGGCGCCGGCGAGCGGGCGCTGCTGCTGCTCGCCGTCGACGTGACCGAGCGCATCGAACAGCAGCGCCAGCTGGGCGACCTCGCGCGCTTCCGCGAGAGCCTGATGGCGTTCATCGGCGAGACCCTCGATCACGGCTTCGAAGGGCCGTTCCATCAACGCCTGCTCGAGGCCGCCGTGCGCGCCACACCGGGCGCCGAGGCGGGTTCGGTGCTGGTGCTGGACACGAGCGACGAGCGCTACCGGTACGTCGCCGCCGTCGGGTACGACATCGCGGGGCTCGCCGACGTGGCGTTCGACGAGACCGCGGTCCGGCGCGTGTCCGAAGCTGGCGGGCGAGCCACGCTGGTCCGCGGGTTCGACGGCGGCGATCTGCCGGAGCACCAGGCTGCGGCCCTCCGCGCGGCGGGCCGCATCGACGAGATCCGCAGTTCTCTGGTGGTGCCGATCGACTCCGACGGCCGGCGCGTCGCCGTGCTGGTCCTCGACAGCCTCAGCGACGACGACGCGTTCGACGCCGGCTCCGTCGGCCTGGCAGAGGCGTTCGCGGCGCAGGTCGCCACGCTGATCAAGCGGCGCGCACTCGAGCTGGAACTCGAGCACATGGCGTACCACGACACCCTCACGGGCCTGCCGAACCGGACGCTCTTCCTCGACCGGTTGCAACAAGCGGTGACGCGTTCGCAGCGCGGCGGCCGGCGCGGTGCGGCGCTGTTCGTCGACCTCGACAACCTGAAGGTCACCAACGACGCGCTCGGCCATGCCGTGGGCGACGCGCTGTTGCAGGCGGTCGCCGAGCGCCTCCGGGCATCCGTTCGGGCCGACGACACCGTGGCGCGCATCGGCGGCGACGAGTTCACCCTGGTGCTCTCCGACGTCGAGGACGCGGCGGCCGCCGCGCACGTGGCGGACAAGCTGCTGGTCGCGCTGCGCGCGCCGTTCCATCTGCTCGGGCACGTGGTCCACGTCTCGGCCAGCGTCGGCATCACGCTCTTCCCGGACGACGCGACGGACGCCGACACGCTGGTGCGCCACGGTGACACCGCGATGTACCAGGCGAAGGCACAGGGCAAGGACCGCTACCGCTTCTTCACGCGCGAGATGAACCGAGCGCTGCTCGAGCGCGCCTCACTCGAGGCGCAGCTGCGCGTGGCGCTCGAGCAGGACGCGTTCACGCTCGCCTTCCAGCCGCGTGTGGCGCTGCTCGACGGACGGATCACGAGCGTCGAGGCGCTGGCGCGCTGGCATCATCCCGAGCGCGGCGACATCGGGCCCGCCACCTTCATCCCCGTCGCCGAAGATGCCGGTCTGATCGGCGTCCTCGGTGAGCGTCTGCTGCGGCTGGCGTGCACCCAGGCGCGCGCCTGGAGCGACGTCGGGATCCCGACGGTGGTGGCCTTCAACCTCTCCGCGAAGCAGCTGCAGGAGCGCGACGTGGTCGAGGTGGTCGAGGGCGTGCTGCGCGAGACGGGCCTCCCCGCACGGCTGCTCGAGCTGGAGCTGACCGAGAGCGCGGTGATGCGCAACGTCGAGGAGAACGTCGTGAAGCTCAGTGCGCTCCGGGCGCTCGGGGTGCAGGTCTCCATCGACGACTTCGGCACCGCCTACTCTTCGCTGAACTACCTCAAGCGCCTGCCCGCCACGGCGCTGAAGGTGGACCAGAGCTTCCTGCGCGACCTCGGCGAGGCCGGCGAGGACGTCGATGCCGGCCGCCACGACGCGGCGATCGTGCGCGCGGTGGTCGCGCTCGCGGCCGCGCTGGACCTCGTGGCGATCGCCGAGGGCGTCGAGACGCTGGGACAGCTGCGCTTCCTGCGATCGATCGGCTGTGATCAGGGGCAAGGCTTCCTGTTCGCGCGTCCGCAGAGCGCCGCGCAGGTCGAGCTGCTGCTCCGGCAAGGACACATCACGATCGCCTGAACCGCCTGGCCCACCTGAACCGGCCGACCCGCCCCACGCGTTTCGCGAGCGCCGGACCGCGGCGCGTGTGTCGCGCCGCGCCGCCGGCGTCACCCGCGCAGCCGCCGACACGGGCCATGATGGCTGACATGGACCTCGGACTCTCTGGCCAACGCGCCCTCGTCACCGCCGGCTCTGCCGGCCTCGGCTTCGCCACCGCCTCCGCCCTCGCCCGCGACGGCGCCCGCGTCGTCCTGTGCTCGCGCGACGAGGGTCGCGCCAGCGAGGCCGCGGCCCGCATCGCCGCCGACACCGGCGCGGACGTCCGCGGCCTCGCCGCCGACGTGGCCGTTGCAGCCGACGTCGAGCGCCTGGTCGGCGCGGCTGCCGACGCCATGGGCGGCCTCGACGTGCTCGTCAACAACGCCGGCGGGCCACCGCCGGGGGGCTTCGACGCTCTCGACGACGCCGCCTGGGAGCGCGGTTTCCAGTTGACGCTGATGAGCGTGGTGCGCGCCTTCCGGCACGCGCTGCCCCACTTCGAAGCGGCCGGTGGAGGAAGCGTCCTCACGATCTTGTCGTCGAGCGTGAAGCAGCCGATCCCGAACCTGCTGATCTCCAACGTCTACCGGCCGGGGCTCGTCGGGCTCACCAAGTCGCTCGCCATCGACTATGCGCCCAAGGGCATCCGCGTGAACGGCCTGGCGCCCGGTCGCATCGCCACGGACCGTACGGTCCAGCTCAACGCGGCGCTGGCCGAGCGCCAAGGCACGACACCCGAAGCGGTGATGAAGGCGTCGTTGACAACCATCCCGATGGGGCGCCTCGGCGAGCCCGACGAGTTCGGTCGGGTGGCGGCCTTCCTGGTGTCGCCCGCCGCGTCGTACGTGACGGGTCACACGATGATCGTCGACGGCGGGTCGGTGCGCGCGCTCTAGCGCCGCTGCGACCCGCCGTCGCCTGCTCGCCGGGGACCGCGTTCGTCAGCGACGGTCGACGGTCACCGCCCCGACGCCGCCGGAGATGCGCAGTTCGACGCGTTGGCTCGCGGCATCGTAGCCCGGTGTCGTGTACACGTCGCCGTCGCGGCTCCACTCCCCCTGGACCGTGGCGCGACCCAAGCCCGTGGTCACCGTGACCCGCGCGGCCGCTTCGGGCGGCAAGCGAACCGTCGTCGCACCCACGCCCACGTCGACGCTGGCGGCGTAGTCGCCGGCCGGCAGGAACAGCTCGGATCCGCCGACGCCGCCGCGGAACGAGGCGTCGATGAGCTGGGTGGTGCGCAGGTCGATGCGTGTCTCACCCACGCCGGCGTTGACGCGCAGCGCCAGCGGGACCTCGCGGGTGAGCGACAGCTCCCAGCTGCGCGTCTCGTTCGTGCCGATGCTCGTGCCCGGGGTCTGCCGTGAGCGGAGCTCCAGGAGCGCTGCGCCGTTCTCGCGCCCGTAGGCCTGCTCGATCGTCTCGCCACGACCGGTGCGGATGCTGCCGGTGGCGAGCACGCCGCTCGGCGCGGCGCCGTCGACGCGCACCCGACCCACGCCCAGATCGAGCGTGACCCGAGCGCTCGCGGCGTCCATCAACTCGTGCTGCACGGCTACGGTCTCACCGGCCGTGGTCGTCCCGACGAGCGATCCCAGGCCGTCGTCGGCGCTCCACAAGGCCAGCGCCACCACGACCGCGGCGATCACGATCGGCGTGCGGTAGCGGCCACGCGTGATCAGGTTGACCCCCACGGCGATCAGCGCGACCGGCCAGTACTGCAGCAGCGAGAGCAGTGCGAACGCGTTGAACCAGCCGAGGTTCGCAGCCAGCAAGACCACGCCCACGACGATGAGCGCGAGCGGCCATACGCCCAGACCGTTGCGGCGCTGGGACGGCGGGGGAGGTGCGGGAGGGGGTGTGGGGGCATCGGTCATGGAGGACCTCCATCGTTCCACCCACGAGTGTAGCGCCAAGCACCTCACGAGCGGGAGGGGCGGACGTACGGGAGGAACGCGCTACGATGGGGCAACGTCCTAACGAGAGGCGGCGGCATGCCTGACACCCTGACGGTCCGAGAACAGCGAGAGGTCGGCAGCTTCGATCAGGTCGAGTTGCGGTACTTCGGGCAGGTGGTCCTGCACCACGGCGAGACCTGCGCCCTCGAGGTGGAGGGCGACCCCGACGTCGTGCCGAAGGTGCACAGCGAGGTCCGCGACGACACGCTCGTGCTCGAGGTCGGCGAGACCTGGCTCGAGCGCCTCACGAGCGGGCTGCTGCTGGTGGCGAACCGGCCGCTGCGCTACCACGTGACGCTGCCGCGCCTGACGGAGGTCGTGATCGCCGGCAGCGGCGAGGTCACGGGCAGCGAGTGGTCCGGCGAGGAGCTACGCGTGCGCGTGTCGGGACAGGGCGAGCTGCGCCTGACGGGCTTGGGGTACGCGTCGCTCGAGGCCGTGGTGAGTGGGCGCGGCGAGCTCCATCTGGACGGCCGGGGCGAGCAGGCGCGCTTCACGATCTCCGGCTCAGCCGACATCCACGCCGCCGAGCTGCCACTGCGCCAGGCCGAGGTGAAGATCGCCGGCCAAGGGAACGTCGAACTGCGTGTGGCCGAGCGACTCGACGTGCGCATCGCCGGCTTCGGTTCGGTCCGCTACCACGGCGAGCCCGTGGTGAAGCAGGTCATCTCCGGCGCTGGCTCGGTCGAACAGCTCGGCGCCTGACCCGCTCGCCCTGCAGGAGGGGCACGGCGGCGCCTGAGCGGAGCGGACGAACGACCCCGGACAGCGCTCGAGACGCGTGCTAGCGTGCCCTCATGGCTGCCAACGGCTTCCGCACGTTGCTCAAGCGCGAGGAGTCCTACGCGGTGCACGCGTTGCTGTACGTCGCCGAGCACCCTGGCGCACCCGCTGCGCGCATCGCCGAGGACCTCGATCTCCCCCGTGACTTCCTGGCGAAGGTGCTGCGCCGACTCGGCAAAGCGGGGTTCGTCGACAACCACCCGGGCCGGACCGGCGGCGTGCACCTCGCGGTCGACCTCGCTGCACTCAGCCTGCTGGACGTGGTCGAGGCCGTGTCCGGGCCGCTGGTGGTCGACACCTGCCAGACGCTGGCGAACTGCCCCACCCAGAAGCGGACGGGGCGCTGCGCCCTCAACGCCGCCTGGCACTCGGTGTGCGGCCAGGTGCGCGGCGCGTTCGACGGCGTCCGGCTCGATCAGCTGGTGGCGGCGCAGAGCGCGCCGCTCAGCGACGAACGCGTGCGTCTCGCCAGCGACTGACGCGCCTACCACACGCCGCCTCGCTGCGGCGTACGCTGCACGCCGACGTGCAGGGCTCCCATACCGTCACACCACGCGCCGCCGCCATGCTGTTCGCGTCGTTCGCTGCCGGGTACTTCTTGTCGTACTTCTTGCGCTCGGCCAACGCCGTCATCGCGCCGGTGCTCCAGGCCGAGCTCGCGTTGGGGCCGGCCGACCTCGGCTTCATGACCGGCACGTTCTTCGCCGCGTACGCCGCGTCGCAACTGCCGGTCGGCCTGGCGCTCGATCGCCTCGGGCCGCGCCTGGTGGCGGGTGGCCTCATGGCGTTGGGCGCGCTCGGCTGCGTCGTGTTCGCCGTCGCGACCGACCTCGCCACGCTCACGCTGGGACGCGTGCTGCTCGGTGTGGGGCTGGGCAGCGTCCTGCTGGCTGGACTCAAGGCGTTCAGCCTGTGGTGGCCGCCGCAGCGCTTCGCGACGGTCTCGGGCGTGTTCTTCGCCACGGGCTCGTTGGGCGCGCTCGCCGCGGCGACGCCGCTGGCGCTCCTCGAGACGGCGGTCGGGTGGCGCAGCGCGTTCTGGCTCTTCGCGCTGGTGGTGCTGGCCGTGACGCTGCTGGTGTTCACCGCGACCCCGCGTGGTGGCGGGCGTCCCGCCGGCGCCGTCCCACGTGAGACGCCAGAGGCCGGTCTCGGCACCGATCTCGCGCGCCTGATGCTGTTCGGCGCCTGTTTCACGGGACCGATCCTGGCCTTCCAGACGCTCTG
Source organism: Trueperaceae bacterium (assembly GCA_007695125.1). Taxonomy (GTDB): domain Bacteria; phylum Deinococcota; class Deinococci; order Deinococcales; family Trueperaceae; genus CSSed10-48. The sequence goes on along the minus strand of REEJ01000214.1, from coordinate 12,428 downwards.
GGCAGGGCCCATGCTGTTCGACGTGTTCGGCTACGACGCGGTGCGCACCGGGAACCTCCTGCTGCTCCTGTCGCTCGGCGTGACGCTCGGCTACGCCTCGTCGGGCGCGTTGGCCGACCGCTTCGGCCTGGCGCGCGTCAGCATCGCAGCGCTGGGCGCGTTCGCCCTCGCACAGGCCGCCTTGGCGCTGCTGCACGAACCGTCGCTGCCGTGGCTGCTGCCGCTGTTCGGTTTCGCCGGCGGCCACTGCATCCTGGCGCTGCCCAACGCCAGACGCCGCATGGGGACCGCGCGCAGCGGGCGCGCCACTGGGACCGTCAACGCGGCCAGCATCGCCGGCGCGTTCGCGCTGCAGTGGGCGGTCGGTGCCCTGGTGGCCACGCTGTCGGAGCCTGCGGCGGGCTACCGGGCGGCGCTCTTCGCCACGAGCGGGCTCTCGCTGCTCGCGCTGTTGGCCTACCTACCGCTCGCGCGCCGCATCGGCGCCTGATCAGTCGAACGACGCGACGGCGGCCGCTGTGTCGTCGAAACGCTGGATGATGCCGTCGAACCCCGCCATCTCGAACACCTTGCCGACGTCGGGACCCACGGCCGCGAGGCGGAGGTCGCCACCGCCGCTCCGCGCACCCTTCACGCCGGCGAGAAGCGCCCGCAACGCCGCCGAGCTGACGTAGCCCACGCCCGCCAGGTCGACCACCAGGTGCACCTGGCCGGCCGCGAGCGCTGCCCCGAGTGCGTCGCCGAGGCGCGGCGCGGTGACGGCGTCGACGCTACCGGCCACGCTCACCACGGTGACGCTCCCCTCGGAGCGGGTATCGAGATCGAACGATCGCATCAGTCGGTCCCCTTTCGGGCGCGGCTCACGCCGTCGCCACGCGCTTGCGGAGCGTCAGACGGTTGCGCTCGTCGACGCGTTCGTACTCGAGCTCGTCGCTCAGGGTGCGGATCAGGTGCCAACCGACACCGCCCTCGCGCCGCGTCTGCCAGTCGGCGCCGAGGTCGGCACGGGGGGCGTCGGACGGGCTGAACGCCACGCCGTCGTCGATGAGCGTCACCGAGGCGACGCCGTCCGCATAGTCCAGTTCGAGCGTCAGCTCGCCCGGCTCACGCCCCGGGAAGGCATGCATGACGACATTGGTGCAGGCCTCCTCGGTCAAGAGCCGCAGGTCGCTGCGGGCGTCGTCCGGCAGGCCGTGCTGATCGGCCAGCACGTCGACGAGCGTCAGGAAGAGGGTGAGGTTGGCCGGGGTGGCGTCCTTCGTGAGTCGCAGCGCTTTCGCCATGGTCTCCTCTCATTCGATGCCGAGCAGCCGCTCGGCGGTGGCGCGTAGGTCGTCGGGATCGAAGGGTTTGGTGAGGTACACGTCGGCACCCGCGGCCTCGCCGCGCTGGCGGTCGACCTCCTGGCCCTTGGCCGTGAGGAGCACGATCTTGACCGACCTCGTGTCCGGGTCGGCCTTCACGGCGGCGCAGACGTCGAAGCCGTTGCGGTGGGGCATCATCACGTCGAGGAACACCACGTCGGGGCGCTCGCGCCGGATGGTGGCGAGGGCCTCGTCACCGTCAGCTGCGCTCAGCAGACGTACACCTGCATCCTCGAGCTCCTCCAGGCTCTGCTCGAGCAGCATGCGGATGTGCGGTTCGTCGTCGACGATCAGGAGCGTTCCCGGCATACGACCTCCTGCGGCTGGCGCGCGTCGGCTCACGTGCCGGGCACCTGAGATGTGCTGACGCCCTCTCCGCTCCTGCGAAGGGCGACGAGCAAGGTGGCGTCGTCGAACGCGTCGGCCTGACCGACGAAGCCCGCGAGATCGGTCCGCAGCGCGCTGACGATCGCAGCGGCCGAGCGGCGCGCCGCGACGTGCTCGCGTACGAGCTCGACGAGGCGCTCCTCACCGTACTCCCGGCCCCGTTCGTCACGTGCCTCGGTGACACCGTCGGTGTAGAGCACCAACGCGTCGCCGGACGCGAGACGGACCGTCTCCACACCATACCGGGCGGCGTCGTCCCAACCGACCAGGATGCCGGTCCGGGGCAGCCGCTCGAGCGAGCCGTCGGCGCGCGCGACGAGCGGAGGGTTGTGTCCGGCGTTGGCGTAGCGAACCGTGCCGTCGCTCGCGAGGTGGGCGTGCGCCAGCGTGACGAACATGCCGTCGCTGGCGTCGGCGCACAGCAGGGCGTTGGCGCGCGTCACCACGTCGCCCGGGTCACGACCGTCGACGGCGCTCGCTCGCAGCACGCTGCGCGTGAGCGCCATGAACAGCGCCGCCGCCATGCCCTTGTCGGCGACGTCGCCGACGGTCACGATCGTCGTCTCGCCCTGGCGGGTGGCGTCGTAGAAGTCGCCGGCGACCTCGCGCGCGGCGCTCCACCAGGCCGCGAGCTGCCACGACGTGGACGAGGGCAAGACGGTGGGCATCAGCCTCGCTTGCACCTCGTGCGCGAGCTGCAGCTCGCGCGCCATGCGCGCCTGCTCCAGCGACGCCGCGTGCAGACGCGCGTTCTCGATGCTGGTCGCGGCCTGCGCCGCGAGCGCGGAGAGCATCTTGGCGTCGCCCGCGCTGAACACGCGCGAGCCCGCCGGCCGGGTGAGCAGCAGCCCGCCGATGGTCCGCTCACCTGCGCGCAGCGGCGCCCACAAGCGCACGGCGTGCGCCGCCGCCTCGGGCCGCTCGTCGACGTCGATGCCGGCGCGATCGGCGGCGCCGCCGGCGCGGATCGCCGCGACGACCTCGCGCGCTCCGTCGGCGGAGCCCTCGGCGCCGCGCGCGGCGGCCACCCGCCCGCCCTCGTCTTCGTCGGCGTCGCCGTCGAGCACGAGCAGCGCATAAGGCGCCTGCACCACGCGCACCGCCTCGTCGAGGACACGGGCGGGGAGCGCGGCGAGCTCGACGCCGCCGGTGAGCACCTCGCCCAGCCGGTAGGCGAGGTGGACCTCGCGGTAGCGCTCGAGCGTCTCGGACGCCAGTTCGCGCCGCATCGACGCCGCCGCCAGGGCCTGCTCGAGCACCGAGTGCGCCGCGCGAAGCAGCGCGTGGCCCGTATCGAGCGGCGCCGCCGGCGCGAGTTGGAGCGTGCCGATCGCCTCACCGTCGAGCGTGAGGGGTGTCAGGAGCGGCGCCACGCCCGCTCCGTCGGCAGCGCCTTGCGCCTCGCCCCCGCGTTCCACGAGGGCGGCACCGGCGGTGTCGAGCACCCGCCAACGGCGTCCCGGGGCGAGCGGCACGAACGCGTCGAGGAGCGCGCCGAGCTCATGCCGTGGCAGCAGCCGCACCAAGCTGGGACGGGCTCCGGGCCCGCGACTCACGCGTACACCACGACCGCGGCGTCGCGCAGCCGCGCGTCTCGGCGCACGAGCGCGAGCCCGTCATCGCGCTCGGCGACGGCGCGCGTGACCACGATCACGGTCGCCGGCGGCTCCAGCCCGGCAGCGGCCGCCACGCTCGGCACGCGCGTGACGCGGTAGCCCGCGTTCGCGATGGCGGCCTCGGCGCGCCGCGCCAAGGAGCGCTCGGCGGCCTCATCAGCGGCATCGTCGACGAGCGCGACGCGCGCGTTCTCGAACGCGTCGTCGGGCCGTTCGGCCGGCCGGAGCAGGGCGCCCACGTCCGCCACGAGCTCGGAGACGTCGACGGGCTTGGTCAGGTAGCGCTCGACGCCGAGGCGGTAGCCGCGCCGTGCGTCCTCGACGACCGACAGGATCACGATCGGGATGGCGCGCGTGTCGAGGTCGCCCTTGAGCGCGGCGGCCACGTCGAACCCAGAGAGGTGCGGCATCATCACGTCGAGCACCACGAGATCCGGTGGCCGCGAGCGCACGCTCGCCAGGGCGCTGACGCCGTCGGCGGCCTCGAGTACCTCGTGACCGGCCTCCTCGAGCGCCTGGCGGAGCAGGCTGCGGACCTGCGGATCGTCGTCGACCACCAGCACCGTCGCCGGGGACCCAGCGGCACCGGTCGCCAGCGCGTGCGCCTGTGGGCGCGTGGATGCGGCGCCAGCCACGCTCGGCAAGCCCGCCGCCAGGACCGCCTCGACGTGACGCCGTAGCCGGACACCGGCCTCCAGCGCCGCCACCGAGCGGCCGCCCGGCTGTCCGGCCGCGCCAGCGACGTCGACGCCACCAGCGGCGTCGGGGGCGAGCGTGAGTGCCGGCAGCGTGAAGGCGAACGTGGACCCCTCGCCGAGCGCGCTCTCGAGCCACAGCCGGCCACCGTGGTGTTCGACGATCTGCTTGCAGATCGGCAGCCCCAGACCCGTGCCCTGGGGCTTCTCGGTGAGCGTGTCGCCGACCTGCTGGAACTGCTCGAACACGGCCGCATGATCCGCCGGCGCGATGCCCACGCCCGTGTCGCGCACCGCGATGCGCACCTCTCCAGCCTCGTGGGCGAGCATGACCGACACCTCGCCCGTGGGCGTGAACTTCACTGCGTTCGAGATCAGGTTGATCATCACCTGCACCAGGCGATCACGATCGCCGATGACGTCCGGCACGCTGCCGAGCTCGGTGCGGACGAGCACCTCGGGTTTGGCGTCGAGGAGCCCGCGGGTGGCGTCGAGCGCCTGCTCGAGCACCTCGCGCGGAGCCAGGCGCTCCATGCGCCACTCGACCTTGCCGGCCTCGATCTTCGCCAGGTCGAGGACGTCGTTGATCAGGCTGCTGAGGCGCCGGCTCTCGCGGCTGATGATGCCGGCGTTGCCACGCACCTGCGCGACCGCGCGCTGCAGCTTCGGGTCGGCGACCGCCTCGAGATGCGGCGCGATGACCTCGTCGAAGCGCCGCTCGATCAGCCGCGCGAAGCCGAGGATCGACGTGAGCGGCGTGCGCAGCTCGTGCGAGACGTTCGCCAGGAAGACGCTCTTGGAGGCGTTGGCGGCCTCGGCGGCGTCCTTCGCGGCCTGGAGTTCCTCCTGCTGGCGCATGCGGTCCTCGACGTCGCGCACCACACCGCGGAAGCCGATCGGTGCGCCGGAGCGGTCGCGCACCAGGCTCACCGACATCTCGCCGCGTTGCTGCGCTCCGCCGTGGCGCCGGTAGCGCAGTTCCACGCTGGTCATCGGTTGGCCGCTGCGCGCCACTTCGCGGAACACGTCGAGGACCTCGCGGACGCCGTCGGGATCGACGGCGTGTCGGAACGAACGCCCCAGCATCTCGCCGCTGGTGCGGCCGACGCTGCGCAGGAGTGCAGGGTTCACCATCGTGAGCGTGCCGCGCAAGTCGGTCTCGAAGTACGCCTCCTCGATCTGCTCGAGGATGCCGCGGTACTTCTCCTCGGAGCTGCGCAGTTCGAGCTCGGCGCTGCGGCGTTCGGCCACCTCGGCCTGGGCCGTGGCCAGCAGCTCGGCCGCGTCGATCGCGAGCGCCGCGTTCGTCGCGAAGCGCTGCAACACCTCGAGCCGCCCCCGCAGCGAGTGGCCGTCGTCGGGCGTGTCGGCGGCCAACACGCCGACGACGTGACCGCGGGCGACGAGCGGCAGCACCACCGCCGCACGGCTGCGCACCAACGGATGGTGCTTGAAGGGCGCGCGGGCGCGCAGCGCCGCCTGCAGCGGCTCGTGCGCCTCGACGACGCTCTCGCGCGCGCCGCGGTAGGCCTCTTGCAGCAGCGGCACGGACCCGTCGAGCGGCACGCGCACGCCTCTCGCGTCGTCATCGAAACCGACCCAGGCCTTGGGCACGAGCGCCTCGTCCGAGTCGTCCGGGAGCCAGATGACCGCCCTGCGCAGTCCGACGGTCCGCGGGATCGCCTGCAACACCAGCGCCATGCGCTCCTCGACACCGCTCGCCTCCTGCATGGCGGTCCCGATGCGGGCGAGCTGTTCCGATTCGCGCCGGCGCGCCTCGAGCTCGTCGATCGTGCGCACGTTCAGCACCGCGAGCGCGGCGAGCTCGGCGAAACGCGCCAGCTCGGCCTCGTCGGCAGCGTCGAACGCCCGCCGGTCGTCGCGGTCGCGCGCCAGCACGAGCACACCGTGAACGCCCTCGCGGCTCGCGAGCGGCGCGCCGATGGCGGCGCGCACCCAATCGAGCCCGGCGCCATGCAGGCGCCCATCCCACCTGGCGTAGTCGTCGACGCGCATCGGCCCGCGCTCGGCCCAGACCTTGCCGGCCAGGCCCTCGCCCGGGCGCACGCGGGTCTCGGGCAGGCCCTCGAAGCGCCCGCGCGAACGCTCGCGCTGCGTCATGCCGACCTCGACGTCGATCAGGTCGAGGTACCCGTGCGGCGCCTCGAGCACCTCGCCGGCGCGCCGCATCACGACGTCGAGCAGCGCGCCGATCGGCGCGCGCCGCATCAGCCCCTCGGTCAGCTCCTGCAGCGCCAGCACGTAGGACTCCTGGTGCCGCAGCGTGGTCTCGGCGAGCGCCAGCATGCGCTCCGCCTCGACCTGGCGACCGATGTCCTGCAGCCGGATCAGCCGGCCGGTCACACGGCCCCGGCGGTCGGTCAACGGCGTGACCTGCGCCTCGAACGCCCTCGTGGTCGCATGCCGCGTGAGGGTGACGTCGAGCCGTTGCGGGCCGGGGGCCTGCAGCGCCTCGACCAAATCGGGGACATCCTCCAGGTGCCGAGCGAGTGGCTCACCGACCACGGCATCGCTGTCGACGATGTCCAGCAGACGCGCCGCGGCCGGGTTCACCTGCAGCGTGCGACCGCGCTCGTCGACGACGACGACCGCGTCGCTCAAGTGCCGGACGACCGACGCCTGCGCCACGGGCACGATGTCGAGCAGGCGGTGCGAGAAGAGGCTCCGGGCGAACGCGAACGCCGAGAGCGCGAAGGTGAGTGGCGTGACGTCGACGCCGCCGGTGTCGATGTCGCCGAGCAGCACGACGACGTTCGCCGCCCAGGGGATCAGGACCGCGATCAGGACCCAACGCAGCTGCGCGCGATAGGCGCGGGGGGTGCGCACGAAGCCGCGCAGCAGGTAGAACGACGCCAGGCCGATCAGCGCGTACGAGAAGGCCGTGTGGACCCAGAACCAGCCGCCCCGGCCGGCGATCGGGAAGAGCGCGCGATCGGGCGCACCGACACCCTCGGTCCACATCAGGCCGTGCAGCGGGTTCGTCCACGTCACCCCCACCGTGATGGCGGCGACAAGCACCAGCAGGGCGACCGTGAAGCGGTTCAGCCACGTCGCCCCGCGGGTGTAGTCGTGCGCGAACACCAGGAAGCCGACGGGGAGACCGGCGATGCCGACGTACTTGAGCTGCCGCCACGTGAGCGCGCGCATGGGGTCGGGATCGCTCGCTTGCAGCGCCTCGAGCAGCGCCCAGAACGCGGCGGCGAGCATGAAGAAGGTGAAGCTGCGCGCACCACGCGTGGCGCCGCGCCTGCGCCACGCCACCGAGGCCAGCACGGCGAGCGTGACCGCCGTGATGACGAGTGCCGTTCCGATGGGCGCCAGCGACCACACCACGTTGGACTCCTCCCGTGCCTGCCACTCGGCGGGCCGACCAGACGGTCGACCCGATGCGAGCGCTACGACGCGAACGCTATGACGCGAACGCGCACATGCTAGCGCGTGCGCTCAGAACGGGAGCAGGATCGGCACCAACACCACCGTCGCCGCGAGCACGAGGAGCTGGAGCACCACGCCGACGCGCAGGAAATCACCGAAGCGGTACTGGCCGGGGCCGAGGACCAGCGTGTTGACCGGCGAGGCCACCGGCGTGGCGAACGCGGTCGAGGCAGCGAGCGCCACCGTCATCAACAACGGGTACGGCGACACGTCGAGCAGCAGCGCCGCCTGGAACGCGATGGGCGCGAGCAGGACGGCGGTGGCGGTGTTGCTGATCACCTGGCTGGCCACCGACGTGAGCACGAACAGGCCCGCCAGCATCGCCAGGGGTCCGAGCGGCCCGAGGCCGGCCACCAGGGCGTCGACGGCGAGCTGGAGGCCGCCGGTGATCTCGAGCGCCGTCGCCATCGGCAAGATCGCGGCGATCAGCACGACCGCCTCCCAGTTGATGCCGCGGTAGGCGTCGTCCATGGTGAGGCACCCCGTGAGCACCATCAGCACGGCCGCCACGCCGACGGCGACGACGTTCGGCACCCAGGCGAAGGTCATCACCACGAGCATCACGATCATGATCGCCAACGCGATCGGGGCGCGCTCGGCCCGCGGCGCCTCGGCCTCCAGCGCCCCCGGATCGGCCAGGACGACGGCGTCGAGCCGCTCGCGACGGAGCAGCTCGAAGGCCTTGCGCGGCCCCTCGACGAGCAGCGTGTCGCCGAAGCGGATCGTCAGGCGCGCCAAGCCCTCGGTGATGGTGGCGCCGTCGCGTCGCACCGCCACGACCTGCACGCCGAAGCGGTCGCGGAAGTGCAACTCGGCCAGGGTCTGGTTCAGCCAGCGCGAGCGCGGCGTCGGCAGCACCTCGACGAAGCCGAGGTTGCGGGGCACCACGCCCTCGGCGTTCGGGTCGACCGGCTCGACGCTCAGAGCGTAGGCAGCGGCGATCTCGTCGACGCTCGCGCGCTGCCCCTGCAGCAGGAGCCGGTCGCCCGGCTCGAGGACCGTGGCGGGGCCGATCGACTTCGAGCGCTCCAGGTGGCGACGCGAGCGCCGGTGGCTCCGCACGGCGTCGGGTTCCGTGTCGATCGCCAGCACCTGCACCTGATGGCGCTCCGGCCACCCCAGCTCCTGCAGGGTTCGGCCGGCCAGCGGCGAATCGTCGGGCAGCGTGGAGCGGAAGACCCGGGTGGGCAACTCGTACTGCGCCGACAGCTCAGCCAACGAGAGCTGGCCCTCGGTGTCCCCGCCGGGGGTCGAGGGCGCCCGCGACGGCAGCCAGTGGCGTCCGATCGTCACCATGAACACCAGACCGATCAGGAGCATCGCGAACCCGAGCGGGGTGAAGGCGAAGAAGCCGAAACCGGGCATGCCTTGGGCGACGAGCTGGTTGGAGGCGACCAGGTTCGGCGGCGTCCCGATCAGCGTCATCATGCCGCCGAGCAGCGAGGCCATCGTCAGCGGGATCAACAGTTTGGACGGGCTGATGCGGGCGCGCCAGGCGAGGCTCACCACCACTGGCAGCATGACCGCGACCGTGCCGGTCGAGCTCATGAAGCCCGAGAGCACCGCCGTGACGACCATGACAAGGGCGATCAGGCGCACCTCGCTCGTGCCGGCCACGCGCCCGAGCCAGCGTCCGAGACGCGCCGCGATGCCTGTCTGGAACAGCCCCGTCGACACGACGAACAGGCCGGCGATCATCAGCACGAGCGGGTCGGCGAAGCCGGCCAGCGCCTGCGCAGGCGTGAGGATGCCCGTCAAGAGCAGCGCCAGGAGCGACATCAGCGCCACCAGGTCGAGGCGCAATCGGTCGGACACGAAGAGCGCGACCGTGGCCGCGAGGATCACGAAGACGAGGAGCGTGTCGGTGCCCATCGGCGCACAGCGTACGCGCTCTCCGGTCTCCGTACGCCTGACGGCTGTCCCCCCGCGCAGGCACCGCTCACCGACGCGTGTGCCTGAGACGTGCGTGCCCCTCGGAGGCGCGTGTCCCTCCAACCTGGCCGCTGCCGGCGCTACACTCGCTGCATGCGGAGGGCCGCCGACGGTTCGCGCCTTCCCGGGATCGAGGGGCCATGCAGCAGTCCCGCGACGGTACCGGCACCACACCAGCCATCAGCGTGCAGGACGTGCACTTCTCGTACGGCTCGAGACCGGCCGTGCGCGGCGTGTCGTTCGACGTGGCGCGCGGCGAAGTGCTCGGCTTCCTGGGACCGAACGGTGCCGGCAAGTCGACGACCATCAAGATGCTCACCGGCCAGTACCGGCCCGCGAAGGGGCGCATCGAGCTGCTGGGCGAGGACCTCGCGACGCACCGCTCGGCACTCCAAGGCCGCATCGGCGTGTGCTTCGAGGAGAAGAACCTCTACCCGACGCTGTCGGGCGTCGAGCACCTGCGCTTCTTCGCGCGGCTGCACGGCGTGCGCGACCTCGACCCCGGCGCCCTGCTCGCGCGCGTGGGGCTCGAGACGCGCGGACGCGACCGCGTCGCCGGGTACTCCAAGGGTATGCGCCAACGCCTGATGATCGCGCGCGCCCTCGTCAACGATCCCGAGGTCCTCATCCTGGACGAGCCCAGCGACGGGCTCGACCCCGTCTCCGCGCAAGCGATCCGCTCAGTCATCCGCGAGCAGGCCGAGCGCGGCTGCGCCGTGCTGATCACCACCCACGACATGTGGGAGGCCGACGCGCTCGCCGACCGCGTGGCGTTCATCCACGACGGGCGGCTCTACGCGCTCGACACGCCCGAGCGCCTCAAGCTCGCGCACGGCACGCGCAGCGCGCGCGTGCGCGTGCGCCGCGAGGACGGCGCAGTCGACGAACGCGTGGTCGAGCTCGACGGTGAGGACATGGGCCGACGCCTCGCCGAGGCCACCGTGGGCGGCGAGTTGCTCACGATCCACACCGACGAGGCGACGCTCGAGGCCGTGTTCGTCCAGATGACGGGCCGAGGCCTGACGTGAGCAGGCCCCTACCCTCGCGCGCCGCACTCGTCGCGGCGATCGTGCGCAAGGACCTGCTGGAGTTCTCGCGCGACCGCCTCTGGGTGGCGCTCACGACCGTGGCGCTGGTGATGTTCGCGGTGGTGTTCTGGCTGATGCCCGACCGCGTCGACGAGACCATCCGCGTCGGCGTCGCGCCCGCGTCGCTCGCCAGCGTGCTCGGGCAGCTGGCGCTGGAGGGCGCCGAGATCGGTCTCGACGTCGTCGGCTTCGAGAGCGAGGAGGCCCTGCGGGCGGCGGTGATGGGGGGCGGCGAGGACGGGCCGTCCGTCCAGGTCGGCCTGGCGTTGCCCGACGCGTTCGTGCTGCGCGTGGCCACGCGCCAAGACGTGGTCGTGCGCGTGTACGTAGGCGTCACCGTGCCGATCGAAGTACGGGGCGCGATGACCAGCGTCGCGCGGGAGCTCGCCTTCGTGCTCTCGGGCGCGGCGTTCCCCGTGACGCTCGAAGGCGGCGACGTGATCGTGCTCGGCGAGGACCGCGCGGGCGACCAGCTGCCGCTGCGAGAGCGCGTGCGGCCGCTGCTGGTGTTCTTCGTGCTGATCACCGAGTCGCTGGCGCTCGCCTCGCTGATCTCGGCCGAGGTGGCCTCGCGCACGCTCTCCGCGATCGTCGTGACGCCGGCCCGGATCACCGACCTGCTCACGGCGAAAGGGCTGACCGGGGCGCTGCTGGCGTTCTCGCAGGGGCTGCTGCTGCTGCTGATCACACGCTCGCTGGTCGGCGACGTGCCCGCCCTGCTGGTGGCGATGCTGCTCGGATCCGTGCTGGTGTCCGGCATCGCGCTCCTGACCGGCTCGAGCGGGCGCGACTTCATGGGCACGCTGTTCCTCGGCGTGGCGTTCCTGATCCCGCTGATGATCCCCGCCATCGCGTTGCTCTTCCCCGGCAGCGCCTCGGCCTGGGTGCAGGTGCTGCCGAGTTACGGCGTGCTGCAGGCGCTCGTCGGCGCAGCGTCGTACGGCCGTGGCGTGGTCGAGCTGGCGCCGTACCTGGTGTCGGCGGCGGCCTGGGCGGCGGCCGTGTTCGCGCTCGGCTGGTGGGCCCTGGCCAGGAAGGTGGCGACCGCATGAACCTCCGTGTCACGCTCGCGATCCTGCGCAAGGACGTCGCCCTCGGCCCACGCTCGCCGATCGTCGCGTGGGCGGTGGTCATGCCCGTGATCATGACGCTGCTCGTCCACGGCGTCTTCGGTTCGCTGTTCGACGCACGACCGCGTGTCGGGATCGTCGATGCCGGCGGGTCCGAGTTGACGGTGGCGCTGCTGGCGCTACCGGAGCTCGACGCCCGCCGCGTCGACGACCGTGCCACGCTCGAGCGACTGGTGGCCGCGCACGACCTCGACGCCGGCCTCGTGCTCGCCGACGGGTTCGACGTCGCCCTGCGCGCCGGTGAACGCCCGACGCTGCCGCTCTACGTCTCCGGCGAGAGCCTCGCCTCGGACCGCGTGATCGTGTCGGTGACGACACTCGACGTCGTCAGGGCCGTCGAGGGCAGGACCGTCCCGGTGACGGTGGAGGTGGTCACGACCGGTGACGGCGACGAGACGTCGCTCGTGCAGCGCATGGTGCCCCTGCTGGTGCTCATGGCGATGCTCGTGGCGGGCGTGTTCGTGACCTCGTTCAGTCTGGTCGAGGAACGCGAGCGGCGCACGATCGACGCCATCCTCGTGACGCCGGCCGGACTCGGCGACGTGCTCGTCGCGAAGGCCACGCTCGGCTTGGGCTTGGCCGTGGCGATGGCGGCTGCGACGCTGGCGCTCAACGGCGCCCTGCGCGGGAGCCCGCCGGCCCTGCTGCTCGCGCTCTTCGTCGGCGCCCTGATGGCGGTGATGATCGGGTTGCTGTACGGCACGCTCGCCCGCGACGCGCGCTCGCTCTACACGCTCTTCAAGAGCCTCAACATCGTGCT
>REEJ01000334.1 GCA_007695125.1 Trueperaceae bacterium | reverse complement strand
GGGGGGGGGGGCGGGGCCCCCCCCCCCCCCCAACCACACCACCCACGATCGACGAGGGACTCGCCCATGCCCCTGACACACATACCGTGATCGGCTACATCGTCAACCGGACGCTGGCCGCCCTGGTCGTCGTCTTCGGCGTCAGCAGCCTCGTGTTCTTCATGCTGCACCTGCTGCCCGGTGACGCCGTCACGATCATGCTCTCGGAGTTCGGTGCGTCGGCCCGCGAAGAGGCGGAACTGCGTGACCAGCTCGGCCTCAACGATCCGATGCTCGTCCAGTACGGACGGTTCCTCGGCAACGCGGTGCAGGGCGACTTCGGCACCTCGCTGTTCAGCCGCCGCCCCGTGTTGCCGCAGATCTTCGAGCAGCTGCCCAAGACGCTCGAACTCGCGATCGCCGCGACCATCGTGGGCGTGCTGTTTGGCGCGATATTCGGCATCACCGCTGCCGTCATGCGCAACACCTGGTGGGACAGCATCAGCATGATCATCTCGCTCCTCGCACTGTCCATGCCGAACTTCTGGCTCGGCTTGATCTTTATCTTCGTGTTCTCGCTCAACCTCGGCTGGTTCCCCGTGCAAGGCTCCGACACGCTCTGGCACGTCGTGCTCCCGGCATTCGCTCTCGGACTGTCGTTCGCCGGCCTGCTGGCACGGCTCTTCCGCTCGGCGATGCTCGAGGTGCTCGGCCAAGACTACGTCCGCACGGCTCGCGCCAAGGGGGTCGCCGAACGCAGCGTCATCAACCGCCACGCCCTCAAGAACGCCCTGATCCCCGTCGTCACCGTGGTCGGCATCAACTTCGGGTTCCTGCTCGGTGGCTCGGTGATCATCGAGATCGTGTTCGCGCGTCAAGGGCTCGGCAACGTGATCATCAAGGCGATCTTCGCCCACGACTTCTACCTGGTGCAGGGCGGGATCATCGTGACCGCCGCGCTGTTCGTGCTCGTCAACCTGATCGTGGACCTCACCTACGGCGTCCTCGACCCGCGGATCACGTACGCATGAGGGCCGTTCGCCACGCCAGCACCACACGCGAGGGAGACCGCCATGGCTGACGTCGCAACGACGAGCGTCGACGCGAAGGCCGCCGACGGCGCGTACCGTACGCGGTTCCAGATGTTCTGGCGGGAGTTCCGGCGCAACCGCGGCGCCCTGGTTGGCACGACGATGTTCGCCGTTCTCATCGCCATGGTCGTGTTCGCCCCCTTCGTCACGCGTTACGACCCGATCGAGCCGAACTTCAGCGCGCGCTTCGAGTCGCCCTCGGCCGAACACTGGTTCGGCACCGATCGCAACGGCCGCGACATCTTCACGCGGGTCATCTACGGCGGGCGCATCTCGCTCCAGGTCGGGGTCATCGCCGTCGCCATCGGCGCCCTGCTGGGTACGTTCCTCGGCCTCGTCTCGGGCTTCTACGGCGGCTGGGTCGACAACGCACTGATGCGCTTCATGGACTTCGTGCTCGCGATGCCCGGCATCCTGCTCGCGATCACCATCGTCTTCGCGCTCGGGCCGAGCCTCACCAACGTGATGATCGCCGTCGGCTTCGCGTCGATGCCGCAGTACGCCCGTGTGGTGCGGGCATCGGTGCTGTCGGCGAAACAACTCCCATACGTGGAGGCCGCTCGCGCCAACGGCGCAGGCGACCTCGCCGTGATGGGGAAGCACATCCTCCCCAACGTGTTCGCACCCGTGCTGGTGCTCGCGACGCTCGGTCTCGGCAGCGCCGTGCTGTCGGTGGCGGCACTGTCGTTCCTCGGCTTGGGGGCCGCGCCACCCACGCCGGAGTGGGGCCTGTTGATCAGCGACGGCCGCGGCGTGCTGCGGCGCTCGTGGTGGGTGGCGACGTTCCCGGGTCTGGCGATCATGGTCACCGTGCTCGCCGTGAACCTCATCGGCGACGGGTTGCGCGACGCGCTCGACCCGCGCCTGCGTGGCCAGGTCTAGCTCCTCCCTCGCGCGCGCTCCGTCGAGCCCTTCGGCCCGGCGGGGCGCGCCGCTGCGAAAGGAAGTGTCCATGCACGCCGTCATCCTCGATCCAACGACGCCCGACAATCTCGCCTACTACGCCGAGTACGCCCCCGGCGTGACGCTCCACGCGCCCGAGGTGGACGACCCCGCTGCGCTCCAAGCGCTCCTCCCGGGCGCAACCGCGGTGGTCTCGAAGGGCGTGCACGTGTCGGACGAGATCATGGCAGCCGCTGGGCCGTCGCTGCGACTCGTGCAGCGTTGGTCGAGCCGACGCGATGGCGTCGATCTCGACGCCGCACGCAAGCGGGGCATCAGCGTCGCGTTGGCACCGCAAGTCGGGTGCATCGCCGTGGCCGAGTGCACGATGCTGCTCATGCTCGGCCTCTCGAAGAAGGTCGCGCTCGCGGATCGGCTCACCCGCGAAGGTGCGTATCGCGATCTCGGTCTGACGCCCGAGCGCACGCACGAGCGCAAGCACGCCTTCCAGTGGATGAAGCTCCCCGACCTGTTCGAGCTCCATGGCCTCACGCTCGGCCTGGTCGGCTACGGCGAGATCGCCACCGAGGTCGCCCGGCGGGCGCGAGCGTTCGGCATGCGGGTGCTCTACACCAAGCGCACGCGCGTACCCGCTGAGATCGAGGTCGAGGAGGGGGTCGAGTACCGCGATCTCGAAGCGCTCCTGGCCGAGAGCGACGTGGTCTCACTCCACGTGCCACACACCCCACATACGGAGCGGATGATCGACGCTGCGGCCCTCGCGCGCATGCGGCCGAGCGCGTACCTCGTGAACACCTGCCGCGGCGGCGTGGTCGACGAAGACGCCCTCGTTCGGGCGCTGCGCGACGGCACGATCAAGGGCGCCGGTCTCGACGTATTCGTCGAGGAGCCCGTCCCGTTCGACCATCCGCTGCTGGCGCTCGAGAACGTCCTCTTGGCGCCACATCTCGGTGGCGGCTCCGGTGGTGCCCGCATGAAGCAGGCGCGCGATACGTTCTCCAACCTTGCCCGACTACGCCAGGGTGAGGCACTCACCCACGTGGTCTCCTGAAGCTCGACGCCTCGATCGCGCCGGACCCGGTCGAAGCGCCCGCCACGATGCCCGGCACCACTTCGCACGCCCTCGCCGACGAGGGGGAAGGACGAGACATGAGCGATATCAAAGTCACGCAGGTCAAGCACATGGCGTTCGCCGTGAACGACGTCGACGCTACGCTCACCACCTACAAACGCCTGTTGGGGGTCAGTCCCGACGTCGAGGTCACCGAGTTCGCGAAGTCGCGCAACCGCGTGGCCGTGTTCGACCTCGGCGGCGTCGAGTACCAGCTGTCGCAATCGATGGATCCAGACGGCCGCTTCGCGACGTGGATCCGCGAGCGCGGTGGCGAGGGTCTGCACCACATCTGCTACGCCGTCGACGACATCGACGCCGCGTTGGCCGAGGCGCAGGCGCAAGGCGCCACGCTCAAGGAGTGCTCGGCGTGCAAGGTCACCGGAAGCCACGTGCACCCCGAAGGCTGGGTGGCCTTCCTCGAGCAGGACGCCGGCGGCATCGAGATCGAGTTCATGCAGGTCTACACGGCCGAGCAGCTCGAGCAGTACAAGAACGTGAAGGGCATCTGATGGGGTTGGCCGTACCCCTGGCGAGGCGGGTGGCGGAACTCCGCGGCAGCGTGGCCGCGCCGCGCGACGGCGCCGACGTCGAGGTGAGCGCTGTAGCGCGCCAAGCCTCGGTGACCGCGCTCGAGCGTGGCGAGACCCACTACACCGACCGTCCGGGCATCGTGCCGCTGCGGCAGCGCGTGGCCGCGCTGATGAGCGAGCGCTTCGACGTGTCCATCGATGCCGGGAAGGGTGTCGTGATCACGTGCGGGGTCACCGAGGCGCGCTTCGTCGCCATGCAGCAGCTCGTCCCCGTCGGGGGCACCGTCGTGGCCCTGTCGCACGCCGAGCGCGTCGCTGGCGCCTGCATCGTGCGCGGCGCGGGCCTGCGGGCGCCCGACGCCGCCGTCGACGGCGACCTGACCGTGTACCTGACCGGCGATACGCCGGCCGAGGTCCGCGACCCTTGGCTGACGCAGGCTTCTGAGCACGGTTGGGCCGTCGTGTACGAGCCCGGCGAGGCCAGCTTCCACCCGGCCGCCGTCGGCCTGGCCGAGCACACCGTGACGATCGGGGCCCTCGGCCTGGACGCTGGGATCGAGGCCTGGCGCGTCGGGTTCCTGGCCGCCCCCAGCGCCACCGCCGGCCCGCTGCGCGACTTCAAGCAGGCCCTCACCCTGTGCACCACCAACCTTTCGCAGTGGGGCGCGCTGGCGCTCCTCGAGGAGGCGAACGCATGACCCTCGACGAGCTTCGCGGCTTGGACGGCGCCAAGCTGCGCTACGCCCTCATGGACCTCGCCAAGGAGGTCCCGGACGCCATCGCGCTCGGGCGCGGCGACCCCGATCTCGACACCCCTGCGCACGTGGTCGAAGCGGCCAAGCGTGCCTTGGCCGAGCCGGTGCAGCCGCTCCAACCGGTGGCCGGCATGCCCGCCCTGCGCGAGGCCATCGCGCGTCGCGCGCACAGCGACCACGGCGTGAGCGTTGGTCCGGAACAGGTGCTGGTCACCACCGGTGGCCAAGAGGGGCTGTTCCTGGTGATGTCGGCGCTCCTCGACCCGGGCGACGAGATCCTGGTACCCGATCCCCGCTACACCAGCTACGACCAGGCGATCGAGCACGCTGGGGGCGTCTCCGTCACCGTCCCTACGCAGCCGGAAGAGGCGTTCGACCTCAAGGCCGAGGCCATCGAGCCGCTCATCACGCCCAAGACCAAGGCGCTGCTGCTCGTCACGCCCTCGAACCCCACCGGTGGCATCATCACGCGCGGTGAGGCCGAGAAGATCGCCGCCCTGGCGCAGAAGCACGACTTCGTGGTCATCTCGGACGAGATCTACGGGAAGTTCGTGTGGCCCCCGTTCGAGCACGTCTCGATCGGCGCGCTCCCGGGTATGCGCGAGCACACGATCACCCTGTCGGGCTTCTCCAAGGCCTGGGCCATGACGGGTTGGCG